>NZ_JBGCCR010000007.1:0-305976 GCF_041262485.1 Streptacidiphilus sp. BW17 | reverse complement strand
CCCCGCCCCCCGCCCGGGGCGCTTCGTTCTGCCCACCCCCCCCGCCCCCCCCCGGGGGGGGGGGGGGCCCCCCCCCCCCCCCCCCCCCCCCCGCGCCCCTGGATGGTGCAACCCGCCTGCGGGAGCGAAGAAACTGCCTACGGCGCTCAGGCCTCGGCCTGGAAACGCCGGAGGCGGAGACTGTTGGTGACGACGAAGACCGAGGAGAACGCCATCGCCGCGCCCGCGATCATCGGGTTGAGCAGGCCGAAGGCTGCCAGCGGCAGGGCTGCGACGTTGTAGCCGAAGGCCCAGAAGAGGTTGCCCTTGATCGTGGCGAGCGTGCGTCGGGACAGGCGGATGGCGTCCGCTGCCGACCGCAGGTCACCGCGGACCAGGGTGAGGTCGGCCGCCTCGATCGCGGCGTCCGTGCCCGTGCCCATGGCCAGGCCGAGGTCGGCCTGGGCGAGCGCGGCGGCGTCGTTGACGCCGTCGCCGACCATGGCGACCGTGTGGCCCTCGGCCTGGAGCCTGGCGACCACGCTCGCCTTGTCCTCGGGGAGCACCTCCGCGATCACCTGGTCGGCGTCGATGCCGACCTCCGCCGCGACCGACCGTGCCACCGCTGCGTTGTCCCCGGTCAGCAGGACCGGGGTGAGGCCCAGCGCGCGCAGGCGACTGATCGCCTCGGCGCTGGTCGGCTTCGGGGTGTCCGCGACCTCCAGGACCGCGCGCGCCGCGCCGTCCCAGCCGACCAGGACTGCTGTACGGCCCGCCGTCTCGGCCGCCCCCTTTGCTGAGAGCAGCTCGGGCGGCAGCGTCATCGACCAGTCGGTGAGCAGCCGTTCGCGTCCGGCGACCACCGCGTGACCGTCCACGACGCCCTCGACCCCGAGGCCGGGGACGTTGCGGAAGCTCTCGACCGCCGCCGGCTCGGGCACCGCTGCCGCGATCGCCGCCGCGATCGGGTGCTCGGAGGCGTGCTCGACCGCTGCGGCCAGGCGCAGCGCCAGCGCCTCGTCGACGCCGTTCGCGGGGTGGACGCCGATCAGGGCCATCCGGCCGGTGGTGACGGTGCCGGTCTTGTCCAGGACGACGGTGTCGACCTGACGGGTGGACTCCAGTACCTCGGGACCCTTGATCAGGATGCCCAACTGCGCCCCGCGACCGGTGCCGACCATCAGCGCGGTCGGCGTGGCCAGGCCGAGTGCGCAGGGGCAGGCGATGATCAGCACGGCCACGGCGGCGGTGAACGCCTCCGTCGCACTGCCGCTGACGGCCAGCCAGACGCCCAGCGTCGCCAGCGCGATGAGCAGCACCGTCGGGACGAAGACCGCCGAGATCCGGTCGGCCAGGCGCTGCGCCGCGGCCTTTCCGCTCTGTGCCTGCTCGACCAGGACGGCCATCCGGGCCAGTTGGGTGTCGGCGCCGACGCGGGTCGCCTCGACGACCAGTCGGCCGCCGGAGTTGACCGTCGCTCCGGTGACCTCGTCGCCCGGGCCGACCTCGGCCGGGACGGACTCGCCCGTCAGCAGGGAGGCGTCGACCGCCGAGCTGCCTTCGACCACGCGTCCGTCGGTGGCGACCTTCTCGCCGGGGCGGACCACGAAGCGGTCGCCGAGGACGAGCCGTCCGATCGGGATGCGCTCCTCACGGCCGTCGCGCAGCACGGCCACGTCCTTGGCCCCCAACTCCAGCAGAGCGCGCAGAGCCGAGCCGGCGCGGCGCTTGGCACGCGCCTCCAGATAGCGACCCAGCAGGATGAATGCGGTGACTCCCGCCGCCGTCTCCAGATAGAGGGTGGACGAGGCGTTCTGCGTGGAGAGCGAGAAGTCGAAGCCGTGCTTCATACCCGGCATGCCCGCGTCGCCGAAGAAGAGCGCCCAGACGGACCAGCCGAAGGCGGCCAGGGTGCCCAGGGAGACAAGGGTGTCCATGGTGGCCGCGCCGTGCCGGAGGTTGGTCCAGGCGGCCTTGTGGAACTGCCAACCGCCCCAGACCACGACCGGCGCGGCCAGGGTCAGCGACAGCCACTGCCAGTTGCGGAACTGCAGCGCGGGCACCATGGCCAGGACGATCACCGGGATGCTGAGCGCGACGGTGACCAGCAGCCGGTGCCGGAGGCGGGCCGCCTCGTCGTCCTTCGCCCCGGACGCACCGCCCGCCGCCTTGCCGCCCGCCGCCTTGCCGTCCTCTGTCGTACCGTCCGCCGCCGCGTCGCCGTCAGTCGTCCCCTGATCGGGAACGACGGGTGCGGGGATCTCGGCGGTGTAGCCGGTCTTCTCCACCGTGGCGATCAGATCCGCCACGGCCACGTCGGACGCGTGCGCGACGCTGGCCTTCTCGGTGGCGAAGTTGACCGTGGCGGTGACGCCCTCCATCCGGTTCAGCTTCTTCTCGACGCGGGCCGCACAGGACGCGCAGGTCATTCCGCCGATGGCGAGCTCGACCCGTTCGACGACCGGTTCTATGCCAGGGGTGGCTGTGGACATGCTGCTTCCTCCTCCTGCTGCGTGCGAGGGACCGACGGGGACGTGCGGCGCGGGCGTTCGCGGATCGGACCGGACGATCAGGCCTGACGGCCGGTGAGCTCGTAGCCCGCCTCGTCCACGGCGGCGCGGACGCTCGCGTCGTCCAGCGGCTGCTCGGACTCGATGGTGACCGTGCCGGCCTTGGCGTCCGCGGCGACCTGCACCACACCCGCCAGCGCGCCGACCTCCTCGGAGACGGCCTTCTCGCAGTGGCCGCAGGTCATGCCGGTGACGGTGAAGACGGCGGTGGTCATGGGTGCCTCCTGGGCGGAGTGGACGGAACGGAAGCGACAAGGACTGCAGGACAAGGACTGCAGGTCAAGAACTGACAGGACAAGAACTGCAGGGGACCATTCGACCTTCGGCCCGTACAACACGATACCCCCCTGGGGTATTCCCGTGCATGCCGTTCGAAGCTCGAAATCCCACGAGCACCGAGAGTAGCCACCCGTCGCGCCAGGTGACAGAAAGCCCGCCCCGACGCGCAGGGCGACGGGGCGGGCTCGGTGTGGCGGCTGGGTCGCTGCCGGTTACAGCGGCGCGAGGTCCGGGCGCTTGGGCTCGACGTGGTCGCCCGAGGACTCGCCGCGCAGGCGACGGCCGACCCAGGGGAGCAGGTACTCGCGCGCCCACTGGATGTTCTCCCGGCGCTGCTCCGCCGCGCTGTGGGTGGTCGTGGGCGGCCAGGGGGCCTCGGGATCCTCGACGGGCAGCCCGAGCGACCGCGCGGCCAGCAGGGCGACGCGCTGGTGCCCCTCGGGGGAGAGGTGCAGCCGGTCCTCGCTCCAGGCGCGGCGGTCGCGGGCCGAGCGAAGCGCCCAGACGTCGGCGACGTCCAGGTCGTGCCGGTCGGCGATGGCCCGCAGGTGGGCGTTGTAGGTGGCGATCTTGCCGCGCAGGTGCTTGAGCACCGGGGTGTCCCGGGTGTCGAAGCCGGTGAAGATCAGCACGCGGCCGGCGTGCGGCCTGACCTGGAGGACGGCCTGCTCGAAGCGCTCGGCCACGTCGTCCGGGTCGCTGCCCGGTCGCAGGATGTCGTTGCCACCCGCGCAGATGCTGACCAGGTCCGGCTGCATCGGCTCGATCTGCGGCGCCTGCTCGGCGGCGATCTGGTCCAGCAGCCGTCCGCGCACGGCCAGGTTGGCGTAGCGCAGGTCGTAGTGCCCGGGCTCGGTGCGCGGCCGCTGCTCGGCGAGGATGCGGGCCAGGCGGTCGGCCCACCCGGCGAAGCCGCCGTCGGGCCCCGGGTCGTTCAGCCCCTCGGTGAAGCTGTCGCCAAGGGCGACGTAGGAGGTGATCTGCGCGTGCTCCTGGGGTGATCGCGATGTGGGCATGACGTCGATACTTCACTGTGTGAAGTGACCTACGCCACCGTAGGTAGGTCTTGACGGACGTGAGATGAACCACGTCGACGTACACGTAGGCGGGGGAATACCGGGGAAATGCCGGGAGGACGCCGAGGGGATGTCGAGGGCATGCATCGTGCCCGATCGGCATGCCCGGAGGCGGCTCGACGCGGCCGGTCCGCTGCGCTGTGCCGTACTTCCGGCGTTTGGGGCGGAAATCCTCAGACATGTCCCTTACAGGGGGTTCCTATAGATTCAGCACTGTGAGGAGCATCCGACCGGTGGAGGAGGTGGGCGCCTCCGCGCCGTCGGCTGCGCCGCTGGACGACGGAGCGGCGCTGCTCCAGGCCCCGCTCTGGCAGCGGCTGCTGCCGGTGGTCGGGGCGATCGTCGCCGTCTGCGCGGCGGATCTGCTCTCCGGCCGGGACACCTACCTGGCCGCGCTGATGTCAGTGGTCCCGCCGCTGGCGGCGCTGATGCTCTATCCGCTGGAGGTGGTCGTCAGCAGCTGCGTCGGCCTGCTGCTGATGGTGCTGCTGACCCACTACGACGGGCTCGACGGCGGTGAGTCGCACCGCCTTTTCGAGGGGACGCTGATCGCCTACGCGGCGCTGACCCTGGCCGCGGTGCTGATCTCGTACTTCCGCGTCGTCCGCACCCGGGACCTGGTCGCGGTGCGGACCGTGGCCGAGGCCGCGCAGTTGGCCCTGCTGCCGCCGCCGGAACCGCAGGTCGGACCGGTCCGGGTCGCGGCGCGCTACGTCTCGGCCGCCGACCTGGCCCAGATCGGCGGTGATCTCTACGCGGTGCTGGACACCCCGTTCGGCGTGCGGGCACTGATCGGTGACGTGCGGGGAAAGGGGCTGCCCGCCGTCCGGATGGCCTCGCTGGTGCTGGGAGCCTTCCGGGAGGCGGTCTTTGACGAGCCGGACCTTGCCGGAGTGGCCCGTCGACTGGAGACCAGCGTCGCCCGACATGCCGTCAGCGGCGAGTTCACCACCGCGCTGTTGGCCCAGTTCCTGCCACCCGACGCGGTCGAGCTGATCCACTGCGGACACGTCCCGCCGCTGCGTGTCCTGGCCGACGGGGGGTCGGTCCTGCTCGAACCGCCGGACCCGTGGGTCCCGCTCGGACTCGCCCAGTTGGCGCAGGGTGGGCCGCAGTCGTGGACGGTTCCGTTCAAGCCGGGCGACCTGCTGCTCTTCTGCACCGACGGCGTGGTGGAGGCACGCGACGCGAGCGGCGAGTTCTACCCGCTGGCGGAGCGCGCCCCGGCGCTGCTCCGGGCGGGCGGCGGTCAGGACGGCGCCGATCAGGACGGCGGCGGTCCGGTGGACGGCCTGGGGGCCGGTCTCGACCGCCTCTACCGTGACCTCCAGCACTACGCCGGTGGAGCTCCGAAGGACGACGCGGCACTGCTCCTCCTCGCCTGGGACGGGCAGGAGCAGCGGCGCGACCGGCCCCGGGTCAGCTGACGGGCAGCACCCGGGTGTGCTCCTTCTCCACCGCCACCAGCGAGTTCGGGTCCAGGCCGAGCAGCGACAGGATGGTCGGTGCGATCTGCTTGGTCTGCACCGCGGCGGTGTCCACGACCTCACTCGGCACGTCGGCGCCGCTGATCACCAGCGGCACATCCAGGTCGTCGGCGTGGGCGCCGCCGTGCTCGGCCACCTTGCCGGTCCCGCCGGTGTAGACGACGCCGTCCTGCGAGATGCCGAAGAGGTCGGGGACGCGCGCGTCGCCCGGCTTGACGCCGAAGTACCTGGCGGCGGCCGTGCCCGCGTAGACCTTGCTCAGGCCGCTCGCGGTGAAGGCCTTGGGCTTGTCGCTGATGTCGGTCCCGGTGCCGCTCTGTGCCAGCAGGTACTTCTGGGCGAAGTCGGTGGCGGCCTTGGAGCGGTTGGTGAGCCAGAGCAGCATGCCGTCGTCGTCCACCGAGTGGGCGACCAGGTCGCCTGCGCCCGGGTGGGCCTTCTTCCACGCGGCGTCGAGACCGGACAGCAGCGTGCTGTCGTCGATGCGGGTCAGCGCGTTGGGGTCGGTCGGGGACTGGCCGTGCTTGGCAGACAGGATGACGGTGGTCGTCCGGTCCAGGTGGCGCTTGCGCAGTTCGGCGGTCATTCGGCCCAACTCGGCGTCCACGAAGGCCAGGTTCTTCTGCAGCAGCGGGCCGGGCTCGTCGGTGGACGTGTAGCCGCCCTTGAGGCCGTCCGAGGAGGGCAGCTTCTGCGCGGTGGAGACGGCCTGGAAGTTCATGCCGAAGACGGCAGGCGTGCCCACCCAGGTGGTGTGCTGATGGTTGTAGCCGTCGATCTCGTTGAGGACGGCCTGGACCTTGTAGGTGTCGTACTGCTCGGTGGCCTTGTTGTCCGTGGTCCAGTCGTTGCCCGCCGGGTAGCCGTTGGCGTCCGAGTTGATCTCCGGCGTGAACAGGTCGTCGATGCCGGTGCCGGTCGGGCCGTCGAGGACCTCGTAGGCCGCGTGCTTGTCCGACCAGGCGGTGCGCAGGCCGGAGCTCTGGGCGACCTCGAAGACGGTGTTGGTCTGCAGGTAGGAGTGCGGGTAGACCGGCTTGCAGGTCTTGGGGTCGACCGGCAGCGTGCGCGGGTTGATCAGCGTCTGCGGGGTGCCGGTCATCTTCAGGATCGAGCCCGGCAGACCCTTGAGACCCTGGCCCGCGTCAATGCTGGCCTTGTTCTTGTCCAGGTCCTCGGTGAAGTCGACCTCGGCGCCGGGCTTGACGCCCTTGCAGTCGGTGGTCCCAGCGGGCAGCAGGTCCGCGTTCCAGGTGTCGTCGTAGTAGACGCCGGTCGTGCCCGGGCCGCCACCGGTGAACTGGGCCACCATGCCGGGGAAGCTGTCCGACGGGACGGTGGTCTGCGCGTGGGTGTACTCGGTGCCGCCGGCGACCAGGCGGGCCAGCGCCGAGTGCGGGTACCGGGCGGTCCACCAGGCCAGGTCCGTCTGGTGGAGGCCGTCGACGGATATCAGCAGCACGTGCTGTTGCGGCGGCGCGGGGGTCTTGTGGATCGGGGACGCCACGGCCTGGGCGAAGAACGCCCCGCCGAGCATGCCGACGGATCCGAGGACGGCCGCAAGGCGGAGGGTACGTCGGGTCACAGAAGGTCTCCTCGTCGCGGGCTTATGGCTGCTGCGAGTTGCTGGGGCGTGCTCGGGTCGTGCCGGGTCGGCGCAGCGCCAGCGACATGAGTAGTAGGCCGGGATGTCCTCAGCCCGACCGAGGACTGAACGCCGGGCGAAGCACGGTGAGCATTTCTGTCCCCCACCCGTGCCCCACCTGTGCCTTGACTGTCCTGGTCCTTGGCGGACGCCGTGAGGCGTCGCCGGATCGGCTGAGAAGAACCTGCGCAATGATGATACGAGGGGAAGGGGCGCGGATCGTGAGAGACCCGTATGGATTGCACTCTTTCCGGGCGTTCGAGGGTGAGGCGGTAAGAAGGGACACTTTCGGTATCTCCGCCGGTTCCCCACATGTCCACCAGGTGTTCCCGCTGCGTCGCTTGTCGGTGCGGGGTCCTATGCTCGCGCCATGGCAGCAGTCCTCGAACCCTCCGCTGACACCGCGCCACGCGACGCGTGGCTGTGGGGCGTTCTGCTGCTGACGGTCGGTTCGCTGGTGGCGGCGGTGGTCGCTGCTCCTGCGTCGGACGCGCCCGAGGGGGCGACCCTGGGCGGGCTGCTCTTCCTCGGATCGTCGGTCCATGTGGCCAGCAGCGCCTGGTTCTGGACGGTCCCGGCGGTGCGGCGGTTCATGCTCGCCCGGCGGGTGCGGTACGTGGTCGCGCCGGTGGGGTTGGTCGTGGTCACGGCGGTGCTGGGCGCGCTGGTGCCGCAGGGGCCGTTCGCGCTGCTCCTGCTCGCCTTCTTCGCCTGGCAGTTCTTCCATTTCCAGAAACAGAACCTCGGCCTGGCCGCACTCGCGTCCGTCGCCTACGGCGCGGGTTCGCTGCGGCGCGGGGAGCGGGCCGCGATCAACGTCGCCGGGGTTGCCGGGATCGCCGGGCTGCTGTGTCGTCCGGAACTGCTGCAGATCGCCGGTCCGTTGCCGCGGCTCGACGCGTTCTTTCCGGTCGCAGCGGGCCTGTTCGCGGCGGCTGCCGGCTACGGGGCGGTGCAGGTGCTGCGCCGGCCTGCTGCCGAACGGCCGTGGCAGGCTCTGGCGTTGCAGGCCACCGCGCTGCTCTTCTTCCTGCCGGTCTTCCTCTTCGACTCGCCCTACGCGGCGGTGGCCGGGCTGACCGTCGCCCACGGGTTCCAGTACCTGGTGATGATGGCCCTGGTCGCCGGCGGCGGTGCCGCCGGGCGAATACCCCGGTGGACGGCGCTGGCACTGCTGCTCAACATCGCCCTGCTGCTCGGGGTGGTGCTCAACCTCGCCTCCCACCTGCACGGTGGAGGCCCCGCCGAGCGTGCGCTCTACGGGGCCTACCTGGGTGCGGTGATGGCTCACTTCGTCATCGACGCGGGGTTGTGGCGGCTGCGCGACGAGTTCCCGCGCACGTTCCTGCGGGAACGCCTGCCCTACCTGCTGCGCTGACACAGGGCCTGCGGGACAGCCGTGTTGATGCAACGTCATCCACCGCCGCAGCCGCCTGCCGCATCGGCGGTCGCTCCCAGCAGGACGACCAGGCCGACGGCCACGGTGGCAAGGACGACGAGGGAGGCCAGCACGGCGATGGCGATCCGGTTGGGCCGCCGGGACTGCTCGGCCTGCGCAGTCGGTTCGGCCTGCACGGGCCAGTCACTCCAGTTCGTGTCTGTCGTCATGCCCGTGTGACGTGGCCCATCGTGGAACGGTTCCGACCGGATCGCCGGGGGCTCGGTCGGTGGAACCGGTCGGTGGAGCTGGTCAGTATCGGGTGCCCGTCGGCGCCGGGAGGGCGTCGAGTTCGGCGAGGTCGGTCTGGGTGAGGGTCACCGCGGCCGCACCCGCGTTGTCGGCAAGGTACTTGGGCGTCTTGGTACCGGGGATCGGTACCACGTACCGGCCCTGGGCGAGCACCCAGGCCAGGGCGATCTGCGCCGGGGTGGCGTCGTGGCGCCCGGCGACGGCGCGGACCGTGTCGACCAGCGCCTGGTTGGCGGCCAGTGCCTCGGCCTGGAAGCGCGGCAGCGTCGCGCGCCAGTCGTCGGCGGGGAGGTCCTGCGTGCTGGCGAAGCGGCCTGCGAGGAACCCGCGCCCGAGCGGCGAGAACGGAAGGAAGGCGATGCCCTGGCTCGCGCAGTACGGCAGGACCGCGTCCAGCGGGTCGCGGGTCCAGAGCGAGAGCTCGGACTGGACCGAGGCGACCGGGTGCACCGCTTGGGCGCGCTTGATCTCCTCGACGTCGACCTCGGAGAGCCCGATCGCCCCCGCCTTACCGGAGGCGACGACCTCGGCCATGGCGCCCCAGGTCTCCTCGATCGGTACCTCGGGGTCGACCCGGTGCAACTGGTAGAGGTCGACGTGGTCGGTGCCGAGACGGCGCAGACTCGCGTCGATCGCGGCGCGGACGTGCTCCGGCCTGCCGTTCCTGGCCAGAGCCGCCGAACCGGCCCCGAGACCGCGCTGTGGGGTCACCAGCCCGACCTTCGTGGCCAGCACGGCCCGCTCCCGGTACCCGCCGGCGAGCGCCCGGCCGACCAACTCCTCGTTGCTGAACGGCCCGTAGACGTCCGCGGTGTCGATCAGGGTGACGCCCAGGTCGAGCGCCTGGTGGATCACGCCGATCGAGGTCGCCTCGTCGTGGCCCTTGGGGTCGTAGGCGTGGGACATGCCCATGCAGCCGAGTCCGACCACGCCGACGGTCGGGCCGTCGGTCCCCAGTGTGGTGGTGCGCATGACGCTCATCTGCGATCCGTTCCCCTCGTCACAGCGGTTCGTGATGATCTTCGTTCCGTCAGGATAGTTGAGCACCTCAATTTGCCGGACGTAAAATCGCCGTCATGAGTACCAGCAAGGCGGAACTGATGGACGTGATCGCGGCGGTCGGCGGCGCGTACTACCAGGACTTCGCCGTGGTCGCGGCGCGACACGGGCTGACGCCGGTCCAGGCCAAGGTGCTCGGCGCGGCCGTGCGCGGGCCGCTGCCCATGCGGGCGGTGGCGGAGGCCCTGGTCTGCGACGCCTCCAACGTGACCGGCATCGTGGACCGGCTCGAGTCACGCGGCCTGGTCCGACGCGAGCCGGGGCCGCAGGACCGGCGGATCAAGATCGTCACGGCGACCGACGAGGGCCGGGCGGCGCTCCTCGCCGTCCGCGAGGACATGCAGGTGGTCCACGACGCGCTGGATCTCCTCGACGAGTCCGAGCGCGACCAGCTGTTCGGGATCCTGCAGAAGCTGCTGCCTGAGCTCAGCCGGGCGACGGCCCCCGAGCGCGGCTGAGCCGCCCGGTCCCCCAGTTGCGCCTCAGGCCGTGGGCAGCGGCGGCAGCAGCGTCTCGTACAGCCAGGCGTTGAGCAGCCCGTCGAGCGGGGCTGACGCGTAGCGCTGGACATGGGCGAGGAACGCGTCCGTCCCGGCCGTCCCGTGCCGGTGCGAGCGGGTCCAGTCGCGGAGCATCCGGAAGAAGGCCTCGCCGCCCAGCGCGACCCGGAGCGCATGGACCGTCAGACCACCGCGCTGGTAGATGCGGTCGTCGAACATCGAGCGGCGCCCCGGATCGGCCATGCGCAGGTCCTGGGGGAGCACCTCGAGCAGCTGGTACGAGCGTGCCGCGCGCTCCGCCGCAGTGGGCCCGCCCGCGTGCTCGGACCAGAGCCACTCGGCGTACTTCGCGAAGCCCTCGTTCAGCCAGATGTGCCGCCAGTCGGCCACGCTGACGCTGTTCCCGAACCACTGGTGGGCCAGCTCGTGGGCGACCATCCGTTCCGACTCCCACCCCTCGACCAGGTGGTTGACCCCGAACGTGGCCATGGCCTGGGCTTCCACCGGGACGTCCAGCTCCTCGTCGACGACGACCGCGGTGTAGCCGTCGAACGGGTAGGGGCCGAACAACTCCTGGAAGAGCCGCATCATCTCCGGCTGACGCGCGAAGGTCGCTCCGAACGCCGGAGCCAGGTGGTGGGGTACCCAGCCGTGCTGCGGGACCTCGTCCGCCGCGGGATCGTCCAGTCGCACCTGCTGCAGCGCGCCGAGGGCGACGCCGACCAGGTAACTGGAGGTGGGCGCGGACTGCTCGTAGACCCAGGTGGTGCTGCTGGACTTCACCGTCCGGGTGAGCAGCCGTCCGCCGAGGACCACCGCGTAGGGGGACGGGGTGGTCAGCGAGATCTGGTACGACGCCTTGTCGGCCGGGCGGTCGTTGCACGGGTACCAGGAGGGCGCGCCGGTCGGCTGGCTGGCGACGAGGGCGCCGTCCGTCAGTTCCTCCCAGCCGAGGCCGCCCCACGGGCTGCGCACCGGCTTGGGGTTGCCGCTCCAGTGCACCTCGACCGTGAAGGCCGCGCCCGGCACCAGCGGCTTGGCCGGGCGGACGCGCAGCTTGCCCGCGCGGTGGGCGTAGTGCGGGGCCCGGCCGTCGACGGCGACCCGGCCGATCCGGAAGCCCGCGGCCAGGTCGAGCGCGAACTCGGCCAGCGGAGCGCCGCCCGGTGCCGCTATGGCGCTGATCCTGGCCGTGCCGGTGAGCCGGTTGGGCACGGGCCGGTAGTCGAGCGCCAGCTCGTAGCGGTGCACGTGGTAGCGCGCGTCGCCGTTGGCGGGGAAGTACGGGTCGGTGGCGGGGGTGGTGCCCGCGCCGGTGGCGGTCTGTTGTCTCCGGGCCTGCTGGGGACTCACCGGTGTTCCGCTCCCTGTGCGCCGTGCGTTGCCGTGCCGTGCGTGCCGTGCCGTGCCGTGCGTGCGGTGCCGTGTGCCCGATCGGTCCTGCCGCAGCCCTGCTGGAGTTCTGCTTCAGTCCTGCCAGGCCTCGATCGGGTTGCCGAGCCAGCGGGTGTCGGCCGGGACCGACTCTCCGCCCATCACCAGCGACGCGGGGCCGAGCGTGGTCCGTGCGCCCACCCGGCTGCCCGGCAGCACGATGCCACCCGGGCCGAGGGTGGCGCCCTGATCGAGCACCACAGTATCCATCCGCATGATCCGGTCGTGGAAGAGGTGCGTCTGCAGGACGCAGCCCCGGTTGACGCTGACCCCGTCGCCCAGGGTGATCAGGTCCGACTCGGGCAGCCAGTAGCTCTCGCACCACACCCCACGACCCACCCGGACGCCGAGTCCGCGCAACCACAGCGTCTGCACCGGCGTGCCCGGGACCGAGCCGACCAGCCACGGCACGGCCAGCACCTCGACGAAGGTGTCGGCCAGCTCGTTGCGCCAGACGAAGCTGCTCCACAGCGGGTGGTCCACCGGCCGGAACCGGCCGACCAGCAGCCACTTCGCCGCGATCGCGACGAGTGCGGCGACCGCGCCCGAGGTCAGCAGCACCGGTCCGGCCAGCAGGACCAGCCCGACAGCGCTCAGCTGTGCCAGCGCGTAGAGCGCCGCGCCGGTGAGCACCGCGAGGGCGGTCGAGCAGAAGACCGGCACCAGCCGGCACAGCTCGACCAGGCCCCGGGCCCAGAGCAGGTGGGCCGGCGGGTCGTAGGTGAGGCCCTCGTCGCCCTTCTCCGCCGCGCGCGGCAGCTTGATCGGCGGCAGACCCAGGTACGAGGAGCCCTTCTTGGCCTTCTTCGGCGTCGCCGACAGCACGCCGACCAGGCCACCGTCGGGGACGGACCGGCCCGCGCCGGTCATGCCGGAGTTGCCGAGGAAGGCGCGGCGGCCGATCTCGGCCCGGCCGATCCGCATCCAGCCGCCGCCCAGCTCGTAGGGGGCGGTCAGGGTGTCGTCGGCGAGGAACGCGCCGTCGCCGACCTTGGTCAGACTGGGCAGCGCCAGCACCGTGGAGACCTCGGCCCCGCGGCCGACCTTCATCCCGAGCGCCCGTAGCCAGACGGGGGTGACCAGGCCCGCGTAGAGCGGGAAGAGGGTCTCCCGCGCGGTGTCCATCAGCTGGCTGACCGTCCATGCCTGCCAGCCGATCCGGCTGTGCACGGGGTGGTGCCCGGTGCGCAGCCCGATGCTGAGCAGCCGGACGCTGGCCAGCACCAGCAGCGCGTAGGCGATGCCGTAGGCCAGCGCGGCCGGGACCACGGCGAGCAGTGCGCCGCGCAGTGCCGCGCCCGCGCCGTCGGTCGTCCCGACGAACTGCGCCGCGATCGCGACCGCCGGGACGGCGGACAGCAAAGGAAGGAGCGTCAGGAACGCGCCGCTCGCGCCGTAGGCGGCCGACCAGCGCAGGTGGCGGGCGGGGCGCTGCTTGGGCCAGGACCGGTCGGCCTTGCCCAGTTTGCCCGCCGGGACGCCCGCCCAGCGCTGCCCGGTCGGGATCTGCCCCGTTACGCCCGAGCCCGGCAGGACCTCGGCCCGCTTGCCGACCCGGGAGCCGGGGAAGAGCACGGTCCGGGTGCCGACGACGGCATGCGAGCCGACCTTGATCGCACCGATCTCCAGCCGGTCGCCGTCCAGCCACCAGCCGGACAGGTCGACCTCGGACTCGACCGCGCAGCCGTGGCCCAGCTTGAGCAGGCCGGTGACCGGCGGCAGTGAGTGCAGGTCCACGTCCTGGGCGATCCGCGCGCCCAGCGCCCGGCCGTAGCGGACCAGCCAGGAGCCGGTCAGCGAGGTGGCGCCGCTCAGCTCCGCAAGCCGCTCCGCCGTCCACAGCCGCAGGTGCACGCCGCCGCCGCGCGGATAGCGGCCTGGCCCGACGCCGCGCAGCAGCAGCCGGGCGCCGCCCGCCGCGATCGCGATCCGGCCGGGCGGGCTGAACAGCACCAGCGCGCCCGCGCCGACCAGCCACCACGAGGTCGTCGGCGCCCACGCGTACGCCCCGAACCAGTGCAGTGCGTTTGCCAGGGCCAGCAGCCCCACCGTCCAGCGCAGCCCGACCAGGGCGAAGAGGGGGACCAGCAGCACCAGCTGGATCGCCTGGGCGCGACGCGGCGTCGGGGCGATCTCGCGCAGCTCACCACCGGTGCTCGCCGAGCGGTCGAGCAGCTTGGCCTGCTTGCGCAGCGTCGGATAGGCGTAGACGTCGAGCACGGCGATGGCCGGGTAGCGCTCGCGCAGCTGGGTCGCCAGCCGGGCGGCGGCGAGGCTGCCGCCGCCGATGGCGAAGAAGTCGTCGGAGTGGCTGGCCACCTGCACGCCGAGAAGCTCGGTCCACTGCTCGGCGAGCCAGGCCTCGGTGCCCTGGAACCGCTCGGTGGGCGTGTCGTCCGCGCTGTCCGGCAGCGGCCAGGGCAGCGCGTCGCGGTCGACCTTGCCGGAGGTGCGGGTCGGCAGGTCGTCCACCACCGCGAGCACCGGGACCAGCGCGGCCGGGAGTTCCTTGCGCAGTCGCTCGACCGCGTCTGCCTTGTTCCACTCCTCGGTGGCCACCAGGTAGCCGACCAGCAGCTGGTTGCCGCCGCGTGCGGTGCGGACCGCGGCGGCGGCACCGGCCACGCCGGGCAGGGCCTGCAGCGCCGCGTCGACCTCGCCCAGCTCGATGCGTCGGCCACCCAGCTTGACCTGTTCGTCGGCGCGGCCGAGGAAGACCAGGCCGTCGGCGTCGGCGCGGACCAGGTCACCGCTGCGGTAGGCGCGTTCCCAGCCGAGCGAGGGCAGCGCTGCGTACTTCTCGGCGTCCTTGGCCGGGTCGAGGTAGCGGGCCAGGCCCAGACCGCCGATGACCAGCTGGCCGCTGCCGCCCAACGCGACCGGCCGCTCGGCCTCGTCGACCACGGCCAGCTCCCAGCCGTCGAGCGGCAGGCCGATCCTGACCGGCCCGTCGCCGTCCATCAGCGCCGCGCAGGCCACCACGGTGGCCTCGGTGGGGCCGTAGGTGTTCCACACCTCGCGGCCCTCGGTGACCAGGCGCGCCACCAGCTCGGGCGGGCAGGCCTCGCCGCCGAAGATCAGCAGCCGGACCTCGCTCAGTGCCTCGGCGGGCCAGAGCGAGGCCAGGGTCGGCACGGTGGAGACCACGGTGATCTCCTGCTCGACCAGCCACGGGCCGAGGTCGGCCCCGCTGCGCACCTGGGAGCGCGGGACCGGTACCAGGCAGGCGCCGTGCCGCCAGGCCAGCCACATCTCCTCGCAGGAGGCGTCGAACGCGACGGAGAGCCCGGCCATCACCCGGTCGCCGGGGCCGATCGGCTCGTCCCGCAGGAAGAGCGCGGCCTCGGCGTCCACGAAGGCGGCGGCGCTGCGGTGGCTGACGGCGACGCCCTTGGGCTTGCCGGTGGAGCCGGAGGTGAAGATGATCCAGGCGTCGTGCTCCGGCATGGGACGCGCGCCGTCCGACAGCGTCCGGGGCTCCGGGCGCAGCAGGTGACGCTGCGTCAGAGTGCGCTCGAGGCCCAGGATCGCCCGGACCTCCGCCTCACCGAAGACCAACTCGGCCCGCTCGTCCGGGTCCTCGGCGTCCACCGGCACGTACGCGGCACCGGCCGCGAGCACGGCGAGGATGCCGACATAGAGGTCGTTGGTCCCGGAGGGGATCCGCACGCCGACCCGGTCACCCGGCCCGATGCCCGCTGCGGCGAGCCGCTTGCGCTGCGTCTCGACGGCGGCGGCGAGGGCGCGGTAGCTCAGCTGCGCCCGGCCGTCGTCCAGCGCGGGCTCGTTCGGGTGGGCGCGGACGGTGGCATCCAGGATGTCGACCAGGGTGCGCGGCGCAGCGCCCAGGCCCGCGCGAAACAGCGCCGCGGAGGTGACCGACGCCTCGGCGTCGGCCAGGTCGCGCGGTGCGGGCTGCGCGGTGGTGGCGATGGTCATCGGGCCCTCGTCCCTATATCGACACAAGAGGTCGAGTCTACCGAACCCGCCTTCCGAACCCGGGCAGATGTGACGCCCGCCCTAGGCCGAACGGCCGGTCCGGCGCGGGACCGCCGCATTTCCGCTGTGGTGCCAGGGCGGTCCTGCGGCGGCCCGGTCGGCACTGCGCCGAGCGGGCCACAGCCTGTCGATCTCGTCGGATCAGGGCAGCTCAGGGCAGGTCAGGGCGCCAGCGCGTCGATGGCGCGGAGGATCCGCTGCTCGGAGATCGAGTACGGGGTGCCCAGCGGCTGCGCCCAGAGGCTGACCCGCAACTCCTCGATCATCCAGCGAATCTGCAGCACGCCCTCCTCGTCGCGGCGCTCCGGCGGCAGCTGGTCGCGCAGTTCGGCGTAGGCGTCCTGCATCCGGATCACGGCGCCGGTGCGGTCGCGGTCGCGGATCGGGTCCTCCGGCAGCTTGACCAGGCGGCGCTCCACGGCCTTGAGGTAGCGCTGCAGGTCCGGCAGGCGGCGCAGGCCCGTCTCGGCGACGAAGCCCGGGTGGACCAGCTCCTTGAGCTGGGCCCGGATGTCCGTCAGGCCGGTCAGCAGGGCCAGGCTCTTGCCGATGCCCTTGAGCCGCTCCTGGACCCGGTGGTGCACCGCCAGGACGTTGGCGGTCTTGATCACCGCGTCGGCGGTGGCCTCGTAGAGCTCCGCCCGGACGTGGTCGCGCAGCCGGGTGAACTCCTCGCCGTCCCAGGCCGGGCCGCCGGCCTCGGCGATCAGCTTGTCCGCGGCGGCGGCCAGGCAGTCCGCGAAGAGGGCCTCGGTCGAGCCGTGCGGATTGGCCGCCAGTGCCAGCTTGGCACCGTTGCCGAGGCGCGACTGGATCGAGTTGATCGGGGAGTTGACGCCCAGCAGGAGCAGCCGTCGGGTCCCTGCGGCCATGGCGCGCTGCTGCGCGTAGGGGGTGTCCAGCAGTTGGACCGAGACCGAGTCGCCGTCGTCGACCAGAGCGGGGTAGCCCTTGACGGTCTGTCCGCCGCGCTTCTGCTCGAAGGTGTGCGGCAGCTCGCCGATGGTCCAGTCCGTGAGGCCGCGCTTCTCCAGGCCCCCGGCGGCCTTGGCGATCGCCTGCTGGGTACGGGACTTGAGCTCCAGCTTGAGCCGTTCCAGGTCCTTGGCCTCGCCCAGTTTGCGGCCGCGTTCGTCCTCGACGCGGAAGGTGATCCGCAGATGGTCGGGGACCGCGGGAAGGTTCCAGCTGTCGCGCGGGACCGGGAGGCCGCGCAGCTCGTGCAGCTGCCACTCGAGCAGCTCCACCAGCGGCTTGTCGTCGGCCTCCGGGTCGCGGGTGGCGAGCATGTGCATCAGCCGCTTGGCGTAGTCCGGCGCCGGGACGAAGTTGCGGCGCAGCACCTTGGGCAGCGAGCGGATCAGCGCGGTGACCAACTCCTCGCGCAGGCCCGGGATCTGCCAGTCGAAGCCGACCGGGCGCACCTGGTTGAGCAGGGTGAGCGGGATGTGGACGGTCACGCCGTCCTGCTCGGTGCCCGGCTCGAACTGGTACGTCAGCGGCAGCTCCAGGTCGCCCTGGTGCCAGACGGAGGGGTAGTCGCGCTCGGTGACCGCCTCGGCCGAGTCGTTGACCAGCAGGTCCGGCGTGAAGGTGAGCAGGTCCGGCTTGGCGCGGTGGTTCTTCTTCCACCAGCTGTCGAAGTGCGCGGCGGAGACGACCTCCTTGCCCACCCGCTGGTCGTAGAAGTCGAAGAGGGTCTCCTCGTCGACCAGGATGTCGCGGCGGCGGGCGCGGTTCTCCAGCTCCTCGACCTCGTCGAGGAGTTTGCGGTTGTCGTGGAAGAACCGGTGATGGGTGCGCCAGTCGCCCTCGACCAGGGCGCGGCGGATGAACAGCTCGCGGGCGAGCTCCGGGTCGATCCTCCCGTAGCCGACCTTGCGGCCGGCGACCAGCGTCACCCCGTAGAGGGTCACCCGCTCGAAGGCCACGACCTCGCCGCGGTCCTTCTCCCAGTGCGGCTCGCTGTAGGTGCGCTTGACCAGGTGCGCGGCGAGCTCCTCGATCCACTGCGGCTCGACCTTGGCCGCGATCCGGGCCCAGAGACGCGAGGTCTCCACCAGTTCCGCGGCCATCACCCAGGCGGGCGTCTTCTTGAAGAGGGCAGAACCCGGGAAGACGGCGAACTTGGCGCCGCGCGCGCCGAAGTACTCCTGCTTCTCGGCGTCCTTGGACCCGAAGTGCGAGAGCAGACCAGCAAGCAGCGAGCGGTGCACCGCGTCGCCGTCGACCTCCTCGGCCATGTGCGGGCTGCCCAGGTCGACGTCGAGCGACTTGGCGACCTGGCGCAGCTGCGCGTCGATGTCCTGCCACTCGCGGATGCGCAGGTAGTTGAGGAGCTCCGCCTTGCACATCCGGCGGAACTGGCTGCTGCTGAGCGCTTTCTGCTGCTGCTTCAGATACCGCCAGAGGTTGAGGTAGGTGAGGAAGTCGGAGGTCGGGTCGGTGAACCGGGCGTGCAACTGGTCCGCGTGGGCGCGCTTCTCGACCGGGCGCTCGCGCGGGTCCTGGATGGAGAGCGCGGCTGCGATCACCATGACCTCGCGGATCACGCCGTTCTTCTCCGCCTCCAGCACCATCCGGGCCAGACGCGGGTCGACCGGCAGCTGGGCCAGCTTGCGGCCGGTCGGGGTGAGCCGCAGGCCCTGCTGCGTGGTGTCGGACTCCAGGGCGTGCAGCTCCTGGAGCAGGTCGATGCCGTCCTTGATGTTGCGGCGGTCCGGCGGCTCGATGAAGGGGAACGCGGTGATGTCGCCCAGCCCGGCGGCGGTCATCTGCAGGATGACCGAGGCCAGGTTGGTGCGCAGGATCTCCGGGTCGGTGAACTCCGGGCGGGAGAGGAAGTCCTCCTCGGAGTAGAGCCGGATGCAGATGCCGTCGCTGGTACGGCCGCAGCGGCCCTTGCGCTGGTTCGCGCTGGCCTGCGAGACCGCCTCGATGGGCAGTCGCTGGACCTTGGTGCGGTGGCTGTAGCGGGAGATGCGGGCGGTGCCCGGGTCGATCACGTACCGGATCCCCGGGACGGTCAGGGAGGTCTCCGCGACGTTGGTGGCCAGGACGATCCTGCGGCCGGAGTGCGGTTGGAAGACCCGGTGCTGCTCGGCGGAGGAGAGCCGGGCGTAGAGCGGGACGATCTCGGTGGACCGGAGGTTCTGCTTCTCCAGCGCCTCGGCGGTGTCGCGGATCTCCCGCTCGCCGGAGAGGAACACCAGGACGTCGCCCCGGCCCTCGCGGCCCAGCTCTGCGACCGCGTCGCAGATCGCCTGGACCTGGTCGCGGTCCCGGTCACCGCCGGCGTTCCGGCCGCCGTCGTCGAAGTCGTCGTCCTCGTCGGCCACCGAGTCGTCGACGATCGGGCGGTAGCGGACCTCGACGGGGTAGGTGCGCCCGGAGACCTCGATGATCGGGGCGTCCTTGCCGGTCGTCGGATCGGCGAAGTGGCGGGCGAACCGCTCCGGGTCGATGGTCGCCGAGGTGATGACCAGCTTGAGGTCGGGACGCTTGGGCAGCAGCTGCCGCAGATAGCCGAGGATGAAGTCGATGTTGAGGCTGCGTTCGTGCGCCTCGTCGATGATCAGCGTGTCGTACTGGCGCAGCAGCCTGTCGTTCTGGATCTCGGCCAGCAGGATGCCGTCCGTCATCACCTTGACGGCCGTGTTCTCGCCGACCTGGTCGGTGAACCGGACCTTCCAGCCGACGGTGCTGCCGAGCTCGGTGCCGAGCTCCTCGGCGACGCGCTCGGCGACGGTGCGTGCCGCGATCCGGCGCGGCTGGGTGTGCCCGATCAGGCCGCGTACGCCGCGCCCCAGCTCCAGACACATCTTGGGGATCTGGGTGGTCTTCCCGGAGCCGGTCTCACCGGCGATGATCACGACCTGGTGGTCGCGGATCGCGGCCACGATGTCGTCCCTGCGGGCGCTGACCGGCAGGTTCTCGGGATACGCGGGCGTCGGGACAGCCGCTCTGCGGTTCTCCAGGCGCAGCTCGGCCGCGTCGAGCTCGTCGGTGAGCGTCGCGAGCAGCCGCTCGCGCTTCTCCGGCTCGCGGACCTTGCGCAGGCCTTCGAGCCGACGCCCGAGTCGGTCCTCGTCGCGGAGCGATATCCCGCCGAGCCGCGCGGCGAGCGCGGCGGCCTCGCCGGTCGGAGCAGGCCGACGGCGGCGCGGGCGGGCGGTGGCGGTGTTCTGCTGCTGGGTTCCCATTGCGCAGACAAGCGTACGCAAGGGGGGACGGCGCTTGTCGAACCGTTATCCGGCTGTCACGGGCGCCGACGGTTCGGCCGCCGTGCGGTGCAACGATCTGGCTCGCTGTCGCGCACCAGATCGTCAGGGCCGGCTACACCGCGGGCGGGGTCAGCCGGAAGTGGGCCATCCCGTCCGGCGGCGGCACCGGGACCTGGTGGAAGCCGCAGCGGAGCAGCACCGCCTGGGATGCCGTGTTGTCCGGCAGAGTCCGGGCGGTGACTGCCCTGACCTCGGTATCGGCGAGCGCCAGCTCGCAGACGGCCCGGACCGCCTCAGTGGCGTAGCCCGCGCCGCGGGCGCTCGGCGCCAGTTCGTAGCCGATCTCGACGGAGCCGTCCGCTCCGGGCGGACCGTGGAAGCCGACGCCGCCGACGGCCCGGTCGTCAACCGAACGGATGACGACGAACAGCCCCCATGGCGGCAGGTACCAGCCCACCTCTGCCGCCCGGGCGGTGATCCCGGCGAGCTCCCAGACTCCGGGGCCGGGCGCCTCCGCGACCCAGTCGTGGACCGACGGGTCGAACGGAGGGGCCGCCAGGACGAGCCGGAGGCGGGGGGTGGTGAGCAGCATCCGCCGACTATCCCACCGTGTCAGCGCACACGCAGCAGCAGCTTGCCGGTGCTGGACCGGCTCTCCAGCAGTTCGTGGGCTCGGGCGGCCTCGTCGAGCGGGAACTCGGCCGTGACCGGGAGGGTGACCCCGGCCCGCTCGGCCTCGCGGAAGGCGCGCTCGGCCAGCGAGCGCAGCTGCTCCGGGTCCGTCGCGCCGATGGTGAGGATGCTGAATCCGGCCACCGAGATCCCCCTGGGCGACAGGTCGCCGAAGCCCGCGGACCACGGGGTCTCGCCGCCAGCGTTGCCGAAGGACACGGCGCGGCCGTAGCGGGCCAGCGAGGCGACGCTGCGCCGCCAGCTGTCGCCGCCCACCGGGTCGAGCGCGACGTCCACGCCGCGTCCGTCGGTCGCCTTCAGGACCTGCTCGTCGAAGTCCGCGCCGACGAAGACCTCGTCGTAGCCGAACTTCCGGGCGTACTCGGCCTTGTCGGGCCGGGAGACGACACCGAACACGCGGCCCGCCCCAGCGGCCCGCGCCAGCTGGCCGGTGACCGTGCCGACGCCACCGGCCGCACCCTGGACCAGCACCGTCTCGCCCTCGCGCAGCCGGGCCACGTCGTGGAGCAGGCCGTACCCGGTGGCGAGCACGGTGGTCAGCGCGGCCGCGTCGCGCAGGTCGAGCGCGCCCGGAACGGCGAAGGTGGCGTCCGCCGGGGCGATCACGGTCTCGGCGTAGCCGCCGCTGGCGAGCATCGCGGTGACGTGCTGACCGACCGTCAGCCCGGTCACGCCCGGCCCCAGCGCGCGGACCGTGCCGGCGACCTCCAGCCCCGGGACGAACGGGAACTGGGGCACCCGGTAGCCGGCCGAGCGGGCCTTTGCGTCCGCGAAGTTGACGCCGGCCCAAGCGACGTCGACGGCCACCTGGCCGGGCCCCGGCTCCGGGGTGGGAACGTTCACGACCTGGAGCACGTCGGGCTGTCCGAGCTGCTCGAATGCGATGGCGCGCATGGATCCCCCTCGGGAATGTTCGATGATGGACGAACATCCATGAGTGTATGACGTGAGACGAACACATCTCAAGTGGGGCAGGTGGGAAGCCCGGTGTTGGTGCTTTTGGCGCCGGGGCCTCCGGCACCGGGGCTCAGAACCCGTCGTCCTCGTCCGTCTCGGTGTCCTGCGCGTCGCCGCCGTCCTTCGCGTCCGCGTAGCGCTCGACGATGTGGGTGTCCATCGGGAAGTGGACGGGAGTGTCGCCGAAGACCAGCCGACGCGCCTCGTCGGCCGAGGCGGCCACCGCCGCCGAGACCGTCCCGGTGAGCGGCAGCGGGCTGTGGACCACGATCTCGTCGTGCTGGAAGAAGACCAGTCTCGGTCGCGCGCCGTCCGGGCCGGGCGGGATCTCGCCGAGGCGGCGGCGCAGTGCCGCGATCAGCGCCAGCGCCCAGTCGGCCGCGCTCGCCTGGATCACGAAGTTGCGGGTGAACCGGCCACGGGAGCGCGCCGCCGACCCCGTGCGGTCCTCGCCGAGCTCGCCCGAGGGCGAGGGATCGGCGAAACCGGCCTCCTGCCAGGAGGCCGACGGCGGGGGGCAGACCCGGCCCAGTCGCGACTCGACCACGCCGCCCGACTCGCCCGTCCGGGCCGCCGCCTCGACCAGGCCCATCGCCTGCGGGAAGCGACGGCGCAGCACCGCCAGCAGAGGGCCCACCTCGCCGCTGGTCTGGCCGTACATCGCGCCGAGCAGGCCCAGCTTCGCCCGGGCCCGGTCCCCGCCGAAGGCCTCGGCAGCCAGCCCCGCATACAGGTCGCCCGCCGCTCCAGCCCGGATCAGGCCCGGGTCGTTCGACAGCGCGGCCAGCACGCGGGGTTCCAACTGGCCTGCGTCCGCGACCACCAGGCGCCACCCCGGGTCGGCCACCACCGCGCCGCGCAGGATTCGCGGGATCTGCAGCGCACCGCCGCCCCGGCTGGCCCAGCGGCCGGAGACCACGCCCCCGACGACGTACTCCGGCCGGAACCGCCCGCCGCGCACCCACGCGTCCCGCCAGGCCCAGCCATGGGCGGCGTAGATCCGCGACACCTCCTTGTAGCGCAGCAGCAGCGGTGCGGCCGGGTGGTCGACCTGGCGCAGCAGGTGGTTCCTGGTCGACTGCAGGCTGATGCCCTGTTCGGCGAAGGCGCGCAGCACCTGGCCGGGGGAGTCGGGGTTGAGCGGTCGCCCCCCGAGCGCCTCCTGGAGCTCGACCGCGAGTGCGGCCAGCTTGGGCGGGCGTGCTCCGCCGGCCGCCTGTGCGGAGGTCGGGCGGGAGCCGAGCAGGTCGTCCAGCAGCGCGTCGTGGACCGCCGTGCTCCAGGGCAGGCCGTCGTAGGTCAGTTCCGCCGCAACCAGGCCGCCCGCCGACTCGGCGGCGCTGAGCAGCCGCAGCCCGCGCCGCGTCGGCTCGGGGAGCGCGGCGAGGCGTCGCTGCTGCTCGGCGTGGACCGCGACCAGGGCGGCGAGCGGATCCACGCCCGGGCCGAGGCGGCTGCGGTCCGGCGCGAACAGTGCGTCCTGCGCGTGCGCGTCGGACTCCGCCTCGGCGAGCCCGAGCCGGAGATCCTCGGGGACCGGCAGGCCCTTCAGCCTGGCCCAGGCCGCGCCGAGCGAGCGCGGCTCGCCGTATCGCCCCTCGTGGGCCAGGAGCAGCGGTTCCACCAGCTTGACGTCGTGGCAGCGCCCTAGCCGACTCTCCGGCAGGCGCGGCAGCAGCCGGGGGTAGACGTCCTCCGTGGCGGCCCAGACCCACCGGGGGTGCTGCGCATGCTCCCGCTCGGCCATGGCCGCGGCCAGATCCCGCACCCGCTCGGGCAGACCGAGTTGATGCCCGTCCTCACGCAGGGGCTGCAGTCGCCCGCCCGGACCGTCCTGGTCCGCATCGACCGCGATGCGCTGCTCGGCCACGCCCTCGTCCCTGCTGTCGCTGATGTCGTTGTTGCTGATGCCGCTGCTGCTGCAGCTGCTGTCGTTCGCTTCGGTCTTCTGTCTGTTCTCGCTGACGCGAACGTAGCAGCCGTCACTGACAAACCGGTTCGGGCACCGCCGTGGCCGGCTGGGACCCGACCCGGGCCGGCTACTACATCGAGCTCGACCTGTTGGCCGAGGCCGAGCGTGTGGGCGGGCGTCCGTTCGCGGACTACTTCCAGGAGAACTACGTGCCGACGGAGCCGCTGTTCCGGCTGGCCGAGCAGACGGGCGTGGTGCTCCTCAACGGCGGTGGCTTCGAAGGGCCGCAGTGGTCGGTCCGCGTCTCGTTGGCCAACCTGGACGACCTCGACTACCTGAAGATCGGGCCACCACCTCAAGGAGATCTTCACCGAGTACCGCAGGGAGTGGGAGCAGACCAGGTAGCCTCCCTGCTCAGGTGGTCGCCCCCAACGGCCTGCGCGTCGGATGTCAGCCGACGCGCAGTGGCATGAAGAGGTAGCGATAGGACGGTGTGTCCTCGGACGCCTGGGTGGTCGTGCTTTCCTCGCGGCCGGTGAGGACGGCGGGCTTGGTGGGCGTGGTGTAGCTGAGCTCGGCGTAACGGGACGTCAGCGCGCCCAGGCCGTCGAGGAGATAGCCCGCGTTGGCGGAGAGCACGATCGGCTCGGCGGCGAAGAGCGCGTCCAGGGTCTGCCGCCCACGTGCCTTGCTGCTGCCGCCGGCGTCGACGACAAGCCGGCCCGGCTCGAACGAGAGCCGGAGCGGACGATGCCGTTCGGTCACCAGAGCGACGCGCTTGACCGCGTCAAGCAGCGGGCGGCGCTCGATCAGCGCGCTCCCGGTGAAGGCGGACGGGAAGATCGCCTCGTACCGGATGAAGTCCGCTGCCAGCAGCCGGGTCGTGGCCTCACGCGAGCCTGCGGTGAAGCCGATCAGGCCGCCGTTGCCGCTGCTGGTGCCGTTGCCGTCCTCGACGCTGGGGGAGATCCGGATCTGCTCGTCCTTGGTCAGGGAGCGCGTGATCTCGTGCAGGGTGCGCGCCGGGACCAGCGCGACCACGGGTGCGCCGGGCAGTGTCTCATCAGTGGTTCGCAGCCAGGGAAATTCCCGGACGGCGAGGCGATAGCGATCGGTCGCCACCAGCCGCAGCGTGTCGGTGTGGAGCTCCAGGCGGATACCGGTGAGGAACGGCAGCGCCTCGTCCCGCCCGGCCACCACCGCGACCTGGGAGACCGCCTCGGCGAAGAGCGCGCCGTCCACCGAGCCGAGCGCGGGCGGGAGTTCGGGCAGTCGTGGACCCTCCTGCAAGGGGAGCAGCGGGAGTTCGAACTGCGCCGGACCGCAGGTCAGCAGCGCGTCCGCCCCGGCTGTGCTGAGCTCGACGTCGTGGCCGACCGGCAGTGCCTTCGCCAGATCCGCGAGCAGTCGTCCGGGCACGCGCGCGGCCCCCGGCTCGAAAACCTCGGCCCGGCTCTCGAAGCGCGCCGACACCTCGAAGTCGAACCCGGACACGGCAAGCACGCCCCCGTCGCCTCGCTGCTCCGCCGTCAACAGCAGCCCGGACAGGGCCGGGACCGTGGACCGTGCGGGCAGTGCGTGCGCCGCCCAGGCGACCGCCTCGGCCAGTGCTTCGCGGGAGAGCCGGAGTTTCACCTGTGTCTGCCTTCGTTCGGAGCCGATCCGTCTGCTCGCATCCTGCACCCCGGCACTGACAACGGTCGGTGCGTGAGGAGGCGGGCGAGGAGGGGACGGGGCGAGAAGGAGGCGGGCGAGGAGGGGACGGCCAAGGTAGGCGGTGGCTACCGGCGCTGTGTCAGCGCGGAGACCGGCCGCCGAGGCTCGGGCCGAAGGAGAGGCCGAGGCCGGCTCCGGGGGTGGAGGCGCGCCGGACGATCACCGAACCGCGCGGTGCGGTGAGCCGCAGCCAGGCTGGGTGCTGATGCAGTGCCAGCTGCGGGGCCTGGCGGAGCAGGCCGGTCAGATATGCGGCATGCAGGGCCCGCAGCGTCAGGCCCGAGGGGTGGACGCGACGGGACCATATGGCCTCCGCCAGGGCGTCGCCACCGGCTCCGCCTGCAGACTCCGCGCCGTCCGCGCCGTCAGCACCGCCCATGTCCGGCTGGCCGGCGCGCCGGAACTCCGCCACGGCCGCCGCCACGGCTGCGCCGAGCGGCGCCGTCGGCAGGTCCGCGACGTGCTCCCAGCCGCTGCGGGGCGGGAGCAGACCGGCCCAGGCCGGGCCTGTGATGGACGGAGGGAGCACCAGACCGTCCTCGTCCTCGCCCAGGTCCTCGCGTGCGCCCAGGTCCTCGCGTTTGCCCAGGCGCTCGCCTTCGTTCGCAGACCCGGACTCCTGCGGCTCGCGGCTGAGCTCCTCCAACCACTGGCCCGCCGACACGGTCACGTCCAGCGGATGGGCCTGTGCCAGCCGGGCCGTGCGGATCACCAGCGGGCCCGCCTCACCGAGGGGGATGCGGGCGAAGACGGCCAGGGTCGCGCCCGCCGTCTGCAGTCGAACGGCCGCGGCCCGGTCGTAGCGGAGCAGCCGGGTGAGGAAGTCCGCCAGCGGCGCGACCTCTTGCGGTTCCGCGAAGCGCAGCGGCTCGACCGCGGTCCTCATGCCGCGACCGTCTCGGATTCCAGGTACTCGGCCAGGAAGGCGCGCTCGCCCGGCGTCAGCCGACGCGGCCGGGCCTCGGCCAGGTCGTAGGGCACGCAGACGGTGCTGGCCCGCGCGTACACCCTGTCCGCGCCGTCGGGGCCCGCGCCGATGTCCTTGACCTCATAGGTGACGGTGAAGGACGCGCGGCCGAGCTTGCTGATCCAGGTCTCGATCGTCACCGGCTCGGGGTGGTAGACCAGCGGGATCAGGTAGTCGATCTCGTGCCGCGCCACCACCGAGCCCTCGGAGAAGGCCTTCTCCCCGACCTCGCCGGCCGTGGTGAAGGTGAAGTCGATCCGGGCCTCCTCCAGGTAGCGGAGGAAGTTCACATTGTTGACGTGCCCGAACACGTCCATGTCGGACCAGCGCATCGGGCAGGCGTATATGTGGCGAGCCACGGGGTCTCCGTCGGTTGCAGCGCCCGGGGCGGGCGAGGGCAGCGCGGTCCGGCTGGAACTCCGGCCCACCCCGGGGCACTTGTCGTGCGGTGGTGGTGCTTCAGCGGACGCCGCTCAGTCGCGGGTCAGCTTCTTGTAGGAGGCGCGGTGCGGACGGGCCGCGTCGGCGCCCAGGCGCTCGATCTTGTTCTTCTCGTAGGACTCGAAGTTGCCCTCGAACCAGAACCACTTGGAGTCGCCCTCGTACGCGAGGATGTGCGTGGCGACCCGGTCCAGGAACCAGCGGTCGTGGGAGATGACCACGGCGCAGCCCGGGAACTCGAGCAGGGCGTTCTCCAGCGAGCTCAGCGTCTCGACGTCGAGGTCGTTGGTGGGCTCGTCGAGGAGGAGCAGGTTGCCGCCCTCCTTGAGGGTCAGCGCCAGGTTGAGGCGGTTTCGCTCACCACCGGAGAGGATGCCGGCCGCCTTCTGCTGGTCCGGGCCCTTGAAGCCGAACGCGGAGACGTAGGCGCGGGACGGCATCTCGACCTGGCCGACATGGATCCAGTCCAGGCCGTCGGAGACGACCTCCCAGAGCGTCTTGTTCGGGTCGATGTTGGCGCGGCTCTGGTCGACGTAGGAGACCTTGACCGTCTCGCCGACCTTGACGTTGCCGGCGTCCGTCGACTCCAGACCGAGCATCATCTTGAAGAGCGTGGTCTTGCCGGCGCCGTTCGGGCCGATGACGCCGACGATGCCGTTGCGCGGCAGGGTGAAGCTCAGGTCGTCGACCAGGACCTTGTCACCGAAGGCCTTCGCCAGGTGCTCCGCCTCGATGACGATGGAGCCCAGACGCGGGCCCGGCGGGATCTGGATCTCCTCGAAGTCCAGCTTCCGCATCTTGTCGGCCTCGGCCGCCATCTCCTCGTAACGGGCGAGACGGGCCTTGGACTTGGCCTGGCGGCCCTTGGCGTTGGAGCGGACCCACTCCAGCTCGTCCTTGAGGCGCTTGGCGCGCTTCGCGTCCTTCTGGCCCTCGATCTTGAGGCGGGACTGCTTGGTCTCCAGGTAGGTGGAGTAGTTGCCCTCGTAGGGGTAGGCGCGCCCGCGGTCCAGCTCGAGGATCCACTGGGCGACGTTGTCGAGGAAGTACCGGTCGTGGGTCACGGCCACGACGGTGCCCGCGTACTTCTCCAGGTGCTGCTCCAGCCACTGGACCGACTCGGCGTCCAGGTGGTTGGTGGGCTCGTCGAGGAGCAGCAGGTCGGGGGCCTCGAGCAGCAGCTTGCAGAGCGCGACGCGGCGCTTCTCGCCACCGGAGAGGTTGGTGACCTGCCAGTCGCCGGGCGGGCAGCCCAGGGCGTCCATGGCCTGCTCGAGCTGGGCGTCGAGGTCCCAGGCGTTGGCGTGATCCAGGTCCTCCTGGAGCTTGCCCATCTCGTCGAGCAGGGCGTCGGAGTAGTCCGTCGCCATCAGTTCGGCGATCTCGTTGAAGCGGTCCAGCTTCTTCTTTGTCTCGGCGACGCCGTCCTGGACGTTCTCCAGCACGGTCTTGGACTCGTCGAGCGGGGGCTCCTGCAGGAGCATGCCCACGGAGTAACCGGGGGAGAGGAAGGCATCGCCGTTGGACGGCTGCTCCAGCCCGGCCATGATCTTGAGCACCGTGGACTTACCGGCGCCGTTCGGCCCGACGACGCCGATCTTCGCTCCAGGCAGGAAGCTGAGCGTCACGTCGTCAAGGATGACCTTGTCGCCGTGCGCCTTTCGCGTCTTGCGCATGGTGTAGATGTACTCAGCCAAGATGAACCGTCCGGCGTCGTGGTTGGGGTGTGGCTACAGCCTTCCATTGTGCCGCACCCGGGGGGGCGGCCCGAACGCCCTCCCCGCCGGGTGGCGCGTCCGCCGCGACGGACCGGGCCTACGACTGCTCCGCGCCGACAGGGGTGCCGGCGGCGGTACCGACGACCGTACCGACGGCGGCGAGGGGTTCGCGGTCGGGCGTCTCGTCGGACGACGTTCGTGCGGGAGACCCACTCGACCCACTCGGCCCGCTCGGCCGTCGATCCAGCGCCGCCAGGGTGAGGACGGGCGTCACGGGCCCGTCCGGTCGGGGCTCCGAGGCCGAGGGACGGTTCGGCCGGGGGCCGGGGCGCGGGCCGCCGGTCTGCCGCGCCCCCGTCGTCTCCTTGACGCGCTGGTCCGCCGCCTGCTTGTCCTGTGGGCGCTCGCTCATCCGGGCACGCTCCGTGCGTGACGCCACCAGCTCCGGGCGTCCGCGGACGGTGCGATGGAAGATCGTCGTGCCGCGGGCCAGGTCGTGGCCGAGGGCCATGGCCTCGATCTCCGCCGACACCCCCTTGGGGCGGCCGTCCGTCCGATCCCACTCGCGGATCCGCATGCGGCCCGTGATCAGGACGGGATCGCCACAGCCGATCGAGGTGAGCGCGTTCTCCGCCAGGCTGCGCCAGGCCCAGACCGTGAAGAAGCTGGTGTCCCCCTCCACCCAGACCTGCCGGGGCCGGTCGAAGCGTCGTTCCGTCGCCGCCAGCCGGAAGTGGGCCACCGGGACGCCGCCCGCGGTCGTCGAATACCGCACCTGGCTCACCGCGACGCCGACCAGCGTGACCATCGCGCCGTTCATCATCATCGTGCAGCCCCCAAGCATCGTTGTTGGGCACGGCCCCGTCGGGGCCTTCGTGGGGACCACCCTGCTCCGGGCCGGGTACATCCGCCGCAGCGGAACGCTCGCCCTGTGGACAACCTGCGCCTGTGGAAAACCGCACCACCCGAACGGGTGCACTTTGCTGTCTGGCAACCGGAGCCCGTCCGACCGTACGACTGCATAACGGCTGAGGCAGCAGCGCAGTAACGACTGAACAACAGCAGCGTTCCATTGCTACGCGACCGCTGCGCCCGCCGCACACCACCTGCGATTATCAGACCGCCCTGCGGCAGGTTCGCCCGAACGACCCGGTCGCAGGCACCCGGTGGTGAGCCCTGGCCTGCTTATCCTGTCCCACGACAGGATCCGGCCCACGCCAGGCTCCACGCCAAGCCCCCGTAGCTCAGTGGATAGAGCAGGTGCCTTCTAAGCACTTGGCCGCAGGTTCGAGTCCTGCCGGGGGCGCACTGAAACAACCCCTGGGCAGTTGCGCGATCATGGCGACGTTTCCGCAGTTCAGGGGTTGAACTGCGCTGGCGTGTACATTACCAAACGTGTGCCACTGGCAACAGGGGCAGTCGGATGTCAAACGGAATACGGTTCCCGCACAGTTCCCGCCGGACGGCGGGGAGTTCCGGGAGACCCGGAACTCCGGAACCCGTGAACCCCGGAGAACGGCGCAAGGGCCGGCCGGAATCTCCGGCCGGGCCCTTCCCATCTGGCCTTCCCGTCGGGCTGCCGGCGTGCGGGCAGGGGTCAGCGGCTGGGGACCGCCAGGAGGAGGGCGAAGCGTTCGGCCTCGTCGGTCCACCAGTGGCGGACGGTGAGGCCTTGGGCGGCCAGCTCCGCGGTGAGGGAGTCGCGGCGGAACTTGCAGGAGATCTCCGTGCGCATCAGCTCGTCCGGTGCGAAGTCGACCGAGAGGTCGAGCGCGGGCACCTTGACGGACTGGGCACGCAGGGAGCGCAGGTGCATCTCGATGCGCTCCTCCTGTGCGTTCCAGAGCGCGACGTGGGCGAAGGCGTCGGGGTCGAAGTCGGCTTCGAGCTCACGGTCGATGACGTTGAGCACGTTCTTGTTGAACTCCGCCGTCACGCCCGCGCTGTCGTCGTACGCGCGGACGAGCACGCCCCGGTCCTTGACCAGGTCGGCGCCGAGGAGCAGCACGTCGTCGGCACTGAGCGTGCGGCGCAGGGAGCGGTAGAAGGATGCGCGCTGTTCCGGGTCGAGGTTGCCGATGGTGCTGCCGAGGAACGCGACCAAGCGAGGCCCGGGTGCGTCCGGCGGGAGGGCGAGGTCGGCCTCGAAGTCGGTGACGGTCGCGGCGACGCGCAGCCCGGGGTAGTCGCGGACCAGGGCGGCCCCTGCCTGCTCCAGCGCGCTCGGGCTGACGTCGAGCGGTGCGTAACAGGAGAGCGTCCCCGCCGTGGTGAGCGCGTCGAGCAGGAGCCGGGTCTTGCGTGAGGAGCCGGAGCCGAGTTCGAAGAGGGTCGCGGCGCGGGTCAGGGCCGCGATCTCGGGCGCGCGGCGGGTGAGGATCTCCTGCTCGGCGCGGGTCGGGTAGTACTCGGGGAGCCCGGTGATCTGCTCGAACAGCTCGCTCCCGTGCGCGTCGTAGAACCACTTGGGCGGCAACGTCTTCGGACGGGCGGTCAGGCCCTCGGTGACGTCCTTGCGCAGGGCGTTGGTGAGGTGATCGGCCGGGAGCCGGTTGTCCAGGGTGAAGCGCGGGCGATCCGTGATCATGCGGTGCGTCTCCGGTTCGTTCCTGACGAGGGTTCGTCGGGGTCGTCTGACGGGCCTGAGCGGGACGATGCGGACCCGCGCCCGGGTGGCGAGCAGGAGGGAGCGGTCGGGGACTTCCTGCCAGTGGCCCGTGGTCGCGCTCGCCGGTTCGTCGTCCGGCTCGGAGGCGACGAGCACGCGGCCCGGCGCGTGCCGGTACCAGAGGGTGTCGCCGAAGCGGGTGGCGGCGATGGCCTCGCCGTCGGTGAGCAGCAGGTTCAACCGCGCCTCAGGGCGGACCGACGCCACCTGCCGGACCAGCGCGGCCAGCGCTCCGCCCGCGGGCTCGCCACGGCGCAGGCGGCGGACCAGCATGGCCCAGAGCAGCGCCGCGTCGCTGTGGGCCTCCAGGGCGAGCAGGTCGGCGGCACCCAGCGGGGCGCCCGCGCCCGGGCCGCGACCCGCCGCGATCGCGTCGGGGAGCCGGGTCCACTCGGGGACCGCGCCGTTGTGACTGAACAAGTGGCGGCCGTCGCGGAAGGGTGCGGCAGCGGACTCGTCCGGGCTGGTGCCCGCCGTGGCCGAGCGGACCGCGGCCAGCGCGGCGGGGCTGCGGACCGAGCGGACCAGGTCGGGCAGGTTGGCGTCGGCCCAGATCGGCACGGACCGCCGGTAGCGGGAAGGGACGGGCGCGTCCGCGCCCTCCTCGGCCGCGCCCGCCTCGGCCGTACCTTCCTCCGCCACGCCCGGTGCCGCGATGTCCGGATACCAACCGACGCCGAAGCCATCGGCGTTGACGGTTCCGTGGGTCTGCCGTCGTGGTTCCCAGGACTGCTGGTAGAGCCCGTGACCGGGCCGCAGCAGCAGCGCCTCCAGGGTCACGGACGGGCCGAGGTATGCGAGATGACGGCACATCAGGGCATGTGCTCCTCGGGCTGGTTCGGAAGCTCGTCGGCCCGCAGGCTGTCCGTTCCGGCGTCCCGCGCCGTCCGGAAGCCGCAGAAGATCTGGCGGCGGATCGGGTAGTCCCAGTTGCGGAAGGTGCCGCGGCAGGCCACCGGGCCGACGCCGAATGCGCCGCCGCGCAGCACCTTGTAGTCGGGGCCGAAGAAGACCTCCGAGTACTCCTTGTACGGGAACGCGACGAAGCCCGGGTGCGGCAGGAAGTCGCCGGAGGTCCACTCCCAGACGTCTCCGATCAACTGCCGTGCCCCGTACGGCGATGCGCCCGCCGGATAGCTGCCGACCGGAGCCGGCTGAAGGTGGCGTTGACCGAGGTTGGCCCGCTCCGGGGTCGGGTCGGCGTCACCCCACGGGTAGCGGCGCGAGCGGCCGGTGGCGGGATCGTGCCGGGCGGCCTTCTCCCACTCGGCCTCGGTCGGCAGTCGTCGTCCGGCCCAACGCGCGTACGCGTCGGCCTCGTACCAGCAGACGTGCATGACCGGCTCGTCGTCCGGCACCGGCTCGGTGACGCCGAACCGACGGCGGACCCAGCCGCCGGGAACGCTGTCGTCACGGGACCAGAACAGCGGTGCTTCGAGACCGGCCTGGAGCCGGTGCGCCCAGCCGGCGGTGGACCACCAACGGGCCTCGTGGTAACCGCCGTCGGCGATGAACCGCTGGTAGGCAGCGTTGCTCACCGGGACCGTGTCCAGCCAGAACGAGGCCACCTGGACCTGGTGCGCGGGACGTTCGTTGTCCAACGCCCACGGGTCGGCGGCGTCGTCGGACGCGTGGAACGAGCCGCCACGCGTCTCCGGGCCGCCGGTCCCCATGGTGAACGGGCCGCCGGGGATGAGGACTTCGGCCGGGAGCGAGGCGGTGTCGGCCGGAGCGGGCGCCGGTGCGGGCGCGTGCAACACGGCGGGGCCGCGCCGCAGTTGGTGGGTGGCCAGCATGGTCTCGTCGTGCTGCTGCTCGTGCTGGGCCAGCATGCCGAAGACGAACCCCCGTGCCAGCAAGGGATCCTGCTCCGGCCCGAGGTCCGCGCCGTCCAGGACCTCGAACGCCTGCCGGCGGACGGCGGCGGTGTAGTGGCGGGCCGGGTCGGGCGGGAGCAGCGGCAGCGCCGGACGGTCGGCGCGCGGGTGCTGGAACGCGTCGTAGAGCGGGTCGAGATCGGGTCGCAGTGCGGGACGGCCGCCGCCCTCGCGGACCAGCCAGATCTCCTCTTGGTTGCCGATGTGCGCCAGGTCCCAGACCAGCGGGGACATCAGCGGCGAGTGCTGGGCGCTCAGCCCTTCGTCGTCGAGGCAGTCGGTGAGCGCGAGGGTGCGGCGGCGCGCCCGCTCCAGCGCCTCGCGGGCACGGGCCCGCAGCGCTTCGGTGTCGGCGGCCGGCGTCGACTGCTGATCCGGCGTCAGCTCCTGGCCGGATGTCAGATTCTGATCGGGCTTCGCTTGGCTATCCGGCGTCGGGCTGTTGGTCGAAGTCGGGAAGGTGTCGGTCATCGGTGGCTTCCTTCCAGGCGGTTCGGCCGGGCCACGCGGTCGTCCAGCAGGTCGTCGGCCGGACATCGCCCGCGTTCGGGGTAGCGCTGCGCGAAGGCCGCGACGGCACCGCGCAGTGCGGTGGGGACATCGGGGCGGGACAGCGCCGAGTCCACGGCGGCGAAGCAGGTCAGAGCGGCCTTGGCGAGCTCGGGTGCGGACAGGCCCATGCGTGCGGCGCGGGTCCACATCGTGCGCGGCGGCATCGTGGAGCCGTTCGGGCAGAGCGGCTCGGTCGCCGCCCAGGCCACCTGCGCGGCGGCCGGGTCGTCCATCAGGGTGGCCGCGACCAGCGCCGGGACGATCCAGCCGTCCCCGGGTTGGGCATCGATCATGCGCAGCTCCAGGTACCCGCGCGGTCGGACCGGCGGGAAGAGGGTGCTGAGGTGGTAGTCGAGGTCGTCCAGGGTCGGCGGACGTTCGGCGATGCGGCCCGCCAACCAGGAGGCGAAGGTGTGTCCGGGCGGCGAGGTCCAGTCCTTCGGGGCGTCGCGGCGCAGGCAGAGCAGCCCGGCGCTCATCGCGTACCGCACCCATGCGGAGCGCGGATCCCCGTCCGGCCCCTCGTCGGACGGCCCGCCGTGCCACCCGCCGACCGGGCGCTCACCGTTCACGGCCGGTCCCGGCGGACGGGTACGGCTCGGGTCGAGGTGTTCCCAGGCGGCCTGGCGGGTGGACCGCCAACCGGTGGGCTTCCCGTGCCAGAGCGGGGAGTTGGCGAAGGCGGCGACGAGCACCGGCCCGAGCCGGTGCACCAGTTGCCACCGCTCGCGATACCCGGTCGGCCCCGCGCCCTCGGTGCCCGCGTCCAAGTTGACCTGGACGGCGGCCGTGGCGCGCATCATCATCCGGCCCCACGGGCCGATGCGGTCGAGATAGGTCTCCATCGCCGCATAGCGGGGATGGTCGAGTACCCGCGGCGGGTTGCGGAACGGGTCGAGCCCGTAGCCGCGGAGTTGCAGACCCTTGTCTGCGAGCGTGCGCCTGACCACGTCCAGATCCTCCGCCGCGGTGGCCACGCAGGCGACCACGTCGGGGGCGGGCGGAGCGCTGAGCTCCAACTGCCCACCCGGCTCACGGGTCAGGGCGGTGCGATGCGGAAGTCCGCCGCCGGAACGAACATCGCCGGAACGGACACCGCCGGGGCGGACGCCGTTGTGACGGGATCCGTTCGCCGCCCGGGCCGGCCCTCCTGCGGTCGTTCCCTCGGTGATCGGCGCCAGCGCGGCGTCGAGTCGCTCCAGGGTGACCGGACTGTGCGGCCGGTTGCGGTCGTGCACGAGCCATTCGAGCTCGACACCCACATGCCGGGGCGGGCCGGTCTTGAAGCAGACTCCGTGGATGTGGTCTGCGGCTCGCTCGCGCGACAGCTCAATGCCCACGGTTCACTCCTCCTTCCAGGTTCCACCTAACCCCTCGGCGGCCCTGGCGGCACGCCGAGCGCGTCCATCCTCTGTGGGCCTGAGGAGCGGGCGACAGCACGGTCTGAGCCGTTCGGGAGCGGGAAGGGCCCGTGGTGGGAGCGGTGCGTCCGCGTGCGGGCGCGCCCGCACGGGCGCGTGACGTGTGCGAACCGAAGAAATCCGGATTTGGCTGGAAACAAACGTTCGAAAACGGCGACTGCTGGCTGGTAAGGATCTCTTCCGAGGACGGCTTCCCGGGCATCGGCATCGAGGTGCCCAGCGCCCCTCCGGCCGGAGGGGGTCCCGGCATCCGCTGAGGTCGCCGGGGCTCCGCAGACGGAGCGGCGGGAGCGGCGCGTCAGGCGGAGACGCTGCGCCGCAGTGTGTAGCGGGCGGCGGGAGCCTGGACGGCGACGGCGGCGGCATGGTCGGGGCCGGCCGGGATGTCGAGGACGGTCCAACCGGACGGTCCGGGCGCGGCGCCGGTGGTGCCGAGGTAGTCCTCGGACAGGTCGCGGCCGAGGCCGGTGCCCAGGCCCTTGAGGTAGGCCTCCTTGCGGGTCCAGATCCGGGAGAAGGCCTCGCCTTCGGTCGACGTCCGCTCGGCGGCGAGCTCCTGCTGCTCGGCAGGGTGGAGCAGGCCGCGGACCTCGCCCACCGCACGTGCGGACGCGGTCTGTTCGACGTCGACACCGATCGGCACGGTGGCCAGCCCGAGCATCACCAGGTCGCCGCCGTGGGAAAGGTTGAAGTGCGGCAGCGACCGGCCAGCGGGAACGGACCTGGCGGCCACCCGCGGCCGACCGTGGAGCGCGTCGCAGCAGGGGCAGGGTTCGCGCTCGAAGGCCAGCGCTGCGGGGTCGACGCCGAGGTGCGAGCCCAGGACTTGACGGAGCGTCACATGCGCCACTTCGTACAGCAGTCGGTCCGCCGCGTGGACGAAGCGCTCGGCCCGCTGGCGTTCGTCGTCGTCCAGCAGGTCGGAGGCGGCGCCGGGGGCGGCCTCCGGTGCGCGGGCGTCGATCAGCCAGAGGTCGACGTCGACGGCCGCGGGGCCCGACGGGTTGGTGGTCACGGCAGCAGGGCCGCGAGATGGCGGGCGTAGCGCGTGGTCGCGCCGTCCGCGTAGGGCAGGAAGAGCTCGGGCTCGATCAGCTCCAGCTCCATCACGGCCGGGCCGGACGGCAGCTCGACCAGGTCGACCCGCCCGTATGCGGTCGCCGCCGGGGCGGCGGCCAGCGCGGCGCGTGCGGTCGCGAGTTCGGCGTCGGAGGGGCTGTGCGCCTGGACCGTGCCGCCGTGGTGCTCGTGGATCCGGTACTCGCCCTGCGCGGGGACCTTGCGGACCGCGTGGCTGTACTCCTCGCCGAAGAAGATCAGGGAGGTCTCGCCCCGCGTCAGGATCGACTCGACCAGCGGCTGCAGCAGGGCGTCGCCGCGCTCCAGCAGGTCCGCGAGATGGGCGGCTGTGCCGGGCGCGGAGGGGAGCGCGCGAAGGGCGCCGCGCGCCCCGGCGGAGACGGCGGGCTTGGCGACGACCTCCACCTCGCCGTGCTGCTCCCGGAAGGCGGCGAGCGCCGCGTCGACCGCCCTGCCGTCGGCGCCCCGGCGGAGCACCTGCGTCGGTATGGACGGGACGCCGTGTCCGGCGAGTTCGACCAGGTAGCCCTTGTGGCAGTTCCAGCGGATCACCTGGGCGGGGTTGCGCAGGGCGGTCCGGCCGTCCGCGTGGTCGGCGAAGGAGAGGAACTCCTCAAGGCGGTCCCAGTAGTCCCAGGTGGTGCGGACCAGGGCCAGGCCGAAGGAGGGCCAGTCCAGCGGCTCGTCCCAGGGGTGGACCTCGGCCCGGATGCCCAGCTGTCGCAGCTCGTCCACCAGCAGGTCGTTCTCCGGGACGTCCCGGGGCATGGTGCGACCGGTGAGCAGGGCGATGTCGGGCATGGGCGGCTGCCTCCGTCTGCGAGTGGCTCGGCGAGCGGCTCAGCGAGTGGCTCAGCGACTCGCTCGGCGAGTGATTCCGCGATCGATTCCGAGGACTCGACTGCTCAGTGAGCCTATCGGGTGAGTCGTCCGTAGAGGATCTTGCGGGACATCTTGACGCGCTCACGGCCAAGCGAAAGACTCCCGGGAAAACAGGTTAGGAAACTTTCCTAACTTTAAACTCCTCGTGCAAGGAGTGTCGATGGTCCGTACTCCGCAACGCGCTCTTGTGAGCGTGGCCGCCCTGGCCACCGTCGCCGTGGGTGTGGCTGTGGGCGGGGGCAGCGCCACCGCTGCCGCCACGCCGGCGATGCCGTTCCCGCAGCACCAGACGTACAAGGTCGGCGTGATGCCCTCCGCGTCGCAGTCCGCGCGCGACGCCGCCGTGGAGAAGCAGTTCAACTCGTGGAAGAGCACCTACCTCGTCCACGGCTGCGCCTCGAACGAGTACTACGTCTCCACCAAGGGCGACGACGACGCGACCAACAACGGCACGGTCTCCGAGGCCCAGGGCTACGGAATGAACATCGTGCCGCTGATGGCGGGTTACGACTCCAACGCCCAGACCGAGTTCAACGGTCTCTGGCAGCTGGTCAAGGACCACCTGGACCAGTGGGGCCTGATGCAATGGCAGTTGGACGGCAAGACCTGCAAGTACTACAGCTCCGGAACCCCCGACGCGGCCACCGACGGGGACCTCGACATCGGCTACGGGCTGATCCTGGCCGACAAGCAATGGGGCGGCTACACGGCCGACGCCAAGGCCTGGTTGGCCAAGGTCTACGCCAACGACGTTGCCCCCGACGGCCACTTGAAGTGCGAGGACGACGGGCCGAACACCGACACCCGTCCGTCCGACAACATGCTCGACCACCTGCGCGCCTTCGCCGCCTACGACACCGCCCACGACTGGTCCAAGGTCGTGAACCGGATGCAGGCGGTCGTCAGTGAGTACACCGCGACGTACTCGTCGAGCGCGGGCCTGCTGTCGGACTTCGTCATCCACGCCGACACCACCTCCCCCTCCCCGGCTCCGGCCAACTACCAGGAGGACCAGCCGGACAACATCGTCGGCTACAACTCCATCCGCGTGCCCTGGCACCTGGGCACCGACGCGCTGCTCTACGGCTCGACCACGGCGTCGGTCTCCTACCAGACCGCGAAGAAGGAGTCGGCCTGCACCAAGAGCCTCTCCGGTGGCAATCCGGCCGACGTCCAGCCGCACATCAAGCTGAACTGCGCCAACGCCAACATCTCCAACGACACCCAGGCGGAGGAGGCGGGCGACTCGGTCGGTCCGGCCGCCATGGCCGCCGGCGACCAGGCCTGGACGGACGCCATCTGGAAGCAGTTGGCGACCAACCCGTTCGGGGACGCCTACTACGGCGAGACGATCAAGATGATCGTCTACATCGTGATGGCGGGTGACTACTGGAACCCGGCCGCCACCAACTCCACTCCCTCGCCCTCCAGTTCGGCCAGCCCGAGCCCCAGCCCCACGCCCACGCAGCAGCCCACGCTCTACGAGGCCGAGGCGTCGGGCAACACCCTCGCGGGCGGCGCCCGTGTCGTGACCTGCGCGAGCGGTTGCTCCGGCGGCGCGCGGGTCGGCTACATCGGCACGGGCACGTCCGGGTCGGGCACGTTGACCATCACGGGGGTCAAGGCCGTCGCCAACGGCACCTATCCGCTGGCGATCAGTCTGATCAACGGCGCAAGCAGCACCCGCAGCGTCACGGTGACGGTCGACGGCGTCGCCCACACGGTGGGCGTGCCGCCGAAGGGGACGTTCAGCGCGGCGCAGCCGCAGACGGTCACTGTCGACGTCACGCTCAGCGCGGGCAGCGCCAACACGATCGAGTTCTCCAACGCGTCGTCCCGTGCTCCCGACGTGGACTGCGTGCGCGTCTGACGCAGAGCCGGTCCGGTGCCGACCGCTCCTTCAGGGGCGGGGCACCGGACCGGCACCGTGCGTGTCGCGGGATCAGACGCGTTGGAGGGAAAGGTGAGGGAAGGTTGGGGGCGTCTGCTGATCGCTCGTCAGGAACGCAGCATGCTGCCGACGATGCCGCCGCCTGCGGCCGGAGCGGCCTCGTTGGCGGGCATGTAGGGAGCCAGGGCGTGGGCGAGGCCGGGCAGGGTCATGCTCTGCAGCCAGATCTGGCCCGGACCCGTCAGGGCGACCAGGTGGTAGCCGTCGCCGCCGAAGATCTTGTTGGCGATACCGGGGATCCGGGTGATGGTGAACGACACCGACTGTTCGAACATGCCGACATGGCCCGGGTGCACCAGCATGGTCTGGCCGGGGCCGAGGGTGTAGGTGGTGAGCTCACCGGAGAGCTCGATCCAGGCGCGGCCCTGGCCCTCCAGCTTCTGCAGCACGAAGCCGTCGCCGCCCCAGAGGCCGCCACGGAAGGACTGCTGCAGGCCGACCGAGGGCGTGATGCCGGGGGTGCCGCAGAGCCAGCCGTGACGGTGCACCATGAAGCTGCGGCCGGGCATGATGTCCACCGGCACGATGTGGCCGGGCACCTTGGCGGCGAACGCCACCAGTGCCGGTCCCCCCTGGGCCTGATACTGCGTCAGGAACAGCCCGCCGCCGCCGAGCACGCGCTTCATCGCGCCCATGAAGCCGCCACCGCCGCCCTGCTGGCCGCCGACGGTCTGCGTCATCTGCACGTTCGCCGACATCCACGAGAGCTCGCCGTGCGGCGTGACGACCAGCTCCCCGGGTGCCAACTGCACCTCGAGCACCGGCAGAGTGCTGCCCTTGACATCAGCCTGCATGGTGGCTGCCCCCCTTGTCCTGGACCTGGTGTCTGTCGCTGTTGCGCACGCTCTCTGCTGCGCACGTTCTCTGCTCCGCACGTTAGCGTGCCCCCGAATCCGCGCGCAGTCACCCCCGGTGCTGTCACCCGCGCGCACTGTGGCAGGACCGGGACGGTTCCGTCACTTCGCGCGAAGTCCCGGCCAGTCGAGGAGGAGTTGCTGTCTGCGGGGGAGCGAGGAGACGACGAGGTCGTAGGAGTCCTCGATCATCTCCCTGACCAGCGGGTCGTTCAGCGAGCCGTCCAACTTGACCGTGTTCCAGTGCTTCTTGTTGAGGTGCCAGCCGCCGGTGATCTCCGGGTGCTCGGCGCGCAGCCGGACGGCGAGCTCGGGGTCGCACTTGAGACTGATCTGCAGCCGTGCGGCGTCGAGTTCGGAGATGGCGAAGATCTTGCCGCCCACCTTGAAGACCGAGGTCTCCGGATTGAACGGGAATGTTTCCTCTGCGCCGTTGAATTCGAGACAGAAGGACCGGAGTTGGCCGGGGGTGAATGATCCGTGATCCATGCTCTCAGTCTGCCGCCCACAGATAGCATGATTTGGACCGGCGGGGCGATGGAATGTCACCACGTGTCGGGGTGCTGCTGTCGGGGTGCTCTGAGTAGTCTGAGCGCACGAGAGAGGGGGCTCACGTGATGCAGGACAAGAGCTGGGACTGGGCGGAGGGACCGGACGGGGACGTGGAGCGGACACCCGAGCTGCGGACGGACGTGCCGCATCCGGCGCGGATGTACGACTACTACCTGGGCGGCAAGGACAACTTCCCGGCGGATCGCGCCGCTGCCGAGCAGGTCGTCCGGCTGCTGCCGAGTGCACCGACCGCGGCCCGCGCCAACCGCCGGTTCCTGGGACGCGCCGTCAGGCATGCGGCACGGGCGGGCATCCGTCAGTTCCTCGACATCGGGACCGGTATCCCGACGTCCAACAACACCCATGAGGTCGCCCAGCAGGTCGCACCCGACGCGCGCGTGGTCTACGTCGACAACGACCCGATGGTGCTGACCCACGCCAGGGCGCTGCTCAGCAGCACACCCCAGGGCCGGACCGCGTACGTGGACGCCGACTTCCACGACCCGTCAGCGATCCTCAACGCCCCGGCGACCAAGGAGCTGCTCGACCTGGGGCAGCCCGTCGCGGTGCTGGTGGTCGCACTGCTGCACTTCCTGCCGGAGAGTGACGACCCGTACGGCCTGCTGGACCGCTACAAGCGGGAGTTGGCGCCCGGCAGCATGCTGATCCTCTCACACGGCAGCGGCGACTACGTCTCGCCCGAGGTGGCCGAGGCGGTGACCCAGGTCTACGCCGCGTCCGGCATGCACATCATGTCGCGATCGCACGACGAGGTGGAACGCTTTGCGCTGGGCCCCGGCTGGCAGCCGGTCGGACCGGGCGTGGTCGCCCTGAACGAGTGGCAGGCCGACGGGGAGGGCGTCGACGAGGAGGACCTGACGATCACCCGCGAGGAGGTCGCCGGCTACGCGTCGGTGTCGGTCAAGACCCGCTGAACAAGGGCCTCCGAACAAGGGCCCCTGAGCAAGGGCCCCTGAACAAGACTGTCTGAGCTGTCACGATCCTCTGAGCTTGTTGATCTCGCGGCGGTCCCGCTTGGTCGGACGGCCGGCGCCGCGGTCCCGCACCGGGACCGCGGCGAGCAGCTCGCGGGGCGGGGGCGGCGGGCTCTTGTCGACGAGGCACTCGGCGGCGACGGGCGCACCGACGCGCTTGCTGATCGTCCTCGTGACGACCACGATCCGCTCGCGGCCCTCCTGGCGGAGTCGGACCTCGTCACCCGGTTTGACCGGCTGCGCGGGCTTGGCTCGCTCGCCGTTCACCCGGACATGCCCGGCCCGGCAGGCGGCACCGGCGGCGGAACGGGTCTTGGCCAGCCGTACCGACCAGATCCACGCATCCACCCGTACGGGCGCGCTCTGCACCGTCGTGTCCGCCGTGTCCACCATGGGGAAACCCTAGCGCGGGGGTCTGACGGATCCAGGCGCGCCCGATGGGGCCGTGCAGGCGTGCAGGCGTCCAGGCCGTCGACGTCAGTCGTTGGCGGTGCCGGTCAGGCGGTCGATCTGGAGCTGGAACCAGTCCAGGCGGGCCTGGAGCAGGGCGGCTTCCGCCGCGAGCTGCGGCACGACCGCGTCCGTGCCGGTCACCGACTCGTCGAACGGGCCGGGCGTGAGCGGCGGCGGCGCGAACGGGGAGCGGATCGGGGGCGCGATGCGTTCGTCGTACGCCGCCGTGACCCCGCGCCCGGCCAGGCGGGCGTAGGCGTCGAAGCGCAGCAGCGGGCGGTTGGCGGCGCAGACCGCGCAACTGCCGGTGATCGCGCGCCAGCCGATCAGGCCCTCGCCGGTGTCCAGCACGCCCTCGGACGGACGGCCGCACACGCAGCGCGGCAGCAGGATCCGGCGCACGCGCTGGCGCTCGAAGCGCAGTCCGTGCTCGTGGCGCAGGTACGCGCCGATCACCGCCACCTCGAGCACGACGGTCTCCCGGTACTCCGTGGCGCAGCCCAGCTCCAAGGCGGTGGCCAGGTCGTGCACGGCGTAGAAGCCGCAGGCGCACCAGCGTGACGGTGGCTTGTGACGTCGCTCGTAGCCGCAGCGGGCGTCGTCGACGGGACCGTAGACGATGTCCGCGCCGAGCGACACCCCGCGGAAACCCAGCCTGGCGCCGTCGGCGGACAGCAGCGGGCGGGCGATCTTGTAGCCGACGGGCGGCCGGTCCGGGGACTCGCGGGGAGTACGGGACCGGCCGAAAGGACTCACTGCTCCGCGCTCGAACCCGCCCGCGCCGGGACGGTCTCCGGAACAGCGTCCGGACGGGTACTGCTGAGCTGTTCAGCGGTGTCGAGCTGCGGGGCTTCCTCGTGCGTCTCCTCGACGAGCACGTCCTCCGCGACGCCCGTTGCGACCAGTTTGCCCAACCTCATGACGACTCCTTGCCCGGTGTCGTGTCTGAACTGCTGGTGACGGTTCGTGCTCCCATGGTGGCCCAGCGACGGCGAGGACGGAAGAGGAGACCCGCTGAACGGGGGGCTGGGCCCTGTCGTCAAACTCGCGTCGGGTCAGCCCGGGTCGTCTGGTGCGGACAGCTGCAAGGCGGAGGATCGCCCTCGTACTGGGCCGTACTTGGGCGATCCGACAACGCAGCAGCGGCCCGTGCCAGGCGAGCCGGGCCCGGCGGGAGTTTGACGACAGGGCCTGGGGGGCTACGCTCCCCGTTCGCGCAGCCAGGTCGCCGCGTCGGTGAGGGCGGTGTCCGCCGCAGGGAGGTGGTCGAGGACGCCGAGGAAGCCGTGGAAGGCACCGGGATACAGGTGGACCTCCACCGGGACGCCGACGGCGGCCAGGCGGCGTGCGTAGGCGAGGCTCTGGTCGCGGAGGACGTCGCAGTCGGCGACGACGAGGAGCGCGGGCGGCATGCCGGACAGGTCCGGGGCGAGGCCCGGGGAGGCGAGTGGTCCGAGTGCGGCCGGACCCGTCGCCGCCGGGCCCAGGTACTGCTCGGTGAACCAGCGCAGGTGGTCGAGGGTCATGAAGTAGCCCTCGCCGAAGAGTTCGGCGGACTCGCCGAGGAGACGCTGCTCGACGCAGGGGTAGATGAGGAGTTGGCCGGCCAGAGCAGGGCCGCGCCGGCCGTCCTGCCTACGCTCAACGGCCAGGCTCAGCGCCGCGCCCGCCGCCAGATTGCCGCCCGCCGAGTCGCCGCCGACGAAGATCCGGGACTGGTCGCAGCCCAACTCATCGGCGTGGCACAGCGTCCACGCCAGCGCGGCGCGGGCGTCCTCCGTCGCGGCGGGGAAGGGATGCTCGGGCGCCAGCCGGTACTCCACGGAGAGGACCGTCGCGCCGCTGCGGTGGGCCAACTCCCGGGAGGTGCGGTCGTGGGTGTCCAGGTCGCAGATGACGAAGCCGCCGCCGTGAAAGAAGAGCAGCAGCGGCCCGCCGACGGAGGCGCCTGCGCTCGGCCCGTTCGGCCGGTACAGCCGCATCCGGACCGGCACGTCCTCCGGGCCGCCGGGGACCAGGTCGCGGACCTCGGCAAGCTCCGGGCCCGGCGGCTTCTCTCCAGGCGCGGCACCGGCCTTGGACGCGGCACGCATGGACGCCACCGACAGCGGGGCCCGGGCCGGGTCGGGGAAGCGGGCGGCCATGGCGTCGCAGAGCACGCGGGCGGTGGGGGAGAGCAGATCGGGAGTGGGGGTCATGCCGTGGTCATCCCTCCGTCGACGGTGAACTCGGCTCCGGTGATGTAGGAGGCCGCGTCGGAGACCAGGAAACGCACCAGGCCCGCCACCTCCTCGGGTTGGCCGATCCGCCCGAGGGCCAGGTGCGACCAGTCGCGCCCGGCGACCGCCTCGCCGACCATCGGCGTCCGGATCGCGCCCGGGTGGACGGAGTTGACCCGGATCCCGTGCGGGCCGAGGTCGAGGGCGCTGGAGCGGGTCAGGCCGCGCAGGGCGAACTTGCTGGAGCCGTAAGCCGCGTGGCCGGGTATGCCGACCAGCCCGGCGGTGGAGGAGATGTTGACGATCGACCCGCCGTCGACCCGCTTCAACTCCGGTACGACGGCCTGGATACCGAGGAACGGGCCGATCAGGTTGACCTGGAGCAGCTGCTCGAAGCCGGCCCGGGTCTGGGTCTCGACCGAAGCCGTCCGCCACAGCGCGGCGTTGTTGACCAGCGCGTCCACCCGGCCGAAGGTCGCGAGGGCGGTCGCGACGACCTCCGCCCACCCGGACGCGTCGGTCACGTCGTGCGGGACGAACACGGCGGCCCTGCCGAGCTCGGCGGCCGTCGCCCGGCCCTGCTCCTCCAGCACGTCGGTGAGCACCACCCGGGCGCCGGACTCAGCGCAGAGCCGGGCCTCGACCCCGCCTTGACCGCGTGCGGCCCCGGTGATCACCACGACCTTGCCGTCGAGCGTCGGATCGCCTCCGGTCATGCCCCCACCGGTCATGCCCCCACCGGCCGTGCCCCCACCGGCCGTGCCCCCACCGGCCGTGCCCCCACCGGCCGTGCCCCTACCGGCGGCCATGTCGTTTCCGCTCACGCGCGGACCTCCGTCGGACCGGCGGCGAGGACCAGCGCGCGGCAGGCGGCGGGTGCGCCCCAGGCGTCGCGCAGCGGTCGGGACTTGCGCAGCCCGAGTGAGAGGTCAAGCTCCTCGGTGTAGCCGACGGCGCCGTGCAGTTGCAGGGCGGCGCGGGCCGCGGTGTATCCGGCCTCGCCCGCGGCGACCTTGGCCATGGCGATGTCGATGGGGTCGAGAGAGAGCGCGGCGGCGTGGACCAGCGGCTGCGCGAACTCCAGCGCGAGCAGCGCGTCAGCGAGCCGGTGCTTGACCGCCTGGAACGAGCCGATCGCAGTGCCGAACTGACGGCGTTGGCCCGCATAGGCGACGGTCTGCTCCAGCAGCGCACGGCCGACGCCGAGCGACTGCGCTGCCGTCGCCAACGCGGCCCAGCGGCCCGCCCGTTCGGCGGCGACTCGAACCCGTGGGCCGGACGCCACGGCCGGACCGGCGGGCTCGACCGCGAAGAGCCGACGCGTCGGATCCAGCGAGGCGAGGGCGGCGCCCGAGGGCGTGGCGAGGAACAGCTCGTGGCCACGGACCAGCAGCACGACGTCTGCCGAGTCGGCGTCGAGCGCCCAGGCGGAGGCGAAGGGGAATGGCGCAGCGTCAGAACCGTGGGACAGCTGTAGCGTGGCCGAGGCGTGGCCGGAGGCGAGACGCGGCAGCCAGCTCTTTCCCAGGTCCGGATCGCCCAACTCGGCCAGCAGTACGGCGGATGCCACCGTCTCGACCGCCGGGCCCGGCACCGCGTGGCGGCCCAAGCGCTCGAAGGCCAGGGCCGTCTCCACCGGCAGGAGGCCGACGCCGTCGAACTCCTCCGGCACCGCCAGGGCGAAGACGCCGGCGTCGGCGAGCCGGAGCCGGAGCGCGTGGCCCGGAGCCGTGTCCCCGAGCGCCCAGGAGCGGGCGACGGCCGGGGTGTCGGAGGCGGCCAGCAGCGCGTCCAGGGAGCGGACGAAGTCGCGTTGTTGGTCGTCGAGGAGGAACCGCACAGCTACCGCCGTCCCTTCGGCAGGCCGAGCAGCCGCTCGGCGATGATGTCGCGCTGGATCTCGTTGGTCCCTGCGTAGATCGGCCCGGCCAGGGAGAAGACCCAGCTCTCCGCCCAAGGCCCGGAGGCCAGTTCGGCCTCGGGGCCGAGCAGGTCGAGTGCGGTCTCGTGCAGGGCGATGTCGAACTCGGACCAGAAGACCTTGTTGAGGCTGGACTCCGCGCCGATCTCCGCGCCTGCGGCGAAGCGTGAGGCGTTGGCGTAGGTGGAAAGCTGGTAGGCGCGGGCGCCGATCAGCGCGTCCGCGACGCGCGGTGCGAGCTCCGGATCGCCGCTCTCCCGCCACAGCGCGGCCAGCCGCTGCGCGGAGGCGAGGAACCGGCCGGGGGAGCGGAGCGTCAGGCCGCGCTCGTTGCCCGCTGTGCTCATCGCGACGCGCCAGCCCTGACCCGGAGCGCCGATGACGTCCTCGTCGGGGACGAAGACCTGGTCGAGGAAGAGCTCGGCGAAGGCCGGTTTGCCGTCCAGCCGCCCGATCGGACGGACCGTCACACCCGGTGCGCGAAGATCGAACATCAGGTAGGTGAGGCCCTGGTGCGGTTTGGGCAGGCCCGGTTCGCTGCGGAAGAGGCCGAACGCGCGGTCCGCGAAGGCGGCCCGGGAGGACCAGGTCTTCTGGCCGCTGAGCAGCCAGCCGCCGTCGGTCCGTTCGGCGACGGAGCGCAGTGACGCCAGGTCGGAGCCGGACTCGGGCTCGGACCAGGCCTGCGCCCAGATGGTCTGTCCGCTGGCCATGGCGGGCAGGACGCGGGCCCGCTGCTCGGCCGTGCCGTGGTCGAAGAGGGTGGGGGCGAGCAGGTTGATGCCGTTCTGGGAGACCCGACCCGGCGCACCGGCGGCGTAGTACTCCTCCTCGAGGACCAGCCAGTGCATGATGTCGAGGCCACGACCGCCGAACTCCTGCGGCCAGGAGACCACCGACCAGCCGTCGGCGTGGAGTTCGGCCTCCCACGTGCGGTGGGCGGCGAAGCCCTCGCGGGTCTCCAGGGACGGCAGCGGGACGGTCGGGACGTGGGCGCGCAGCCAGGCGCGGGCCTCGGCGCGGAAGGCCTCGACCTCGGGGGAGTGTCGCAGGTCCACTAGGCGCCGGCCTTCTTCTTCATCGAGGCGATGTCCATGCCGCCGAGCGAGTCGGTGGCGACCTCCGCGTTGTGGGCGTGGGCGAGGTGGTGCAGACCGAAGACCGAGTCCATGCCGGCGTGCAGGCCCTGGAGGTCCTCCGCCTGGTTGACGGCGCGTTTGGTGAGGGCGAGGCCCAGGCGGGGCATCTCGGCGATCTGCTCGGCGAGTTCGCGGGTGCGGTCGGCGAGTTCGGCACGGGGGACGACGCGGTTGACCATGCTGATCTCATGGGCGCGCTGGGCGCTCATGCGGTCGCCGGTGAAGAGGAACTCCTTGGCGATCCGGGGCGGCATCACCCAGGGGTGGGCGAAGTACTCGACGCCGGGGATGCCCATCCGCACGACCGGGTCGGCGAAGAAGGCGTCGTCGGCGGCGACGATCAGGTCGCAGACCCAGGCCAGCATCAACCCGCCTGCGACGCAGGCTCCTTGCACCGACGCGACGACGGGTTTGGGCAGCTCGCGCCAGCGGCGGCACATGCCGAGGTAGACCTCGGACTCGCGGGCGTAGCGGGACTCGGCGCCCTGCTTGTCGGAGTGGTCCCACCAGAGCCCGGCGCGGCGCTCGAACGGGAGATGGGCGTCGCGGCCCGGCGTCCCGATGTCGTGGCCCGCCGAGAAGTGGTCGCCCGCGCCGCCCAGGACCACGACCTTGACGTCGCCGTCCTCGGCGGCGCGGTAGAAGGCGGCGTCGAGGGCGTAGGTCATCGCCGAGTTCTGTGCGTTGCGGTAGCGCGGGCGGTTCATGGTGACGTAGGCGACCGGGCCGCGGCGGTCGTAGAGGACGACCTGCTCCGCGGGCGGCGCGTCGGCCGGCCGGGCGGTGTCGGGCCGTTCCGGTCCTGAGGCGTCAACCGGATCTTGCTGGTCATCAGTTCGGGTGGCGGGCATCAGTGGCTCCTTCCCTAACAAGTGTTTGGTAGGTTAACGTACCCGCATGACAGACGTCGACAGGTTGCTCCGAGGGCTCTACGCCGAGCCCTGGGAGCTCGGCCGGGCGGTGAGGCGAGAATGAGACGGTGCCGAGTACGAACAGGACCACAAGCAGGTCCACCAAGAAGTCGACCGACAAGTCGCCGAGCAAGCCGACCGACAAGCCGACCAGCAAGTCCACGAAGAAGCAGGACGTGAGTGCCTCACCGGCGAGGCGGCGGGAGTTGCTGGACACTGCCGCCGAGGTCTTCGCCGAGCAGGGTTACGACGCCACCACCGTCCGCAAGATCGCCGATCAGGCCGGCATGCTCGCCGGCAGCCTCTACTACCACTTCGACTCCAAGGAGTCGATGCTGGAGGAGATCCTCGCTGCCTTCCTGGACGAACTCTGGGCAGGCTACGACGCCGTACTGGAATCCGATCTGGGCCCGAGGGAGACCTTGGCGGCCCTGGTCACCGAGTCCTTCCGGGAGATCGACCGGCACCGTGCCGCCGTCGCGATCTACCAGAAGGAGTCCAAACACCTGGCGCCCCAGCCACGGTTCGCCTTCCTCGCCGACTCGCAGCAGAAGTTCGAGAAGGCCTGGTTGCGCACGCTGGAACGCGGCGTGGAGGCCCAGATCTTCCGCGCCGACCTCGACATCCGGCTCACCTACCGATTCGTTCGCGACACCGTCTGGGTCGCGGCGTCCTGGTACCGCCCCGGAGGTCACCACAGCCCCGAGGAGATCGCCCGGCAGTACCTTTCGATGGTGCTGGACGGCATCGCCGCACGGGGTGGTCCATCAGCCGACTGATCCGTCGGCTGAACCTCGCTACCTGCCCGAGGAGCTGCCGTCATGGCCGAGGCCTACATCATCGATGCGCTGCGCACCCCCGTCGGACGCCGTAACGGCGGCCTGGCGGCCGTCCACCCCGCCGATCTCGGCGCACACGTGCTGTCCGCCCTGATGAGTCGCAGCGACGTCGACCCGGCGGCCGTTGAGGACGTCGTCTTCGGCTGCCTCGACGCGGTCGGTCCGCAGGCGGGCGACATCGCCCGCACCTGCTGGCTGGCGGCCGGGCTGCCGGAGGAGGTGCCCGGTGTCACCGTCGACCGGCAGTGCGGTTCCTCGCAGCAGGCGGTGCACTTCGCGGCGCAGGGCGTCATGTCCGGTACGCAGGACCTCGTGGTGGCCGGCGGGGTGCAGAACATGAGCCAGATACCCATCGCCTTCGCCAGCCGTCAAGCAGGGGAGCCGCTGGGGCTGACGGAGGGTCCGTTCCTGGGCAGCCAGGGCTGGCAGGCCCGTTATGGTGACGCTCCAGTCAACCAGTTCCACGGCGCCCAGCTGATCGCGAAGAAGTGGGGCATCACCCGCGAGGACATGGAGCGGTTCGCTCTCCGCTCGCACCAGCGCGCGGTCCGGGCGATCGACGAGGGCCGTTTCGAGCGGGAGTTGGTCCCGCTCGGTGCGGTGACGACGGACGAGGGCCCGCGTCGCGACACGACGCTGGAGAAGATGGCCACGCTGGCCCCGGTCCTGCCGGAGGGCACGATCACGGCGGCCTGCTCCTCGCAGGTCTCCGACGGCGCGGCGGCGATGCTGATCGCCTCCGAGCGGGCGGTCCGCGAGCACGGGCTGACCCCTCGCGCCCGGATCCACCACCTCTCGGTGCGCGGTGAGGACCCGATCCGGATGCTCTCCGCGCCGATCCCGGCGACGGCGTACGCGTTGAAGAAGACGGGCATGTCGATGGACGACATCGACCTGGTGGAGATCAACGAGGCCTTCGCCCCGGTGGTGCTGGCCTGGCTCAAGGAGACGGGAGCGGACCCGGCCCGCGTCAACGTGAACGGCGGTGCGATCGCCCTGGGCCACCCGCTGGGTGCCACCGGGGTGAAGCTGATGACGACGCTGCTGCACGAGTTGGAGCGCACCGGCGGCCGCTACGGTCTGCAGACCATGTGCGAGGGCGGCGGCCAGGCGAACGTGACGATCATCGAGAGGCTGTAGTCGGAGTCGGCTGCAGGTGTCGCGGGGAGGGGATCGCTTGAGCATCACGGTGGATCTGGCCGGTCACGTCGCCGTCGTCACCGGCGGGACGCGCGGCGTCGGTGCGGGCATCGCAAGGGCGTTGCTGCAGGCAGGAGCGGAGGTCCTGGTCTGCGCCCGCAGACCGCCGGTCGCGCCGGTGGTCGACGCCGAGGGGCGCAGGGCCGAGTACGTACCGGTGGACCTGCGTGATCAGGCGGCGGTGACAGCGTTCTTCGACACCGTCGCGTCGCGGTTCGGACGGCTCGACCTCTTGGTCAACAACGCGGGAGGGACGCCGTTCCGGCTGCTCGACGACGGCGACGCGGCCCGGCACGCGCGCGTGATCGAGCTCAACCTGCTGGTCCCGCTGACGGTTTCGCTCGCCGCCCGGCCGCTGCTGCGGCGCAGTCGCGGATCGGTGGTCATGGTCGGCAGTGTCAGTGGCACTCGTCCGTCACCGGGCTCGGCCGCCTACGGGGCGGCGAAGGCGGGGCTGGCGAACCTGGCGGCGTCCATGGCCGTCGAGTGGGCCCCGGAGGTCCGAGTGAACACCCTCGTACTGGGCCTGGTGCAGACCGAGTTGGCGCACCTGCACTACGGCGACGAGGAGGGCGTCGCCGCCGTGGGCCGGACGGTCCCGCTCGGCCGCCTGGCTCAGCCCGACGAGGTCGGGGACGCCTGCGTCTTCCTGGCCTCGGACCGCGCCGCCTACGTCACGGGCGCGACCCTGCACGTCCACGGCGGCGGCGAACGCCCCGCGTTCCTGGACGCCGCGACGGTGAACACGGCCGATACACAGGCGGCTGAGGGCGAAGCCACTGTCACTCGCGAAACGAAAAAGGAGATATGACGTGACATCAGGACTGGTTGCGGGCCGGGTCGTCGTGGTCACCGGAGCGGGTCGCGGGCTCGGTCGGGCACACGCGTTGGCCTTCGCCGCAGAGGGGGCCAAGGTCGTCGTCAACGACCTCGGCGTCGGGCTGAACGGAGGCACGGACGGGGGCATGGACGGACGCACGGAGGGACGTGCGATTTCGCCCGCCGAGCAGGTGGCGGCCGAGATCCGCGAGGCGGGCGGCGAGGCGATCGCCCACGGCGGTGACATCGCCACCTCGGCGGGTGCCGAGTCGCTGATCGCGGCGGCGGTCGACACCTTCGGGCGAATAGACACCCTGGTCAACAACGCCGGCTTCCTGCGCGACCGGATGCTGGTCAACCTCGACGAGGACGACTGGGACGCGGTGATGCGGGTCCATCTCAAGGGCCATTTCCTGCCGTTGAAGTACGCGGCGGCGTGGTGGCGTGCAGAGGCCAAGACCGGCAGGGAGGTTGTCGCCCGCGTGGTCAACACCAGCTCGGGGGCAGGCCTGTTGGGCTCCGTCGGACAGGGCAACTACAGCGCGGCCAAGGCCGGGATCCTCGGCCTCACCCTCGTCGCGGCGGCGGAGATGGGCCGCTACGGCGTGGCCGTCAACGCCATCGCGCCCGCCGCCCGGACCCGGATGACGGAGCACACCTTCGCCGACATGATGGCCACTCCGGGGGAGGGCGACTTCGACGCGATGGCGCCGGAGAACGTTTCGCCGCTGGTCGTCTGGCTGGGCGCGGACGCGTCCGAGGGTGTGACCGGCCGGGTCTTCGAGGTCGAGGGCGGGCGGATCACCGTCATGGACGGCTGGCGTCCCGGCCCGACGGTCGACTGGGGCGCGCGCTGGACGCCGTCCGAGGCGGGCGACGCGACGCTGAAGCTGCTCGCCCTGTCGCAGCTACCGCTCCCCGCCTACGGCGCACGGTAAGAGCACGCTCAGCGGGCTCCGACGACGATCTGGAAGGTCACCGTGGCCAGGAACGGGCCGCGGGTCAGGTGGTCGAGCCAGCGCTGCGCCTCGTCCTCGGTGAAGTACCCCGCGGTGACGGCCCGTCGGGTGGTGCGTTCCAAGCCCAGGATCGCGTCGGCCTCGCGCACGTCCCGGAAGACCGGGGTGACCGGCAGGACGGCGGGCACGCGGAACCCGGCCTCGACGGCCAGCCGGGGGAGCTGCCGACCGATCCGGCCGTTCCGCACCACCTGGGTGCTGACGAACCGCGTGTAGGCGTCGGAGAGTTCGCTCTCGGGGTGGTCGACGGCCAGCGTCGCCCAGTCCGGCTCGCCCAGCACGATCCGCCCGCCGGGACGCAGCACGCGGCGCATCTCGCGCAGCGCCTGCGCGGGGTCGGCGACGTGCTGGAGGACCCGATCGGTCCGGGCCCGGTCGGCGAAGCCGTCGGGCAGCGGCAGATGGTGGAGGTCCGCCTGCTGGACGGTCACGCCGGGCCGTCCGGCCGTGCGCTCCCGCGCCTTGGCGACCGCGGCCTGGTCGTGGTCCACCCCGACCACCGCGCCCCTGACCACAACACTCCCGACCGCCGTGCTCCCGATCGCCGTGCTCCCGGCCACAACACTCCCGACCCCCGCGCCCTCGGCCCCGGACCCGCCGTCGACGACCGCGTCGGCCAGGGCGTCCAGGTCGGTGCCGGGGCCGCAGCCGAGGTCGACCACGGTCTGGCCGGGGCGCGCGTCCAGTTCGTCCAGCATCCTGGTCTTGTAGGCGCGGCCCAGATCGGTGGCCGCGACCCGGTCCAGGTAGACGATCGGATCCGGCGTGGTGGTCTCGAAGTCGGCGGAGGTCATGGCCACCAGTCAACCAAGCGTTCCCGCCCGAAACGCCGACCGGGCGAAACCCTCACCCTGCTCCTACGGGGCTGCCGGGGACGCCCCAGGGGACCCTCCCGGCGAGGCCCCCGGTGACCCTCCCGGTGATGTCCCCGGAGCGGCGGTCGGCGCTGCCGGCCGGTCCGGGCGCCCGCGCCGTCCGAAGCGCAGGTAGAGCGACGGGACCACGAACAGCGTCAGCAGCGTCGAGCTCACCAGACCGCCGAGGATGACGACGGCCAGCGGGTACTCGATCTCCCGGCCGGGCTGGTTGCCCGCGACGACCAGCGGGACCAGGGCCAGGGCCGTCGCCAGCGAGGTCATCAGGATCGGGGCGAGCCGTTCGCTCGCGCCGCGCACCACGAGGTCGGGGCCGAACTCCATGCCCTCCTCACGTTCCAGGTGCTGGCAGTGGTTGATCATCAGAATGCCGTTGCGGGCGGCGATGCCGAAGACCGTGAAGAAGCCGACCAGCGCACCGATGGTGACCTGCGCGCCGCCGAACCAGATCGCGATCAGGCCGCCGATCAACGCCATCGGCAGGGTCACGAAGAGCAGCGCGGCCAGCCGCCAGGAGCCGAAGGAGAGTTGCAGCAGCAACAGGATCGCCACCCCCGCCAGCAGCGCGGTGGTCAGCAGGCTGTTCTGCGCCTGCTGGCGCTCCTGGTACTCGCCGAGCAGCGAGTAGTGCGAACCCTGCGGGACGGTGACCGACTTCAGCTTCCCCTGGATGTCGTTGACCACCGTGCCCAGGTCGCGGCCCTGGACGTTGGCGCCCACGTCGATGTAGCGGGAGCTGTCCTGACGGGTGATCTGGTAGGGGTCGGGACCGAAGCTGACCGCGGCCAGGTCGCCGAGGCGGACGTGGCCGCCGCCCGGGGTGTCCAACTGCATGTTGCTGATCGCGCCTGCGTTGTTGCGCGCGGACGGGATGCTCCACACGTCCACGCCGTAGACGTGGTTGTCCTCGAAGACGTTGCCCACCTCCGTCCCGGCCACAATCGTCGCCGCCTGGCGGCGGACATCGCCGGGCTTGAGCCCGTACTGCGCGGCCTTGGCCAGGTTCACCTCCACGTTGACCTGCGGGGTGTCGACGGAGAGGTCCATGTGTGGGTCGACCACGCCGGGGACGGAGGCGACCCGGGTCAGCACCGACTGGGCCGTAGTCCGCATCTGCGTCAGGTCCTGGCCGTAGACGCGGACGGTGATGGCCTCCTTCGAGCCGCTGAGCACCTCCTCGATGCGCTCGTTGAGGTAGGTCTCGACATCCCGGTAGAGGCCCGGGTAGCTGTCGACCACGGCGCGGACCTTGTCCAGCGTCGCGTTGTAGTCGACGTTCGGCGAGATGTGGATCCAGGTCTCGGCCGCGTCGATGCCGACGATCTCCTCACCCTGCGGGGCACGGCCGATGTGCGTGCCGAAGTCCTCGACGCCGGGAATCGCCTTGAGCTGGTTGTAGAGCTGGGTGGTGGTCCGGATGACCTCCTGGTCGGAGGTGCCGGGGATGGAGTCCCAGTGGATCAGCAGGTCGCGCTGCTGGAAGGTGGGGAAGAGCGACTGGCCCAACTGCGGGGCGATCAGCGCACCGCAGACGACCACGGCGGCGAAGACCGCGTAGGCGGCGCGCGGCCTGGCCATGATCCGCCGCAGAAACCGGCCGTACCAGCGCCGCAGCCACCGCACCAGCGGCGACTGGAACCGCTTGAGCGGCGCCCGGCGCAGCATGATCAGCGTCAGCGCCGGGGTGACCGTCAGGGCGACGGCCATGGAGGCGAGGATGGCGAGTGTGTAGGCGAAGGCCAACGGACGGAAGAACGCCGCCGTCAGACCCTGGAGCATGAAGATCGGGACGGCAGCGGCGACGATGATCAGGGTGGCGTAGACGATCGGACTGCGGACCTCGATCGAGGCGCGCAGGATGATCTGCGCGGTCGACGGCGCCTGGCCGCCCTCGGCAACCGTGTGCCGGGCGATGCGCAGTCGGCGCAGGATGTTCTCGACGTCGATGATCGCGTCGTCGACGACCGCGCCGAGGGCGATGATCAGACCGGCCAGCACCATGGTGTTGACGGTGGTCCCGAGCGCCCGCAGCACCAGCACCGCCGCCGTCAGCGAGAGCGGGATGGTGATCAGACTGATCAGCGCGACCCGCCACTCGAAGAGGAAGAGCACCAGGATCACCACGACCAGCACGAAGCCCAGCAGCAGCGAGTCCAGCAGGTTGTGGATGGAGTCGTTGATGAAGTCGGCCGGCCGGAAGATGTGCGCGTCGAAGGTGATGCCGTGCATGCCGGGCTGCAGGGCCTTCAGCGCCTGGTCGACGCCCGCGGTGACCTTGAGCGTGTTGCCCCAGGGCAACTTCTCGACCACGAGCAGGATGCCCGGCTGGCCGTTGATGATGGCGTCGCCGATCAGCGGCATGTAGCCCTCGGTGACGGTGCCGATCTGACTCAGCGGCAGGTTCTGGCCGTTGGCAGCCTGGTCCTCCAGCGGGATCCTGGCGAGGTCGGCGGGGGACTGCACGGCGAGCTGGTGCACGATCGAGAGCCGCTGGTTCGGCAGTTGCGGCATGCCGTCGAGGAAGCCTCCCGAGCCGACCACCGCGCCGTTGGAGAACTGCAGCGCGCCGGAGTCCAGGGCGTCGGCGGTGGTCCGTTCGACGTTGTCCAGGGTGACCTTCTGCGCCGCCATCTTGGCCGGGTCCACCTGGACCTGGAACGTCTCCGAGCGGTCGTTCCAGATCGACACGTCGGCGACCCCGTCCACGTGCATCAGCCGCGGCCGGACGGTCCAGTAGGCCTGCTGGTACAGGTCCATCGGCGTCAGCGGCTTGCCGTTGGGCCCGTTGCCGCTGGCGGTCATGCCGATCTGGACCGCGCGCGCGGTGGCGGAGACCGGGGCCAGGATGACCGGCGGGCTGGCCCAGGAGGGCAGCGAGGGCCGGACGTTGGTCAGCCGCTCCTGCACCAGCTGCCGGGCGTGCAGCAGGTCGGTGTTCGGGGAGAAGACCATCACGATGTCCGACAGCTGCGGCACCGAGGTGGAGCGCAGCTGGGTGAGGCCGGGCATCCCGTTCATGGCGTACTCGAGCGGCACGGTGACCAGGCTCTCCACGTCCGAGGTGGACAGACCGATGCTGTCGGTCTGGATCTCCACCTGCGGGGGAGCGAACTCGGGGAACACGTCCATCGGCGTGCTGGGCATGGTGGCGATGCCGACGGTCATCAGTGCGACCGCCGCGGCGACGACCAGGAACCTGAAGTTCAGGCTCCAGGCCACGATCGCCCGCATCACGCCGCCGCGCGGCCCCCGGCCGCCCGCCGTCTGCGGTTGTGCGGTGCGCGCCACGACTACTCCTCCCCCACGCCGTACTCGGTGCCGAGCAGCTCGGCGACTCCCTGCACGGCCACCGGGGTGCCCACGGCCGGACCGGTGGACAGCACGACCGTGTCGCCGTCGTAGCCCTGGACGGTGATGGGCCGGCGCAGGTAGGTCAGCTTCCCGTCGGGGACGTAGACCCAGGGGACGCCCTCCGGGTCGTAGACCACCGCCGTGATCGGGACCTGCTCGCCCTTGCCGCCGCTCGCCGCCTGCACCGGCACGGTCCGCACGCCGATCTGCCGCGCCGCCAGCGGGGTCAGCACGACCCGGTGGACGTTGTTCGCGGTGGTCACGCCGGGCATGGACGGCGCGGGCGCCAGGGAGGCGGGGTCGGGTTCGGCGGGGGGGTCGTTCTTGGGCCCGCACGCGGCGAGGGCGAAGCTCAGCACGGCGCATCCGACCGCGGCCAACACGCGGCTACGGGATGTCCGCGCCTGGTGCGTCCGGACCTGACGGCTGATCACCGTTCGGGCGGTCACCGCCGCTTGCCTTCCGTGCCCTGCGGACCGTCGGGTTCCGCGCCGGATCGGTCGACTCTGCCCTCGCCGGATCCGTCACCGGGCAAGCCACCGGATCCGTCACCGGGTCGGCCACCCAGCGCGGTCGCGCTCCGGCCGTCCGACCCGTTGCTGTAGCCCGTGCCTGTCTGCCCGGCACCCGCTTGCCCCGTACCGGCCACGGCCGGGGTCGCGCCGCCGAAGCTCCCGCCGAAGCCGCCGCCGGGCGGCAGGCCGACCTCGTCGCGGCGGCCCCGACCCGCGAAGGCCGGCAGCAGCAGGAGTGTCACCACGGTTGCGGTGATCACGCCGCCGATCAGCACCAGCGACAGCGGGCGGACCAGCTCGGTCCCGGCGACGTCCCCGCGCACCGTGAACGGCAGCACCAGCAGGATCAGCCCGACCGCCGAGGCGACCAGCGGCACCGAGGCCTCCCGGGCCGCGGCCAGGGCCGGCTCGAGGCGGCCCTGGCCGTCCAACTGCTGGGCGCGGCGCAGCACCAGAAGCCCGCCCCGGACCGCGAAGGCGAAGACGCCGAGAAACCCGATCAGCGTGCCCGTCGTCAGCGTCCGGCCCGCGAACAGCGCGGTCAGCGCACCACCGGCCAGCGACAGCGGAAGGGAGAGGAGCAGCAGCGCGGCCCGGCTCCAGTTCCGGAAAGCGGCCTGGAACAGCAGCAGCGTGCCGATCAGGCAGCCGAGGGCGACCAGGATGATCCGCAGTGCGCCGTTCTGCTGCTCGCTCAGCCCGCTGGACGCCTCGGCGTGGTAGCCGAGCGGCAGCGCGACGCCCTGCACCGCGTTCTGCACCCGGGACACCGTGGTGCCCAGGTCCTGGCCGTGGACGTTCGCGGTGATGTCCAGGTAGCGGGACGCCTGGTCGTGGTCGATCTCCTTGGGGGCCGGCGCGATGGTGACCGAGGCGACGTCCTTGAGCGGGACCACGCCGCCGCTCGGGGTGTCAAGCAGCAGGTTCTGGATGTCGCCGAGGTTGGCCCGGACCGTCGGGACGCTCCACACCGCGACGTCGAAGATCTGCTGCTGCTGGTAGTAGCTGCCGACCGGGATGCCGGAGATCAGCACCGCCGTCGCGCGCCGCACGTCGCCCGGCTTGAGGCCGTACTTGGCGGCGTTGTCCACATTGGTGTCGATCAGGATCGACGGCTCCTGGATGGGCGTGCGGAACGTCGCCCCGCTGACCCCGGGGACGCGGTCGACGACGCCCGCCAGCCTCTGCGCCTCCGTGCTGAGGGTGGTCCAGTCGGTGCCGTAGAGCCGGACGGTGAGCGGCGCGGAGCCGCCGGGGCCGGTGTCCGAGCGCGGGGCCTGGGCCACGGCGCTCTGCGAGTACGTGAGCAACTGGTGCCTGAGCGACGGGTAGTGGCCGAGCACCGTCTGGATCGCGTCCCTGGCGCGCTCCAGGGAGGCGTTGCCGGAGACGGTGATCCAGGTCTGGGCCGTGTCGACGTCGACGATCTGGTCGCCCATCAGCGCCTGGCCGATGTCACTGGCGACGTCGGTGACGCCGCCGACCTGCTGCAGCTCGGCCCCGGCGGTCTGGGTGACCTGGCGCATCGCGGGCAGTGAGGTGCCGGGCGCGGCGCTCCACTGGACGATCAGGGTGCGGTCCTGCAGCACCGGCAGCAGTCCGCCGGAGCCGAACTGCGGAATGATCGCCAGCGCGGCCAGCCCGAGCACCACGGCCAGACCGACGGCCGCACCGCGCTTGCCCGCGAGGGCGGGGCCGACCCGGTCGTATCCGGTGTGGATCCAGCGCACCACGGGAGGCGCCCCGCGCTGCTCGGGCGTGCGGCGCAGCAGCAGGAGGCTGAGCGCCGGGGTGACCGTCAGCGCGACCGCCGTGGCGGCGACGACGGTGAGCAGGTAGGTAAAGAGCATCGGCCGGGTCAGCTCGCCGTTGCTGCCGGGCACGAGCAGCAGCGGCACGCCCGCCAGCAGGATCACCGCCAGCGCGAAGCCGAGCGGCCGCCGCACACCGAGCAGCGCCTCGGTGATCGCGTGCGCCCGCCCGTCGCGCCCGTCGGTATCGGGCACAGCGGCGTCGGCTCCGGCGGTGTCGAGCCCTGTCCGCAGCGCGGCGACGGCGGAGACCGCGTCGTCCACCACGACGGCCAGGGCGACGGCCAGCCCGGACAGGGTCAGCAGGCTGAACGTCTCGCCGCGCAGTTCGAGCACCCAGGCGGCGACGACCAGCGGCAGCCCGATGGCGACGAACGCCACCACGGCGACCCGCCAGGAGCGCCAGACCAGTCCGAGCCAGAGCATCAGCAGGACCAGCCCGGCTACCGCGGCCCAGCCGAGGTTGCGCAGGGCGGAGTCGAGGTAGGAGGCCGGCCGGTAGACCTGCGTGTCCACGGTGACGCCGGACAGGCCCGGCGAGAGCTCGGACATGGCCTGCCGCACGCCGCGGTCCACGGCCAGGGTGTTGGCGCCGGGGAACTTCTCCACCACCAGCAGGAACCCGGTCCCGGCTCCGGCCTGCGTGGTGAGCACCGCGTCACCGGCCAGCGCCGGATGGTCCTCGACCACGGTGGTGATGTCGCCCAGCTTCAGCTTGCTGATGCCGGTGTCCACCTCCAGCGGGACCCGGCCCAGCTGCTGCGGGGTGGAGATGGGCAGGATGTGCTGGACGGACAGGCGCTGGTTGGGTGTGTCGACGAAGCCGTCCGCGCCCGGCGTCGAGGCCTCGACGAAGGTCAGCGGCGAGGTCCACATCGCGTCGCTGGCGGTGTTGATGACCTGGGTGAGCGTCGCTCCGTGGGCGTGCAGCTTCGCGGGGTCGACCAGGACCTGGAGCTGCTGGTCGCGCTGGCCCCAGATGGTGACGTTGGCGACGCCCGGCACGGCCAGCAGCCGTGGGCGGATCCGCCAACGCGCCAGCGTGGACAGGTTGAGCGGGCTGACCGAGGTGGACGAGAGCCCGATCATCATGGCCCGCGACTCGGCGGAGAGCGGCTGGATCATCACCGGCGGCGTGCCGACGTTGACCACGGCCGGGCCCTGGGTGACCCGCTCCTGGACCAGCTGACGGGCCTGGTAGACGTCGGTGCCCGGCTTGAAGGTCAGCTGGATCGTGGACAGGCCGGGGACCGACTGGGAGCGCATGTGGTCCAGGAAGGCCACCCCGTTGAGCTGGTCCTCCATCGGCACGGTGATCAGCTGTTCCACCTCGTTGGTGGACAGGCCCACCGCTGCGGTCTGTACCTGGACCTGGGGTGGGAGGAACTCCGGCAGCGTGTCCACTGCGGCATGGCGCAGCGAGCCGATGCCCAGGGCCATCACGACCAGGGCAGCGACCACGACCGCGGCGGCGAGCCGCAGGCTCGACGAGATCAGCCAACGCACGTACGGCCCCCGTTCGGTCGGTCCTCTGCGACGGCATCCGGCTGACGATTGGTCATGTCATGTGCTCGTATGACTGCGTGGTGCGACATGACGACGCTCGTCGGGCGGGTGACCTGCCGAACGTCCCCGATGAAGGTGTGCGCCACACGTAACAACCCACGTTCGGCCGAGCACGGACGGTGGCCGGGGATTACCGGGGCCGCATCGGTCGTTGGAGCAGGTCATGAACACCGAGTCCGCCGCAGCGGCCACCGCAGGGGCGCCGGGCGACCGTCCCGCGCGCCGGCCGCACGTCCTGGTCAGCGCGGCGATGTCCGTCGACGGCCATATCGACGACACGTCACCTGAACGGCTGCTGCTCTCCTCCCCGGAGGACTTCGACCGGGTGGACGAGCTGCGCGCGGCGGGCGACGCGATCCTCGTCGGCGCGGGCACCCTGCGTGCGGACGACCCACGCCTGGAGGTCCGTTCCGCCGAGCGCCGTGGCGCGCGGCAGGGGCGCGGGCTGCCGGAGCACCCGCTCAAGGTGGCCCTGGTCGGCCACGGCGGCCTCGACCCGGAGCTGCGCCTGTGGCAGAGCGGCGGCGACAAGCTCGTCCTCGCCCCGGACGCGGCGGCCCCGGCGCTGCGCACGCAGCTCGGCGCGCGGGCGGAGGTCCTCGGCACCGGCCCGGAGCTGGACCCTGCCCGCGTCCTGGACGCGCTGGCGGAACGGGGCGTCCGGCGGCTGATGGTCGAGGGCGGCGGCGCGATCCAGTCGCTGTTCCTGACGGCGGGACTGGTCGACGAGATCCAGCTCGCCGTCGCCCCGTTCTTCGTCGGCGACGCCGAGGCGCCGCGCTTCGCTCCGCCCCGTGCGGGCGTCGTGTTCCCGCAGGACACCTTGCGCCGGATGACCCTGCTCGGCACGGAGGTGCTGGGCGGCGACATCGTGGTGCTGCGCTACGCCGCCCGGCGCAGCGACGCGGACGTGGTGACGCGGGACGACATCGCCTGGATGCGGCGGGCGATCGAGCTCTCGCACAGCTGTCCGCGCTCGGAGACGGCGTACTCGGTCGGCGCGATCGTCGTCGCCGCCGACGGCACGGAGCTGGCCCGGGGCTTCTCGCGCGAGGGCGGCGACGACAAAGTCCACGCGGAGGAGTCGGCGCTGGGGAAGCTGGACGCTTCGGATCCGCGACTGCGGACGGCGACGATCTACTCGACGCTGGAACCGTGCTCGGTCCGCGCGTCCCGCCCGTCCCCGTGCGCCGAGCTGATCCGCGCGGCGGGGGTGGGACGCGTGGTGCTGGCGTGGCGGGAGCCCGCGCTGTTCGTCGCGGACTGCCAGGGGGTCGAACTGCTTGCCGCCGCGGGCGCGACGGTGCTGGAACTGCCCGAGCTTGCCGCTGAGGCGCGGGCGGTGAACGCCCACCTCGTTTCCTGAATCTTTTACAGAAGGGCCAGTTGCAAACGTCCAGGGGCGCGGGGAACTGCGCGAGTAACCACTGACATGCGGATGGCCCTGCGCGTTCCGTGCTCCACCTGTGTGGGTGGCTTGTCGCGCAGTTCCCCGCGCCCCTGGATAGTGCAACCACCTGCCGCAGCCAACAGGCACCTTGTCGCGCCCACGCGGCGGAGCCGGAGATCAGCAGAGCCCCGCGCCCCTAGACGTTTGCAACTGGCCCTTTGATCATTGGCTCTCCTCCGGCCGGACCTGGATGTGGTCCCGTTCCAGCAGGAGTTCCACCCGGTGTTCCATCCCGAGAGCCTCCAGGAACTGCCGGGGAAACTGCACGCGCCCCGCGCTGTCCAGCATCGCGTACTCGTGCTCGGTGACCGTCTCGGTGCCGTCCGCCTCGGTCGCCGTGCGACGCAGCACCTCCGTCGCGGCGCGGCCGTCGCGGACCGCGACGGTCCTGCGGACCTCGCCGGCGACCATCGGGTCGTGGGTGACGATCACCACCGTCGCGCCGAGCTCGGCGTTCACCGTGCGGAAGGCGTCGAAGATCAGCGCGCCGGTCTCGGAGTCCAGCTCGCCCGTCGGCTCGTCCGCAAGGAGCACGTCGGGGCGGTTGGCCAGGGCCACCGCGATCGCGACGCGCTGCTGCTGGCCGCCGGACATCTGGTGTGGTCGGCGGTCGCGGCACTCGGCGACGCCGAGCAGCTCCAGCAGCTCCACCGCACGTGCCCGCGCAGCCCGCCGCCCGCCGGATCTGTGCGTTCCGGCCAACTGCATCGGCAGCTGCACGTTCTGACGTGCAGTCAGAAACGGCAGCAGGTTGCGTGCGGTCTGCTGCCAGACGAAGCCGACCACCTCGCGGCGGTAGCGCAGCCGTACCTTCGCGTCCATGGCGAGCAGGTCGCTCTCGCCGACCCGCGCCTTGCCCGCCGTCGGGACGTCGAGGCCGGCCAGGATCTGCAGCAGCGTCGACTTGCCGCTGCCGGACGCGCCGACCAGGGCCATCAACTCACCCTTGGCGACGGTCAGATCCAGGCCCTGGAGCGCCTGTACCTCGACGCCCTCGGCCTGGTAGATCCGGACCACGCGCTCGCAGACGATCAGCGCGTCCTGGCCGAACCGGGGACGGCCCTGGTCACTGGCCACCTGACGGCGCAGCTCGTCCAGTGTGAGGTCATCCATCCCGGTACTCATGCCTCGTCACCTGCCCTCAGTTGGACGCCGATCTGGCGTCGTCCGATCACCGCCGCCTCGGCCAGCACCACCGCGACGGCCAGGACCAGCAGTACGGCCGCCGGAAGCACGACCGGCAGCAGCTGGAGCGCCGGGCTCGCGTGGGTGACCGCCGCCGTTCCGTCCAGGGAGCCGACCAGCGGGCCCAGGTCCACGGCGGAGCCGAGCAGCGGCACCGACGCCGCCCCGAGCGCCGATCCGGCGACGGCGGCCAGGAGCAGCATCGGCAGCGTCTCGGTCAGGATCAGCGCGTAGCCCTGCCGCGGGCGCAGACCCATCGTGCGCAGCCGGGCCAGCAGCGCGGCCCGCTCCGGCGCGGCCTGGAGCAGCGCCAGCACCACCGCCAGCAGCGCCAGCAGCGTCGCGGCCAGCGCCGCCGCCTGGTAGAGGGAGACGGCGCCGGACGGCAGCGGCTGCGCGTCCAGCGAGGCCTCGGCGTCGCTCCGGTCCAGCACGTCGACCTGGCTCTGCGCCCCGGAGGCGGCGATCAGCGCCTTGACGGCGGAGGATTGCACCGGTCCGGTCAGCAGCACGGCGCTCGGGGTGGCCGCGGCGGCGGAGGACCAGTGCACGGCGGCGAGGGCCGGGCTCTGGGCGGCGATCACGAAGTCCCCGCCGGGCGTGAACGGCGTGGACGGCAGCACCCCGGCCAGCCGGATCCGCATCGTGCCGAACAGGCTGGTGAGCGTGGTGGGCGCCGAGCCGATCTCGGCCGCCGCTCCGGGCGAGGCCAGCACCGGGACAGCGCCCGCACTGCCTGTTCCGGCGGTGCGGGCGGTCAGCAGCGACGGAACGAAGGGCCCGAGGCCGATCGACGCCGACACCCTGGCGTAGGAGGCGGGGTCGACCAGGCCCAGCGGGACGACCGTCTGGCCGGTGCCGAGCTGGGCCAGCGGGTCCGTCAGCACGCCCGTCCCGGCTCGGACTCCGGGCAGCCGCTGCAGCGCCGTGGCGAGTTGCGCGGGGACGCCGGACCCGACCGCGTCGACGCGGACGTCCGCGCCGACCAGCTGCGTGGTGAGCGCGGCGCGGCGCTCGGTGACGCCGCTCAGCACCGTGGCGCCGAAGACCGTGGTGGTCAGCGCCAACAGCAGGGCGAGCAGCGGCAGCAGGCTGCCGGTCGCGCCTCCTCGTCCCGCACGGGCCAGGCCCAGGAAGCCCACCGCGCCGGACCGGCGGGTCACCGGGCGGGCGGCCAGGCGCAACGGCAGCGGGTAGCAGCGGACGAGCAGCAGCGCGCCGGTCAGCCCCAGCAGTACCGGGGCCACGGCGGTCAGCGGATCCAGCCCGCCGCCGGTCGGGGCCAGCCCCCGGCTGCGCAGCGCGACCACGGCCGCGACCGTCAGCACCAGCAGGAACAGCTCGACGACCGTCCTTCGCCGCGAGGGCCTGGCCCGCACCAGATCCGTCCGCAGGTCCGTCCGGGCCGGTCGCAGGCCACGGTGACGGGCCAGCATGCGCATCGGTCCGGCGAGCGTGGCCGCAAGCAGGACGGCCAGGCCGTAGCCGAGGGCGGTAGCCCAGACCCGGCTGGGCAGGAGCAGCAGCGCCGCGCCGATCCCGACCAGCGCGCCCGGAACGGTGGCGGCGGCGCTCTCGACGGTCAGGCGCCCGAAGAGCAGCCGCAGTCCCGCTCCCCGGGCCCGGAGCAGGGCCAGTTCGGCGGTCCGGCGTTCGGTGGCGAGACCGAAGACCATCAGCAGCACCGCCGCGGCCGTCCCGGCGGTTCCGGCGACGCCGATGGTCACCACCGGTTCCAGCGCGTCGCGTTGGGCGCTGAACTGGGTGAGCAGCCCGGTCAGGTCCGACTGGACCGTGAGACCGCTGGAGACGGGATCGTCGGTGGTCAGCAGGGTGGAGGCGCGGTCGCCGTTGGTGAGCGAGGCCAGCATGTCCAGCGCCGGGCCGACCTGACCGGCGTTCAGCGACCCGGAGGCCACCGGGAACCACCAGTAGGGCTCGGGCGGCGCGATCTGCGGCAGCGCCCGTACCGCGCCCGGCGCGACCAGGACCTCCGCCTCCCAGTAGTGCAGGGTCTGGCCCGGGGCGGGGATGCTGTACAGGGAGGGAGCGCCGAGCAGCGACGCGCCCGCCCAGTACGGGAGTCGGGACTCCGCTGCGGTCGGGTCGCGGAAGGTCCCGACGACGGTGAGCTGCTCCTGGCCCCGGTAGACGGAGGGCACCGGGACGAGCAGCCGGGTGCCGACGTGCCAGCCCATGGTCCGCGCGGTCGCCTGGCTGACAGCCACCTCCAGGCTGCCCGCACCGGCCCCGGTGGGAGCAGCGGGCAACCGTCCTGTCATCAGGGTCAGTTGACCGGTCGGCTGCCAGACCACCGACAGATGCGGCGGAACGCCGTCCGGCGCGGGGCCGGGGGACTGGCCGGGTGGGGCCGAGACAGCCGCGCCGGTCTCGTTGCCCGCGTGCTGGACCGCCTGGATGCCCCAGCTGACCTGGGACGTGTCGATCCGCAGCGGTGCGCCGATCTGTGCCTCGACCTGGTCGGCTGCGGTCGCCATGGCCGCCTGCATGGCCGCTCCGCCGGCCGGGCCGACGGTGGTCTGCGCGGTCTCGCCGGGGACGATCCCGATGCCCACGCCCTCGGGGGGCGAGGCCTCCACCGACCGGCCGGTGACCGGTGCCTGACGCAGCGTCGTGTCGAGCGCGGTGTCCTGGTAGCGGGCGAGCGTCAGCGGCAGCGCGGTGGTCAGGAAGACCAGTGCGGCCACCAGTACCCCCGTCCACACCGTGGCGGCGGGACGGTGACGCAACCGGGGCCACAGCCACGGGACCGAGGACCGCATCACGACTCCTCCGATCCGCGCAGGCGGCGGGCGGGGTCCCCGCCGCGGAGCCCGGCCAGGACGGCCACCAGCAGTGGCACCGCCGCGATCGAAGCGGTCAGCAGCAGCAACGAGCCTCCTGGCACCGACACCTGGACCGGCGGGGTGGGCCGGGTCGCCGCCGGGGTGAGTACCAGCAGCGGCACGATCAGCCGGGTGAGCAACTCGCCGAGCAGCAGGCCGACGCCGACGCCCAGCGCCACGGGCAGCGCCAGTTCGACCGCCGTCGCCCGTGCCATCGCGCGGCGGCGGAGTCCGAGGGCGCTCAGCAGCGCGAACTCGCCCGCGCGGCGTCGGGTGGCGCCCGCCGCGTCCACGCCGAAGCCGATCGCGGAGAGCACGATCGACAGGGCCAGCGTCCCGAAGAGGGCGGCCTGCGGCCCGCTGCCGAGCGGGTCGCCCAACTCGGCCGCGACCACCTCGTCCCGGGCGAAGACCTGTCCGGTGTCGGGACGCGCGCGCAGCTCGGCGGCGACCCGCCCCGAGGCGCCGGGCGCGGCGGCCAGCCACCACTCGGTCGGCTGCGGGTCGGCGGACACCGTGCCGTTGGGACCGGAGTCGAGGTAACGGTGGTCGTAGGAGGGCAGGTCGACCAGGACGGCCCCGGCGTCGTCCGCGCTGTCGGAGGCGCCGTAGCCGCCGGACCCGCCGAGGCCCTGCTCGGCCGCACTGCCGGTGCCGGGGAGGCTGGAGACCACACCGACCACCCGGATCCGCAGCCCCGGCAGGTCGGCGGGCAGCGCGACCACCGAGCCGATCCGGCTCTGCGTGGCCGTCAGGAACTGCTGGTCGACCACGGCGGCCAACGGCCCGCCCGAGCCAGAGCCCGAGCCCGAGCCCGGGGCCGGAGCCGGCGTCAGCGACACCTGAGCGGTCGGCGTCGCGCCGATCTGCTCGACCACCAGGCCTCGGCAGACTCCGCCCGCCACGGTCGCTTGGACGGGGACGGCGGTGGTCGGCGCCGCCGTCCGCACCGCCCCCTGGCTGCACCAGAGCGAGGGGTCGTAGAGGCCGGACAGACCCCAGTCCACCTGGCTGCGCCAGACCAGCCCTGACGGGAAGTTCGCCGGTCCGGCGTCGGTGCCGACCGAGAGCAGGGCGGCGGTGACGGTCCGGCCCTGGGCCTGCGGCGGCCCGGAGCTGTCGGCGTTCCCCGGGGTGGCGGTCGGGTCGTAGGTGGGGCCGTCCAGGTCCCAGGGCATGCTGATCGAGAGGCCGCTGAGCGTGAGCGGGTACGCCGGACTGCCGCTGCCCGCCGCACCGGCCAGGTCCAGCGTGTAGCTGTGCGCGACGCCGTCCTCGGGGGCCGAGCCGAGCGGGAAGTTCCAGACCACGCCGGTCCCGTCGGTCAGGTCGACGCTCACCGGGTCGGGGCCCTGCCCCCGGGTGATCTGCGCGGAGCCGGAGCGGGTGGTGAGCCGCAGGGTCAGCGTCAACATCTGTGGTCGGCCCGGAAGTTGGACGCCTCCCCGGTCGGCGGGCACGGCCGGATCGGGGAGCGAGCGCAGCAGGTCGCCGGCGTCGGCGCCCTTCGGTCCTGCGATCAGGTCGGCACGCAGCGGGAGTCGGCCGGTCTCGCTCCTGGCGTCGAGCGCCAGCAGCTCGGCGATCTTGCCGTTGGCCATGGCCAACGTCTCCCGCTGGACCGGCAGCGCCGCCGAGACGCCCGGCTGCGCGGCGAGTTCGCCGCCCTGGCCGAAGCCGGGGGCCAGCTCGCCGGTGACCCGCAGGTCGGCGCCGGTCTGGAAGGCGGCCTGGTCGTTCTGCGACTGGAGCCAGCTGCTGTTCTGCCCGAGCGCAAGCACGCCGATGGCGGTGGCCAGGGCCAGCGAAAGCACCGGTCCTGCCCCGCGCTGCGGACGCCGGGCCAGCTGCCAGCCCGTCAGTGCGGCGGGCAGCCCCCGGCCCCGGGTGGCCAGCCGCTCACCGAGGCGGCTGAGCAGCGGCAGTACCCGTAGCGTCAGCACCGCCCCGGCCGCGAGGGCCAGCGTGGGCGCGGCCACCAGCACCGGGTCGATGCCCGCGACGCCCGAGGCCGACGCGGTGATCACTCCGGACCCGGTGGGGCTGTCGCCGTAGTGCCGCAGCTGCAGATAGCCGAGCAGGGCCAGCGCCAGCAGCGCCAGGTCCGCTCCGCCGCGCAGCACGCCGGGGAGCGCGCCGCGCCGGGTGCGCTGGGCCGCCAACGGGCCGGCCTCGGTGAAGCTCCGGTAGCGGGCCAGCGTCGGCGCGGTCACCAGCAGTGCGCCGACCAGCGCCGCAAGGCCGGCGGCCCACCAGACCGAGGTGAGTGGCGGTGCGGTCAGGTCGAGTCCGGCGCGGCGCATCGGGCCGCTCAGGTCCACCAGCCGCAGCAGCGGTCCGCTCAGCAGCGGTGCGCAGACGGCGGCGGGGACAGCGAGGACCAGCCCCTCGGCCGCTGCCAGCAGCACGATCCGTCGCGGCGCCGCGCCCCGGGCGCGCAGCAGCGCGTTCTCCGTCTCCCGCTCCTCCGCGAGCAGCCGTGCCGCCAGCAGCAGCGTCATCGCGGCCAGCAGCAGCAGTTGCAGCGAGACCACCAGCAGCGCGGCGCGGGCGACCAGCAGCCCGCTTTGGACCTGGGTGATCAGCTGCGGCAGCTGACTGGTCGTCTGCAGCGGGCTTGCGCCCCCGCTGCCGCTGCCGCTGGACGCGGCGACGGCGGCTGCGGTCGCCCGCGACACGGCGTCGAGCTGGCCGACCGTGATCCGGCCGAAGTCGGCGGTGGCCTCGAAGGTGACCGACTGCTGCGGCACCGCGCCACCGGCGAAGTCACTGCCCGGGACCAGCAGCGGGCCGTAGAGGGTGTTGGTGCCGGTGCTGCCGGGCTGCAGCCCGTGCCCGGCCAGGGGGTCGAGCCGCCAGTACGGGTCGGTGGTGGCCCTGGGCAGGTAGACGCCGACGATGCGGAGCAGCTGCGAGTGACTGGTGTAACGGTCCGTCAGGTCCAGTACGGTGCCGACGCCGCCGAGTCGCGCCACGGCCGCCGTCGGCACCGCGACGTCGACGGCGGCTGTGGCGCGAGCACCGGCGGGAGCGCCGACGCCGACGGCCGTCGGCCAGGCGCCGGAGACCAGCCGCACCCGTGACGGATCGAGGTCCGCCAGCAGGGTCAGGTCGGCGGTCTGCGCGTTCTGGCCGTGCCGCAGCGGCAGGCCGTAGGAGTCGGAGACGGCCAACTGCCCCAGCGTGACCGGAAGCTGGGGAAACGCGGAGTGCGCGGTCGCGGTCGCCGCGGAGCGCGCGGAGTCGAGACCGGACCGGCCGGTGGACTCCGTCATCACGAGCGGCGTCTGGCTCCGGTCGGTGACCTGGAAGGCACGTTGGACGCCCGCCGCGGCGACGGCCGGGCTGAAGGCCGCGAGGGTGGAGACGGCGGCGGCGGTCAGCAGGATGGTCAGCAGCGCGGCGACGACCAGCAGTCGGTGCGCACGCAGCCGACGCAGAACGAAGCCCCCCACGCGCTGTCCCCCGCCTCCGTGCACGACCTGATCCCCGGATGTTCGCGGGCGATCCTGTCACGCGTGGCAGTGGTGACGGAAGAGGTGGGCGTGACGGTGCACGATCACCTATCTGGCCGCTCACCCGGCCGCTCGCCCGCGCACGTACCCGGGCACTGACGCGGCCGCCTGGGCGGTCACTTACTCCGGGGTGTTGATCATCGACTTGGCGGCGTAGGTGAGGTAGTCCCACAACTGCTGCTCGTGCTCCGGGCTGAGGCCCAGCTCGGTGACGGCCTCGCGCATGTGCGACAGCCACGCGTCGTGCGCGGCGCGGTCCACGGTGAACGGCGCATGCCGCATCCGCAGCCGCGGGTGACCGCGCTCCTCGCTGTAGGTGGTCGGGCCACCCCAGTACTGCATCAGGAAGAGGACCAGCCGCTCCTCGGCGGGACCGAGGTCCTGCTCCGGGTACATCGGGCGGAGGATCGGGTCCTCGGCGACACCGGCGTAGAACCGGCGGACCAGACGACGGAACGTCGGCTCCCCGCCGACCTGCTCGTAGAAGGTCTCGGTCGAAAGCGTGCCTCGTCTGATCTCCACCTGTCCATCCTCTCAGACCGGCACCGTCACGTGTCGTCCCAACGGAACAGCCGGACCGAGACCGCGCACACCGCCGCCGCCCGGGGCCGGTCGAAGGGCCCCGGGCGGCAGGCTCAGGCACGCCGGCCTCAGACGCAGCGGACTCAGGCGCAGTGGACGGTGATCGTCGTCCAGGCGCCGACGTGGATCCGGTCGCCGTCGTGGAGCTCGACCGGGACGAACGGCGACAGCGACTCCGCCGCGCCGTTGAGGGTGGTGCCGTTGGTGGAGTCCTGGTCGATGACCACCCAGCTGCCGTCCGGCTGCTCCTGGAGCAGCGCGTGCTGGTGGGACGCGCCCGGGTCCTCCGGTGCGATGGAGAGGTCGATCTCCGGGACCGTACCGCGCTGGTGGCTGCGGCGGCCGATGCGGAGCTGGCCCTGCCCGGTCATCGGCACCCGGCGCTCGGGCGAGAACGGCGGGAAGTAGAGGCCGCCCGCCTCCGGTCCGCTGCGGGCCATCATGTCGCCGAAGTACTCGCGGTCGGCGGTGACCACCGCGATCCAGGTGCCGCGCCGGGCAGGCGGCGCGGCCACCGGAGCAGCGCCGGGGCCGGGCTGCGGATGCCCGTAGTCCGGATCCGGCTGACCCGGCTGACCCGGCTGGCCAGGGCCCTGCGGCGGGGCGAGGAAGTACTCCGTACCCGCACCACCGCTGGTGTCACCGGTCACGTAGTTGCCGTAGCCGCCGCCGAAACCACCACCGGGCCGGCCCTCGGGCGGCGGCGCCATCGGCGTGCCCTGGACCGGGGGCGTCGGGAGCGGCTGCTGCGGGACCGGAGGAGCCGTCACCTGCGGCCCGGGGTACGGCGGCTGGTTCGTCACCTGCGGCCCGGGGACCTGCAGCCCGGGGACGTGCGCCCCGGGGTACGGCGGCTGGGGCGTCACCCGCGGCTGCGGCTCGGGCGTGGGCAGGGGCGGCGGCTGCATCCCGCCACCGCCGCCCACCGGCGCCAGGTCCCAGTTGTAGCCGCACTCCTCGCAGTACTGGCCGGTGCGCGGGGTGGAGCAGATCGGGCACATCGGCAACCCGGCCGTCGGCGTCGGCACGCCCGGGCCCGGGCCCGGCTGTCCGCCCGGCATCGGGTGCGGGGCCGGCGGCGCGCCCATGGGCATGCCGCAGTAGTCGCAGTAGTCGGCGGTCTGCGACTGGTGGCCGTGCGGGCAGATGGGCATTACGGGAGCCCCCTCAGGGTCTGGCTCGTAGGTCTGGCTCGAAGGAGGTGGTGGGGAGCGGACGCTCTCCGTCTCGGGTAACGCTACTTCTTCACCCTGACGGTCTTCGTTGAGCGGGTCTCGAGGGTCATCGAGTCCTCCTCGGTCACGTTCTTACGGAAGCGAACGGTACCTTCCTTCGCGTCGACCACGTCCACGACCTTGGACAACAGCCTGAAGGTGTCCTCGTTGCCGGACTCGGCGGCGAGCTGGACCGCCTTGCCCAACTTGGCCGTGGCACTGTCCAGGTCGCCGCGCCGGTGGGCCTCCAGACCCTCCTGGATCGCCCCGGCGAGCTCCGCCTGGCCGGTGTAGTGGGCCACCTGCGGGTTGATCTTGGTGGAGGCGTTGAGGTCGTCCGTCCAGACCGCCTTGACGAGACCCTGGGACAGCACCTCGGAGCTGCCGTCGGCCTGCGGCACGACCAGGCTGATCCGGCCCGCCAGCATCTCGTCGCCGACGCCCGCGGGGGGCACCTCGATGCAGACGTGGTAGTCGCGGCTCTCGTCGCCCCACGAGCCGGTGGGGTAGTCGCCGGCGCGCGGACCGGCCTCCTTGCGGCGGCCGGTCAGGTCCTCGACGGTCGGGGCGACCTGCTTGACGAACTTGACCTGCGCGTTCGCGGGCGTCCAGACCCGCAGCGCCACGTCGGCCAGGGCCTTGCCCATGGCGTTCTCCATCATCGACCGGAAGTCCTCGGCCAGGCCGGACGGGTCGGCGACGATGTCGACGGTGCCGAGCAGCGCGGAGGAGATCCGGCGCAGCTCCTCGACCTCCCAGTCGGTTCCGACGCCACGGCAGTCCGCGGTGAACCTGCCCTGCACCCGGTTCAGGGTGCGCTGCAGCTGCTCCGGCTTCTCGTGCTCGTTGCGGCCGTCGGTCAGCAGGATGGCGTGGCGGATGGAGATGTCAGGGCGGGTGGAGAAGACCTGGTCGGCCTTGGTCAGCCAGGTGCCGATGGCGGTGCCGCCGCCGGGGGTGAGGCGGCGCAGCGACTGCTTGGCCTCCTCGCGGGTGCCCGGGCTGGACACCGCGAGCTGCCCGCCGCCCGGGTAGACCTCCTTGGCCTCGTGCGTCCCGGCGACCACCGCGAAGCAGACGCCGTCGCGGACCGCGTCGATCGCGGCGGCGGTCGCCTCACGGGCGTTGCGGATCTTGGTCGGCGGGTAGTCCATCGAGCCCGAGCAGTCGACGGCGATGACCACGGCCGCGTCCGGGGCGTCGACAGGGCCGCCGCCGACCGCGCCGCCGGTGGAGGTCACCGTGACGATGGCGTTGACCTCGTTCGCGCCCTGCGCCAGGTACTCGTTCTGGAAGATGTCGACGGAGAACTGCGGAAGGTCGGACTTGGTGAAGTTGGCGGGCATGGCGTCAGCTCTCCCCCTCGCGTAGCTGAATGGTGGGTGCGTCAAGGCTTCCGGGGACCAGCGTCGGAGCGTGGTCCGGTTCGACCTCGGGGTGCGGTGCGGGCTGTAGCGGCAGCACCGCGACGGTCACGTTGTCGTGGCCGCCCCGGTCGCAGGCGTAGCGGACCAGGGTCTGCGCCGCCTCCAGCGGACGCGTCCGCGCGTCCGGCGGGACGATCTTGGCCAGGTCGGGTGCGGCCTCGGAGTAGTTCCACAGGCCGTCGGTGCAGATCAGCACGACGCCCGGGGCGTCGGGGGCGAAGCTCAGGGTGTGCGGCTCGACCTCGACGGCGTCCGCGCCGAGCCAGCCGGTGATCGCGTGGGCGCGCGGGTCGGCGAAGGCCTCCGCCTCGGACATCAGTCCGGCGGAGACCATCCGGGTGGCCCAGGAGTCGTCCACGGTGAGCCGGACCGAGCGGGACCGGTCGTCGGGGAACCAGTAGCCGCGACTGTCGCCGACCCAGCCGAGGGTCACCTGGCCGTCCGTGGCGATCGCGCTGACGATGGTGCAGGCCGGGGAGTTGCGGCTGGGCTCGCGCTCGAACTCCTCGGCCAGCCGGTCCACCCGCTCGGCGGCGGCGAGGATGGCCGTGTGCATGGCCGTCTCCGGTGCCGCGCCGGACTCCAGTTGCTCCAGCAGCGACTCACTGGCGCAGTCGGCGGCGGCCTGTGACGCCTCGTCAGGCCGGGTCGCCGAGGAGACGCCGTCGCAGACCACGGCGACCACGGCGGACCCGCCGCCCGGACGCGAGGTCGCGGCGACCGCGAAGGCGTCCTCGTTGCGGTGGTGCCGGTGGCCCCGGTCGCTGACGCCGCAGACGCTGGCCAGCGCCCGCTCCTGATGGTCCCTCGGACGCGGCTGCGCGCGACCGCACAGCTCGCAGTAGCCGTCGTTGTCGATCCGCTGCGCCCCGCAGCCGACGCAGAGCCGGGTGTCCGGCACCACGGGCGTGCCGACGCGCGGCTCGGCGGCGGGGTGGGGCGGCCCGGCGGGCACGCCGTCGTCCTCGGCGGAGGCGTCGGGCAGCTCGGTGGCCAGCAGCGGCGCGGCGAGCACGAAGTCGCCGGTCTGACCGGTACCGGCGGTCGTGGGCCCGGCGGTGGCCGGGGCCGTCGCCGGGCCGGATACGCCGGATCCGCCCAGGGCGAAGTCGTCGGCGCCGTGCCCGGTCTTGAGGTCGTCCCAGTGCTCGGGTCCCTGCTCGTCCGCGCCCAGGGGCGCGACCGGCCACGCGGCAGCGGGCGCCGGGGCGGGAGCGGGGACGGCCGCCGGAGCCGACGGAGCGGCTACCGCCGCGCGCGGGTCACCGGCGCCGGAGCGCGCGGCGACGAGGTCCGCGCCGCACTCCTCGCAGAACAGGTCGCCCTCGGCGACCGGTTGGGCGCAGCGCGGGCAGGAAAGCGTCAGTTGGTCCATGCCTGATCTCTCACACCCAGGTCCTGGGGCGGGTGCGGTTGGCCCGCTCCACCCATGCGATGCGCTGGTCGGCGCTGTCGGACAGTCGTGCCAGAACCCGGTAGGACTGCTCCAGCGCGAAGCGCAGGTCGCGCTCCTCGGCGGAGTGGCCCAGCAGGTTCACCGGCCCGGCGGCGGCCGGACCGTCGGGTCGTCCCGCGAGGACCCAGCCGAGTGCCTTGCCCAGCACCTCGACGGTCAACTCCTCGCGGCGGCGCGCGTCGAGGCCCAGCCCGGTCAGCTGGCGGGAGCACGCGTCCAGGTCCTCGCGGAGCGGTTCCTGCGCCGCGCGGTCGCGCAGCCGGGCCCGGACCGAGGCGACGCGCGCGGCGACGTAGTGCGTGGACGCCTCGGGCACCGACTCCAGGGCGGCCACCGCCCCGGTCCGGTCGCCGGACGCGAGCAGCACCCGGCCCAGCCCGAACGCCGCGCTGACGTAGGCGCGGTCGGTCGTCCAGACCAGCCGGTAGAACTCGGCCGCGTCCTCGCGCTCACCGAGCGCCTCGGCGCAGACGCCGAGCGCCAGCTTGGGTGCGGCCTCGCCGGGGAAGGCGTCGTAGACCGCGTCGAAGGCCTCGGCCGCCGTCTGCAGGGCGGCCCGTGCCTCGGGGCCGTTGGGCTGGGCGGAGGCGACCAGCGCGGCCAGACCCCGGTACCAGACGACCCGCCAGTCGTCGGGGAAGTCCACGAACAGCTCGGCCAGCGCGGTCTGCACAGCCGTCAGGTCGCCCACCTCGATCAGCGTGCGCAGGCCGCGCAGCCGCAGCTCGACGGAGTTGACCGGCGCGGTCTGCAGGGCGGCCAGCACCTCGGCCGGGGCGGTCGCCATCAGCGCGGCCAGGAAACCGGCGTTGGGGTCGCCGGGGTCGATCCGCGGCACCGGCAGCGCCAGCGCCGCCGCCCGGGTGTCCAGCGGCAGCACCTGCGGCGCGGCGGCCGGGTTGGCAACCGGGTTTGCCACGGCGGCGGCCGGGAGCGCCGCTGCGCCCTTGCGCTTCCGCCCGCCGCGCAGCGAGTCCGGCGCGCCCAGCTCGGCATGGAGCAACTCGGTGTCCACGACCCGCAGTTCCGGGCCGAACAGGGTGGACAGCGCCGGACGCGCCTTGCCGTCCTGGAGCGCCAGCACCTCGCGCAGCACGCCGGTCAGCTGCTCGGCCATCTCCTGCGCGGAGGCGAACCGACGGCCCGGGTCGGCGTCGGTCGCGCGGACCAGCAGCCGGTAGTACGACTCGTAGCGGTCGAAGACCTCGACCTCCTCCGGCCCCGGGAGCGAGTCGCGGTAGACGGTGGAGTAGCCCTGGAAGTCGAAGGACATGACCGCCAGCGCCCGCGCGACCGTGTAGAGGTCGGACGCGGGGGAGACGCCGTCCGTGGCTATCTCCGGGGCCTGGTAGCCGATGGTGCCGTAGATCGCGCCGTCGTCGTCCTGGCGGCGGACCGCGCCCATGTCGATGATCTTCAGCTGGTCCTCGGACTGGATCACGTTGTCCAGCTTGAAGTCGCAGTAGATCAGGCCCCGGCTGTGCAGGTAGCCGAGCGCGGGCAGCGCCTCCAGTGCGTAGGCCATGGCCTGTTCGACCGGCAGCGGCTCGCGGCGGCCGTCGGGCGTACGGCGGGCGTCGGCGATGTCCTTGAGCGACTTGCCGCCGACGTACTCCATGACGATGTAGCCGTCACGGGTGCCCTTGCGCGCGTCCGGGTGCTCGACGAAGTTGATGATGCGGACCAGGTTCGGGTGGTCCACCTCGGCCAGGTAGCGGCGCTCGGCGATGGCGACCGCCAGCGCCTCCTCGTCACCGGTGTCCAGCAGGCCCTTCAGCACGATCCAGCGGTCGTTGACGCGCCGGTCGATGCCGAGGTAGATCCAGCCCAGACCGCCGTGCGCGAGGCAGCCGAGCACCTCGTACTGGCCGCCGACCAGGTCACCGGCGAAGAGCTTCGGGGTGAACGAGTACTCGGTGCCGCACTTGGCGCAGAAGCCGTCGGTACGCCCCGGCGTGCCGTTGCGGGAACGGCCCACCGGGGACTCGCACTTGCTGCAGAACCGCTTGCGCTCCGGGACCTCCGGGTTCTGCAGCACCGCCGTCCGCGGGTCCGGACGCGGGATCGGCGGCACGGTGACCAGCCCGGCCCCGAGCGCGCCCCGGGTGCCCTGGCTGGTGCTGCGGGTGCTGCGCACCGAGACGGAGCCTCCGCGCCCGGTCCGGCTGGACCGTGAACGTCCGGACATCGAACGGGAACTGCGCGAGCTGCGGGACGTGCTGGTGCTGCGCGAGGTGTTGCCGGAGCCGCCCGAGCCGTGCTGCGGCGGGATGGGCGCGGTCCCGACCGGCATCGGCGCGAGGCCGCACTCGTTGCAGTAGCCGTCGTCGTCGATGACGCCCGTTCCGGTGCAGTCCGGCCGCACGCAGGGCGCGCCCGGTCCACCCGGGGCCTGGGCAGCGGACGCTGCGGCGGCTCCCGATGCGGGCGCGGCGCCCGTCGAGCCACCCGCCCGGCCGCCGACGCCGGTCGCGACCGGGAGCGGGGCCAGCCCGCACTCGGTGCAGTAGCCGTCCGCGTCGATGACTCCCGAGCCGGTGCAGTCCGGCCGTGTGCACGGTACCGCGTTCATCCCCGCCATCCCCCTGCGGTCTGGGCCGCAAAAGTCGTCTGGTTCCACTTGTCGAACGTGTTGAGCTTGTCGAACGTGTCGAGCTGTGTGCGCTGTTCGTACTGGGCGTACTGCGCGTGGTGGTGCGTACTCACCCTGTCTACCCTCATGGACTGTCAGGCACCGTAGGGCCGTCCGTCCACCGGCCCGCCGCCGGGCGGCGCGGCGTGCTGCTGGGGCGCCTGCTGTTGGGACGCCTGCTGGTGGGCCGTGTGCAGCGCCTGTTGGTAGCGCTGCACCGCGTAGTCGGCGGCGCGCAGGTCGCAGGGTGCGCTCCAGAGCATCCGCCGGGCCTGGTCGTAACGCTCGATCAGCTCCGGGTCCTCGGACATCCCGCGCCGGGCGGCCATCGCCTTGTAGGCGTCCAGCCGACCGCGCAGCTCCGCGCGGACCGCCAGCGGGGCGGTCACCGCGGTGAGCGACTCCCTGGCGCGTTCCAGCTCGCGCAGCGAGGCGGACTCCAGGGTGTCCAGCAGCGGCGCCAGCCGGTGCCACTGCCCGTGCTGGCGCAACTGGTCGGCCTGGGCCAGCCGTTCGCGCATCGCGCTGGCCGGTCCCGGCACCGTCGGCACCTCGGTGGCGGCGATCTTCGCGAGCACCTCGCCACGGGCCCGGCGCGCCTCGGCCAGGGTGGCGTCGGCGCGGGCCAGGGTCTCGCCGACGCGCTCCAGCCGTTCGTCCGCGTCGTCGCGGAGCCGGAGCAGGTCGGTGAGTTCGAGCCGGATGTCGTCGACGGTCCGCGCGGCCCGGTCGTAGCGGCCGGTCTCCACCGTCCCGCCGACCGGCTCGCGGCCGGGCGCGGACATGGCCGCCGGACGCGGCGTCCAGAAGGCGAGCGGGTCGGTGACCACCTCGCTGCGGAGCGCGGCGAGTTCCTTGCCGATCTTGTGCAGCGCGTCACCGGCCGGGTGCTCGCCGGCGTGGACGCCGACCGAGCCGGCCAGCGCCTGCACCCGGCCGAGTTCGGCCAGCAGCAGGTCGATCCGGGCGGGCAGCGCCGACCAGACCGCGTCGGCGGCCGAGGCGACCTCGATGATCCGGGCGTACCAGTCGTTCATCCGGGCCACCAGCTCGCCCAGGCTGACCTGTTCGCTGAGCCGTGCCCCGCCCGTCAGCGAGCCTGCCGTGGCCGGCAGTTGGCTGCCGGAGACGGTGACCCCGCTGCCGCGCAGCAGCTCGGTCAGCTCGATCAGCTCGGACTGGCTGGGCCGGTTGCGCCGGGAGCGGACCGCGCGGGCGGCGGCCAACGCCTCGGAGTAGGTGTCGAAGCAGGTCCACAGCAGTTGCAGGCCCGGTGCGGCGGCCTCCCACCGCTCCCGGGTACGGCCGGTGAGCTCCGCGCCCTCGAGCAGACGTCGACCCGGGTGGTCCTGCAGTGCCAGCAGGGAGGCTTCGACGGCCTCGCGCTCGGTGCCGAGTCGGGCGAGTGCGCGGTCCACCTCCTCGCGGGTCATCACGGGACCGCCTGGTCCGGTCAACGCCATGCTTGCTTGTCTCCCTGTGGGTCGTGCCAGTGGTCAGATTGTCAGATGCGGATCGCCGTCGGGGAGTCGGGGCCGGTCTTTGTCGATTCCTTGACGTCTTCGCTACGGGTGTGCCTGTCCTCGCAGGTCAGCGCGGTGGTCAGCGCTGCGGTGAGCCGGTTTCGGCGACGGCTGCTCACGGTTGCTCGTTGACCCAGTGCGCCACGGGCGGCGTGCCGTCCTTCGAGGTGCCCTGCTTGAGCCAGTGCTGGTAACTCGCCTGCCAGCCGCCGCTCGACTCGTAGGACTGGATCACCGCGTTGACCCGGGCGACCAGGTCCCAGGCACCGTGTTTGACGGCGACGCCGTAGTACTCGGTGTCCAGCAGTGCGCCCGGCAGCTTCAGCGTCGGGTCCTGCGCGGCCTGACCCGCCGCCAGCGCGCCGTCGGTGATGGTCGCGTCGACCTGGCCCAGCTGCATCAGCACCAGGCAGTCCAGCTGGTTGGCGACCGGCACCTCCTGCGACTTGTACGGGCTCGCCTGCAGCTGCGCCTCTCCGGTCGAGCCGGTGGCGGTGCAGACCCGCTGGCCCTTCAGCGAGGCGTCGAACCCGGTCACCTGGGAGGTGCCCGGCACGATCAGCTGCTGACCGGTGGTGAAGTACGGCGCGGAGAAGGAGACCTGCTGCTCGCGGTCGCAGGTGATGGTCATGGCGCGCACCACCATGTCGACCTCGCCGCTCTCCAGGGCGTTGATCCGCTGGTCCGTCGGCACGGCCAGGAAGTCGACCGCGTTCGGGTCGCCGAACAGCGCCTGGGCGATGGCGTGCACGAGATCGATGTCGAAGCCCTCCAGCTGACCCGACTTCGGGTCGCGGAAGCCCCAAAGGTAGCTGTTGGTGTCGATGCCGACGACCAACTTGCCGCGCTGCAGGATCTTCTGGATGTCAGGGCCGCTGTCCGAGGTGCTCGGCGTCTGGCTGGCCTGCTGGTCGCAGCCGCTGCTCGTGTCCGCCGGGGTGTGGGCGGGCGCGTGGGCGACGAGCACGGGTGCGTCGGCGGGCAGCCCGCCTGTCTCCGCCGCCGAGCTGCCCGCGAAGGCGAAGCCGCCCAGCAGCAGCGCCACGGTCGCGGCCCAGACCCCGGGACGCCGGAGGATGCGCAACGCCTGTCGGGTACGCAACGCCTGCCCGGTACGCAACGCCTGTCCGGCGCGCGGTCGGTCGGTGGTTCTCATCACTGCTCTCCTCCCTACCGGTACTCGGCCACGCGTCGGTTGATGCCCGCCACCGCGCCGACCGCCGCCAGCACCGCCAGCAGACCCGCGCCCGGCGCGAGCAGGGTGGTGGCGTTGCGGCCGTCGTCGGCGAGGCTGGTGAACTGCGCCTGCTCGTGCGTGGCGGCACTGTTGAGGCTGCTCTCCAGCGCGGTGAACGAGGCGTTGATGGTGGTGCTCCCGGTGCCGATGGTGTCGTTCAGCGCCGTCTGGTAGTCGCCCGCCTGGTTGGCGGTGTAGGCGGTGTCGTGCCGCGACTGCCAGGTGTGCCAGTCGCTCAGTGCGGCGGTCAGCGACTGCTGGGCCACCGCGTCACCCGTGGTCATGCTGCGGGCGGTGGGGAGGTAGCCGCTGGTCGCGTTCGCGTTGCCGAGGGCCGCGCTCTCCTTCTCCCAGGTGTCCTCGTAGACGGTGGTCGAGCCACGGGCCACCAGGTTGAGGTTCTCCGCGCCACGGCACTTGAGCGCCTCGATGCCCGCCTCGTTCAGCACCTGGAGCGGCGCGGCGCCCTGGGTGTCGCTGTCGGAGAGGTACGACGCGGCGACGCTCTGACCGGCCGCCAGCCACAGCAGCGCGACCGTCGCGCACGCGGTGCCCAGCACCAGCCCGATGTTGAAGACCCGGTTGGTCCGCCGGTAGAGCAGCACCTGCGCGCGGACCAGCAGGATCAGCAGCACCACCCCGAGGCCGAGCGCGGCCCAGGGCAGCGAGCGGGCGTCCGCGTAGTCCGCGTGCAGCCGTGCGGTCTCGGCGTTGTAGAGGTTCTGGGCCTCCAGCAGCATCTGACCCTGCATCTGGCCGGACCCGTACCGCAGGTACGCGCCGCCGAGCGGCAGGCCCTGCCGGTCGTCCGCCTTGGCCGTCTCCACCAGGCCCGCGTAGACCGGGAGCTGGGTGTTGAGCTGCTGGATCCACTGCTGGCCGGGATCGTTCGGATCGGTCTGCGCGGCGGCCTGGGTGAGCAGCTTGGACGCGGTGGCGATGTCGGCGTTGTACTGGTCGCGCACGGTCGCGGTCTCGGCCCCCGCCTGCAGGAAGCCGGTCGCGGCGGTGGTGTCGGCGTCGGCGAGCGACCGGAAGATCTGCGCGGCGTCGTCACTGAGCGGCTGGCTGTGGTTGACGACGTTGTCGGCGGCGGTGGTCCGCGAGTCCACCTGCCAGACCGTCAGCACGCCGAACAACAGCGCGAGCAGCGCCAGTCCGACCGCGCCGGACCGCAGGCGCCTCGGCGGCGTGCCGGTCAGCACGGCGGTCGCCCGCTCCCGCACTCTCCGGCCCTGGGGTGGGCCTTGCATCGGGCCTTGGGTCCGGCCTTGGACGGGTCGTTCCTGCAGCGTGGTGGCCATACTGTGCGCGTCCCCCTTCCCCCTGGGCGCCTCGTGATCCGCCTAGGGACGGTCCGCCGACGGCTGTGCCTCTGTCTGTGCCTCTAGCCTGTGCTTGTATCGCAAGCAGTATGGCCGCCCACTCCGACCGGCACACCCCTGATGCTGCGATCTTGGGCTTTCGCGGCAGACCTGTGACACAAGTCGTCAGCAGGGTGGGATCATCGGATCGGGTGTCACCAAGCAGGACGAATCGGGCCTTTGGGGTTGAGCGCCGCCAGATCCCTGGTCAGGTCGGCGAATCGCTCCGCGCCGAGGGTCTCCCGCCAGGGTGCGACGGCGGCGACGGCCGCGGCGTCCGCGGCGCGGGTGCAGGCCCAGCCGCGCTCGGTCAGCTGCAGCAGCCGCGCGCGGGCGTCGGTGGGGTGCGGGTGGCGCTCGACGTACCCCTTCTTCACCAGTTCCTCGACGAGTTGGGCGGCGGCCTGCTTGGTCACCCCGAGGTGCGCCGCGAGGTCGGCGGTGGTGGCGCCGCCGTGCGAGATCCGCGCGAAGGCGAAGCCGTGCGTCGGCCGCAGGTCGTCGAACCCCGCGTCGACCACCCGCTGGTGGATGCCCTCCACGAGCTCGCCCGCGAGGGCGAGGACGAGCGCGGAGAAGGAGAGGCTGGTCGCGTCGCTGCTGCTGTCCATGGGTTGACCCTAGCGCAATGGACAAGTAGCTTGTCTGTATCGCAATAGACAAGCCACTTGTCTATCTCTGTAGGAAGGAACCTGTCATGCCCGTCATCCGCAGCACCGAGGCCCAGCCCCACGAGATCCACGGCGCCCGCTTCCTGGGGTACGCCAACCCGTCCACCGGCGCCAAGGAGCTCGCCGCCTGGCGCGGTGAGATCCCCGCCGGGACGGCCGGAACCGCCCACACCGTCACCAAGGAGGAGATCGTCCACCTGCTCGCCGGCCGCCTGACCGTCACCCTCGACGGCGAGCGCGCGGAGCTCGCGCCCGGCGACGTCCTGATCGTCAACGCGGGCAGCACACTCTGCGTCGACAACGAGGGCGACGCCCCGGCGGCGATGTGGACCTGCACGTCGGTCGGCCTGGAGGCCGTCCTGCCCGACGGCTCCCGGCTCGCGCCGCCGTGGGCGAACTGAGCCCGCCCGGCCCGGTGCCCCGGTTGACGCGAGTACGCCCGCATAGGATGGAGGAGACGACGACGGCCGGGGCGTTGTGACCGAAGGAGCGGCTCCATGAGTCACCAGGACGCCATCTACCGACACCTGAGGGAGATGCGCGCGGAGTTGTTCAACGGCCTGCCGCGCGAGGTCCGCTCCGAGATCAGCGGTGGCGAGATCGTCATGATGATGTCGCCCGTGCCCAAGCACGGGCTCGCTGCCAAGGACGTGGTCCGGCAGCTCGACGCCCAACTGCCCGAACCGCTCCTGGCCGTCGAGAACACCGACACCGATGACGCCAGCCTCGGCAAGCTGCGCATGCCGGACATCATGGTGGCTCCACGTGCCGCGTTCGACACCGACGAGGATGCAGTCGACGCGCGCGAGCTCGTCCTGGCCGTCGAGATCGTCTCCCGGTCCAATCCCGACAACGACTACGTCAGGAAGATGGCCGACTACGCGGCCATGGGCATCGAGCACTATCTGATCGTCGATCCGCGCGACGGCACCTGCTTGTACGCCACCGAGGTCGGCTCCAAGGGCCAGGGGCCCGAGTACCTGCTCCGGACGTCCTATCCCTACGGGGACGTGATCCGGATCGGCGACCTCGCCACCATCGACACGACCGGGCTGCCGCGCTACGGGGAGAAGGGACGCCGGTAGGTTCTCGGCCGCGCCCGGCGCGGGTTGCAGGGGAGTCCTGGCAACCCGCGCACGTCTGATGCAGGCCTCAGCCGGTGGCCAGGACGCGGCGCAGCCAGGAGTGGCGGGCCTCGCGGGCGGCGCGGCTGATCCCGGCGTCGGGCACGACCCGGTCGAAGCAGTGGAAGCCGCCCGTCCAGACGTGCAGCTCGGCCTCGCCGTCGGCCGCCCAGATGCGGGTGGCGTAGGTGACGGCCTCGTCGCGCAGGCACTCGGCGGAGCCGGCGTCGATGAAGGCGGGCGGCAGCCCGGACAGGTCCGTGGCGCGGGCGGGCGCGGCGTACGGGGAGACGTCCGGGCCACCGCAGGCGCTGCCGAGCAGGCTGTCCCAGCCGAACCCGTTGTCGCTGCGGTCCCAGATGTCGAGGCCGTCCATCTGCCGCACTGAGGCGCTGTCGTTGTGGTCGTCGAGCATCGGGCTCATCAGCAGCTGGCCGCGCAGTCGCGGGCCGCCCTTGTCCCGCACGGTCAGGGCGAGTGCGGCGCTGAGGCCGCCACCGGCGCTCGGGCCGGCGACGACGATCCGCTCCGGGTCGATCCCGAGCTCGGCCGCGTGCTCCGCCGTCCACAGCAGGCCGGCGTAGACGTCGTCGATCGGCGCGGGGTGCGGGTGCTCGGGCGTCAGCCGGTAGCGGACCGAGACCAGTGTTGCGCCGAGCAGCTCGGCCGTGTCGAGCATCGGATCGAGGGCGATGCGGTGGTCACCGCAGAAGGTGCCGCCGCCGTGGCTGTAGTAGAGCACCGGCCGCGACGCGGGTGAGTCGACCGGCGTGCAGATCAGCAGCGCGATCTCGGGATCGCCGGGCAGTCCCGGCACCGTCCGCTCGGTGACGGCGAATCGGCCGTCGCGGCTCAGCGCCTCGTGAGACGGCACCCCGGCCGTGTCCTCGGCGCGGATGTCCGCCAGCCGCTCGACGCTGATCGGCGGCTCCTCCTCCGCCATGATGGCGTCGTAGACGCGCTGCAGCTCGGCGTCGAACGGTACGGGCACGGTCATCCCCCTTGGCAGTTGTCGATCGCCGGGCACGGTAGTTGTCCCGTTCTCGGCGCCGCAAGGGATTTAGGGCCTGGCGCCCCGAGCGGGCGGGGCACCAGTTATTCGCCGTACGCTGCCCGCAGCTTCGCCTGCGCCGCAGGACCGCCGCCCAACTGCGCTGCGGCCAAGTGGTCCAGTCCCAGGAGCGCCGCGCCCACCACCGGTGGGGTGGTGACCACGCGTGGCCGTGCCAACGGCGCCCGCACTGCCAGGAGTTCCGCGACGGCGTCCAGCAGCAGCGGCTGTCTCGCCGCCAGCACACCGCCGCCGAGGACGACGTCGGCCGGGGTGTCCAGCAGGTCCAGGCGTTGCAGGGCGACGCCCGCCAGTGTGGTGATCTCCTCCGCCTGGCGGTGGACCAGCTCCAGGGCGATCGCGTCGCCCGCCTCCGCGCAGCGGAAGAGGACCGGGACCAGTTCGTGCAGGCGGCCCTCCGGTAGCTCGCCGAGGTGGACCGCCTCGGCGACCGCGCCGGCGCTGTCGAGGCCGAAGTGGTCCGCGACCGCCGCCGCCAGCGTGGTGGCCGCGCCGCGGCCGTCCTCCGCACGGACGGAGGACCACATCACCTCAAGCGAGATGCCCCCGCCTCCGCCCCAGTCCCCGGTGATCTGGCCGAGCGCGGGAAACCGCGCCGTTCGGCCGTCGGGGAGCAGGCCGACGCAGTTGATGCCCGCACCGCAGACGACCGCGACGCCGCGCGGCGCGTCCGTGCCGGCGCGGAGGAGGGCGAAGGTGTCGTTGGCCACGACCGTGGTCCGGGACCAGCCACGGGCCGCGATGGCCTGCTGGAGTTCCCGCTCCTCGACCGGCAGGTCCGCGTTGGCCAGGCACGCCGACGCGTGCGTGACCAACGGGCCGTGGTCGAGGGGGAGTTCCGCCGCTGCAGCCGCCTCGGCGACGATCTCCGCCAGCCGGTCGATCGCGGCGTCCGGCCCGGCCAGGTAGGGCCGGAAGCCCTCCCCGCGTGCGGTGCCGAGGACGGTGCCGGTCGCGGTCACGATGGCCACGTCGGTCTTGCTGTTGCCCGCGTCGATCGCGAGGACGCCCGCGACCAGCTCGTTGCCCTCGGCGCCGACCGTGCCGGCGCCGAGGGGATTCCCGGCTTCGCCGTCGTCCGAGGGATCGGCGTCGCGGTGATCGGCGGTCATGAAGGTCGTCACGCCCAGGCCAGGTGCGCGTGGTTGTGGGATATCAGACGGTCCGTCAGTTGTTCGGCCCGATCGATCTGTCCGACCAACGGGTGGGCCAGCAGGGCTTGGAAGACGCGGTCTCTGCCGCCGCGCAGCGCCGCATCCAGGGCGAGCTGCTCGTAGCCGGTGACATGGCCGATCAGCCCGGCGTAGAGCGGTTCGACCGGCGCGACCGGCAGCGCGCGCGGGCCCCCCGCGTCGACCAGCGCCGGGACCTCGATCACCGCGTCGTCCGGGAGGAACGGCAGGGTGCCCCGGTTGAGCAGGTTGACCACCTGCTCGGACGGCGCGCCGCCCTGGGTGCCCAGCAGTGACGCGACCAACTGCACTGCCGCCTCGCTGTAGAACGCGCCGCCGCGCTGCGCCAGCAGCTCCGGCTTCTCGTCCAGCGACGGGTCCGCGTACATGGTCAGCAGCTCGCGCTCGATCTGCGCCACCTTGGCGGCGCGCGAGCCCTGCTTCTTCAACTCGGCCACGACCGCGTCGTGTTCGTAGAAGTAGCGCAGGTAGTACGACGGCACCACGCCCAACTGCCGTACCAGCGACAGCGGCAGCTCCAGATCCTCGGCGATCGCCTCGCCGTGGCCGGAGATGAGGTCCGGCAGCACGTCCTTGCCGTCCAGTCGGACGCCCCGCTCCCAGGTGAGGTGGTTGAGCCCGACGTGGTCCAACTGCACACGCTCCGGCGCGACGCCGAGCAGCCCGGCGAACTTGCGCTGGAAGCCGATGGCCACGTTGCAGAGCCCGACCGCCTTGTGACCGTGCGTCAGAAGCGCCCGGGTGACGATGCCCACCGGGTTGGTGAAGTCGACGATCCACGCGTCCGGCGCGGCCCGGCGGACCCGCTCGGCGATGTCCAGCACCACCGGGACGGTGCGCAGCGCCTTGGCCAACCCGCCCGCACCGGTCGTCTCCTGGCCGACGCAGCCGCACTCCAGTGGCCAGGTCTCGTCCTCGTTGCGGGCGGCCTGCCCGCCGACCCGGAGCTGCAGCAGCACCGCGTCCGCGCCCTGGACGGACGCGTCGAGGTCGCTGGAGGTGGTGACGGTGCCCGGGTGGCCCTGCTTGGCGAAGATCCGCCGGGCCAGACCGCCGACCAGCTCCAGCCGCTCCGCAGCCGGGTCCACCAGGACCAGTTCGCCGACGGGCAGGGTGTCCCGGAGTCTCGCGAAGCCGTCGATCAGCTCCGGCGTGTAGGTCGAGCCGCCCCCGACCACGACCAGTTTGAGGCTCATCAGCCCTTGACTCCCGTCAGCGTCACGCCCTCGATGAAGGCCTTCTGTGCGAAGAAGAACACGATGATCACGGGCGCCATCACCAGCAGCGTGGCGGCCATGGTCAGGTTCCAGTCGGTGTGGTGCGCGCTGTGGAAGGTCTGCAGACCGTAGGAGACCGTCCACGAGGCGGGGTTCTGCGCCAGGTAGATCTGCGGGCCGAAGAAGTCGTTCCAGCAGTAGAAGAACTGGAACAGCGCGACCGCCGAGATGGCGGGCTTGATCATCGGCAGGATCACCCGGAGCAGCGTGCGCAGCTCGCCGCAGCCGTCGACCTTGGCCGCGTCCAGGTACTCCTTGGGGATGGTCAGCAGGAACTGGCGCAGCAGGAAGATGGAGAACGCGTCGCCGAAGGCCATCGGGATGATCAGCGGCCACAGCGTGCCGGTCAGGTGCAGCTGGTTCGTCCAGACCAGGTACATCGGGACGATGATCACCTGCGGCGGCAGCATCATCATCGAGATGACCGCCATCATCGCCACCCGGCGCCCTGGGAAGCGGAACTTGGCCAGCGCGTAGGCGACCGGGACCGAGGAGACGACGGTCAGCACCGTCCCGGCCACGGAGTAGATGATGCTGTTCTTCCACCAGCTGGTGAAGCCCGGCACCTTGAACACGTTGACGTAGTTGCTCCAGACCCAGTGCTGCGGCCAGAGGTTGGCGCTGAGCGTCTGGTTGTCGCTCATCAGCGAGGTCAGGAAGAGGAAGACGAACGGCAGCAGGAAGAACAGCGCCGCAGCGATGCCGAGCGAGTGCACGGCGATCCAGTTGAGCCTGCGGTTGCGAACGGCCCGGCGGTGCGCGGCCGTTCGCGGCGCGGGCGCGGGGGCGCTCGCGGGGGTGTCGAGAGTCAGTGTCTCGCTCATGGTCTGATGGGCCCCTTTCCTGCTCAGTCGTCGCCCATGAGGCCGGAGCGCCGGCGCATCAGCAGGGAGGTGAAGGCCATCGCGAGCACGAAGAGGACCAGCGAGACCACGCAGGCCGAGCCGATGTCGTCGTTGCTCTGGAAGCCGAGGTTGTAGACGAGTTGGGGAACGGTCCAGGTCGACCCGCTGGGGTAGCCGGGGACGTAGTTCGTTCCCGCGCCGCTGATCACGCCGGAGGCGACCTGCCCCGCGACGATCGCCTGGGTGTAGAACTGGAGCGTCTGGATCACGCCGGTGACCACGGCGAACATGATGATCGGCGTGATGTTCGGCAGCGTCACGTACCGGAACCGCTGGAACGGGCCCGCGCCGTCGAGCGACGCCGCCTCGTACTGCTCGGTCGGCACGTCCAGCAGCGCCGCCATGAAGATGACCATCAGGTCGCCGATGCCCCACACCGCCAGCAGCACCAGCGAGGGCTTGGACCAGTTCGGGTCGTTGAACCAGCCGGGCTGCGGCAGCCCGAGCTTGCCGAGCAGGTGGTCGACCGGCCCGGTACCGGGGTTGAGCAGGAAGGCGAAGCCGATGGTGGCCGCCACCGGCGGGGCCAGGTACGGCAGGTAGAAGGCGGTACGGAAGAAACCGGCGCCCGTCTTGATCTTGGTGATCAGCATCCCGATGCCGAGCCCGAAGATCACCCGCAGCGTGACCATGACCACGACCAGCCACAGCGTGTTCCGCATGGCCTGCCAGAAGTACGGGTTCTCCGTGAGGACGTAGTTCCAGTTCTTCAGGCCCACGAAGTTCGGCGGGTTGTAGCCGTCGTAGTGCATGAAGGAGAAGTAGACGGTGGAGATCAGCGGGTAGGCGAAGAAGATCGCGAAGCCGATCAGCCAGGGGGAGAGGAAGGCCAGCGCCACCCGCAGCTCGCGGCGGCGCTTGCGCTTGAGCGCGGGCGCGACCGGGGGTTTGCTTGCGCGCGCCCGGCGCGGGGTGGGGGACAGGCCGGTCTCGGCTGTCGTGCTGCTCATGACGTTCACCACCGGGTGACGGGGGAGGAGTTGGGGCGGGTTCCGGGCGCTGCCGGCCGGGCCGGTCGAGGCGGGACGCGTCTCGACCGGGCCGGATGTTGACGGGTCGGCGGACGTTGACGGAGCGTCAACTGGTGGAGGTCACTGCGCCCCTGCCTGGGCGAGCGAGTTGTCGATGTCCGTGTCGGCCTTCTTCAGCCCGGCCGTCACGTCGGTCTGCTTGCCGGACTGCAGATCCAGGCCCAGGTTCTGCAGGATGGTGACGTAGTTGTCGCCGTCCGGAGTGGCGGGCTGCGTGACCGACTTGGGGTCGGCCGCGACGTTCAGGAAGGTCTGGAAGGTGCTCGGCAGCTTCAGGTCGGGCGACTTGAGCGCGGCCAGGGTGCTCGGCACGTTGTCTATCGCGTTGGCGAAGGTGACCAGGGCGTTGGTGTCCGTGGTCATGAACTTCACGAAATCCCAGGCTGCGGCCTGCTTCTGGCTGTTGCGGTTGATGCCGATGATGGTTCCGGTCTGGAAGCCCATGCCGTAGTCGGCCGCCATGCTGTCCGGGACCGGGAACGGCGCGGTGGCCCAGTGGAACGGGACGTTGTCCTGCTGCAGGTTGGAGATGCGCCACTCGCCGTCCAGCTGCATCGCGACCTTGCCCTTGTCGAAGGCGTTGGCGGCGAACTCGTCACCGTAACCGGTGCGCAGCTTCTCCAGGTGGGCGTAGCCGCCCAGTTGGCTGACCAGGCTCTTCTGCCAGGAGAACAGCGCCGGCCAGGTCGGGTCGCTCGAAAGGGCGGACTTGCCGTCCGGGGTGAAGTACGTCGGGTTGTACTGGCCGCCCACGTAGCCGGTGTTCTGCTCGTAGTAGTCCCACAGCGGCATGTAGCCGAGCTGCTGCGACCCGTCGCCCTTGGTCAGCTTGACCGCGTCGGCGGCCAGCTCGGAGAAGGTCTTCGGCGGCGAGGCGATGCCCGCGGCCTTGAACATGTCGACGTTGTAGTAGAGGCCGTACGCGTCGCCCAGCAGCGGCAGCGAGCACTGGTCGCCCTTGTACTGGGTGTAGCTGAGCATGGTCGGCGAGAAGGTGGTCTTCGGGTCGATCCCGTCCTTCGCCATCAGCGGGTCCAGGTTGACGAACGCGCCGGTCGAGCAGAACTTGCCGACGTCGGTGGTGGAGAAGTCGGAGACCACGTCGGGCGCGCTGGCGCCGGTGGCCCGCAGGCCCTGGGTGATGGTGTCGCCGGACACCGCCTTGACCGCGTTGACCTTGATGTTCGGGTGCAGCTTCTCGAACGCGGCGATGTCCGTGTTGATCGCGGCGAGCTCGTTGGGCTGGCTCCAGCCGTGCCAGAAGGTGATGGTGACCGGCTTGTTGTCGGTCCCGGTGCCGCCTTGCGCGCCGGTGTTGGGCTGGCCGGTGCAGGCGGCGGCGGTGAGTGCGAGCGAGGCCGTCACGGCGAGGGCCGCCAGGGCGCGGCGTCCTCTGCGGGGGAGGGCAGTCGACACGGGGACTCCAGTGGGTTCGGACCGGTGGTGGATGCACGGGGCTACGGGCGCGGCCAGGTGCGGGTGCGGGTGCCGGTCCGTTGCGAGGTGCCGATGGTGCGGCGGTGCGAGATTGGTGCCGGTGGTGCCTGTCGTGCGGGTCAGTGAGTGGTTCGGTGGGTGGGTCAGTGAGTGGTTCGGTGGGTGGGTCAGCGGGTGGGTCAGTGGGTGGAGAAGACCTGCTCTCGCGCGGTCGCCAACGCGGTCTGCAGCGCGCCGATGACGACGGGGGAGCCGGACAGCTCGCTCTGCAGCAGGCGTGGCCGGGGCACGGCCAGCCCCGACAACTCCTCCTGCACCAGCGCCCGCAGGCGTTCGCCCCCGGCGCGCGGGACCGCGCCGCTCAGCACGACCAGCTCCGGGTCGACCACCGCGACGACCGCCGCGAGGCCCGTGGCCAGGCGCTCGGCGAGGGTGCGCAGGAACGCGTCCCCCGCGTCCCCCAGGTCCCTGGCGTCCCCCGCTTCCGCGTCCTCGCCTGCCTCCGCGCGTCGGACCGCGTCGGCGACGGCGGCCTGCGCCGTGTCGCTGTCGAGTCCGTGCTCCCGGGCCAGGTCCAACACGGCCGGGGCACCGGCCAGTTCCTGGAAGCCGCCCGAGTTCGCGGTCTCCAGCTCGGGGTTCTTGATCAGCGGCGCGCCCGGCATCGGCATGTAGCCGATCTCGCCCGCGCCGCCGGTGTGGCCGCGGTGCATCCGGCCGCCCAGGACCAGGGCGGCGCCGATGCCCGCCTCGACCCAGAGCAGCACGAAGTCCTGGACGCCCCTTGCCAGTCCTACGCGCTGTTCGGCGACGGCGGCCAGGTTGACGTCGTTCTCCAGCGCGACCGGGACACCGAGGTCCGCGGTCAGCTCCTCCAGCAGGCGGGGTGAGTGCCAGCCGGGAAGGTGTGCGGCGTACCGGAGTTCGTCGGTGGCCGGGTCGAGCGCACCGGGCGTGCCGATGACGACGGCGCGCAGGTCGCTCCGGTCGAGGCCCGCTGCGGTGGTGGCGACGTCGAGGGCGCGCCCGACCTGTTCCACGGCCTGGCCGGGGTCGTCCGCGTGCTGCGGCAGCCGGTGCTCGGTGACCACGTGTCCGGTGACGTCCGCGATGGAGACCCGGACCCGCTCGGGGCTGACATCCAGCCCGGCCACGTAGGCGGCACGCGGGTTGATCTCGTAGAGCTGTGCGCCGGGCCCCGGCCGTCCGGCGGTGGTGCCGACGGGGACGACCAGTCCGGCGCTCTCCAGCCGGGCGAGCAGTTGGGAGGCGGTGGGCTTGGACAGCCCGGTCAGCGCGCCGAGTTGGCTCCGGGACAGGGGGCCCTCTTCGAGCAGCAGCTCCAGCGCGGCCCGGTCGTTGATTGCTCGCAGCAGCCTCGGGGTGCCGGGCTGCGAGGGGTTGCTGCGGCCGGTCGCCATGGCGTTCCCTCACTCTCCTCGCGTCGCCTTCAGCGAGGACGACTGAGCCCCTGAACTGGAAGGAAACTTTCCTAACGGTTGGCCAGGAACGTACGGCTGCGGGCGAGGGGATGTCAATGCCCCGGGAACGCCTCGATTCTCTTGGAGACCGAAGCGTTACCCGGGGCATTCGTCCCTGGGGAGCGGGAGTGGATCAGACCGAGACGGCCTCCTCCTCTTCCTCCCGGACGTCGCCCTCCGGGACGTCGCCCTCCGGGACGTTGCTGCGGACGGCCTGGGCCGGAACCGCAGCCGAGACGTTCGACGCCGTGACGAGCGTCGGGGCCTGCGACTTCCGGGACTTGACCAGGCCGGTGACGCCCAGTCCGACGACGGCGACCAGCGCCCAGATGATCAGGATCCACACGTCGGTGGCGAAGCCGCCGCGGCCGTCGAAGTAGATCATGCTCCGCGCGCCCTCGACGAAGCCCGAGCCGATCCAGAACGAGTGCAGTGAACCGAAGAAGCCGTTCTGCAGGTCGGGGCGGAAGACGCCGCCGGAGGAGGTGAAGTTCAGCATCACGAAGAGCAGCATCGTGCCCAGCGTGGTCCAGAGGCCCAGGAAGTGGTGCAGCACGGTTCCGATCCCGGCCACCGCGAAGGAGTAGACCCAGGCGAGTGCGAAGAGCCTGGCCAGGTCGTGGTGGACGAAGTCGAAGACCGGTCCGGCCAGAACCGTCCCGATGACCGCGACCGTGAACGAGACGCCGACGCACAGCGCCGCCTGTGTCCGCACCTGCAGCGCCGCGCCCGCGCCGCCGATCACGGCCACGCTGCCGTAGGAGCCGATGCTGATCGCCACCAGCAGGAAGAAGAGCGCCTGGTTGGTCGGGTCCTGTGTCGGCATCGGGGTCAGGTCGACCGTGGCCAGCGGCTGGTGCTGGAGCGAGGCGACGGTGGTGAAGATCTTCGTGGCGACCTCGACGTCGGTGCCGGAGTTGGCGGTGGCGACGTACAACTGCGGGGAGGCGGAGCCGGTGGCGCTGGGCTGGTAGGCGGCGACCAGTGAGCGGTTCATGATCTGCGCCTTGGCCGCGTCCGTGCTCGGCAGGGTGGTGACGTCGAGCGCGTCGCCGGCCTGGTCCTTGATCGTCTGGGCCAATACGTCCGCCTGCGGGGTGGTGCCGATGACCGCGACCTTCATGTGGTGCGGCGACGGCGCGTGGAACGCGCTCTCGTAGGCGAGACCCATGCCGAGGCACATGAGCAGCGGCAGTAGCAGGTGCGTGAGGACGCGCCGGAGTACGGCGCGTTCGGAGGGCGCGGCGGTGGCGGACATGATCACCCCAGGAAAGCAGTTGGCATTTACAACTAAGACTTAAGTTGTACTTTACAACGGATTGCCTGAGCCGGCAAACGTGCACGCGCCGGCACGCGCCGGTAGACATCGGCAGGCGCCGGCAGGCGCCGGCAGACGTCGGCAGACGCAGAAGGCGCGGGCCGACCGGTGAACGGTCGTGCCCGCGCCCTCGCGTCCAGGTGTCTGTGGGGTGACTACTTCTGCGACGGGTCGTCCAGGCCCGGTATCGGCGCGGTGCCGCGCGACTGCGCGCTCATCGGGTCGCCGAGGACCGACGGTGCGTTGATGTCCGCAGCAGCGCGCTGGGCCGGAACGGCGTCCTCGACGGGCACGGTGACCCCGAGGCGGATGCCCGCCTGCTCCAGGGCGATCTTGATCCGGCGGCGCAGCTCACGCGCGACGCCCAGCGACTTGCCGGGCAGCACCTTGACCGAGACCTGGACGATCATCGAGTCGGCGGCCAGCGATTCGACGCCCAGCACCTTGACCGGCTCGATCAGCGTCTCGGCCCACTCCTCCTCCTTGTCCATCTCCTCCGCGGCGGCCAGGATCAGCTCCTTCACCCGGTCCAGGTCCTCGTGGTAGCCGAGCGGAATCTCCACGCTGGCGGTCGCCCAGCCCTGGCTCAGGTTGGCGATCCGCTTCACCTCGCCGTTGCGGATGTACCAGATCTCCCCGCCCGCCCCGCGCAGCTTGGTCACCCGCAGGCCGACCTCCAGCACGGTGCCGGTGGCCACCCCGGTGTCGATCTGGTCGCCGACGCCGTACTGGTCCTCAAGGATCATGAAGACGCCGGAGAGGAAGTCCGTCACCAGGTTGCGCGCGCCGAAACCGATCGCGACACCGGCGACGCCCGCGCTGGCCAGCAGCGGAGCCAGGTTGATCCCCAGCACCGGCAGGATGGTGATCGCCGCTGTGCCGAGGATCACGAAGGAAGAGACACTGCGCAGCACCGACCCCATCGCCTGGGACCGCTGCCGCCGTCGCTCCGCGTTGGCCAGCAGGCCCGACATCCACGCACTCTCCGAGTGGTGGTGCGAGGTGCTGTTGGCCATCTTCTCGACCATCTTGTCGATCAGCCGCACCACCACGGCGCGCACCACCAGCGCGATGACCGCGATGAAGATGATGCGCAGGGCGTCGGTGACCCAGGCCTGCCAGTGCTGGCTGACGTAGCCGACGGCCTGGCCCGCGTCGTGCAGGGAGACCGTGGGGGAGGTCGGAGTGGAAGTTGTAGAGGTCTGGCTGGGCATCGCCCCAGAGTAGCCACCGGCCCCGAACCCGAGGCAAACCCGAGGGGGCGCGAGAGGGGTGTGTGGATCACTCCGCTGACCCGCCGTTACCGTGCTTCACCTGCGGTGACTGTGGGCATGATGGCGATGTGGGCTTCCGGTGTGGGGGAGCACACACCCGGTCGGACCTCAGGACATGGTGGCGCCCCGGCACCTCGGGCGGCGACACTGTCAGGAGATCACCCCGTCCGGGTGATCAGTCGTCCCGGCGCGAGCCACGCGCCGTCGGCGGAAAGGGAGGCCCTCGTGCCGCAAGTTCTGGTCCTGAACGCGTCCTACGAGCCACTGGGTGTCGTGTCACTACGACGCGCCCTGGTCCTCGTCCTCGACAAGAAGGCGGTGAGCCTCGAGGACACCGGGGTACTCATGCACAGTGCGACCTCAGCCATGTCGGCGCCGTCCGTCGTCCGGCTGACCCGTTTCGTCCGAGTCCCGTTCCGTGGCCCGGTCCCGCTGACCCGCAGGGCGCTGTTCGCCCGCGACGGCGGGCGCTGCGTGTACTGCGGTGGCGTCGCAACCAGCGTCGACCACGTGATTCCGCGCAGCCGTGGCGGGCAGCACGCGTGGGACAACGTCGTCGCCGCGTGTCGCCGGTGCAACCATGTCAAGGCGGACCGCCACCTCGCCGATCTCGGCTGGCGGATGAAGCGGACCCCTGCCCCTCCGACCGGCCTCGCCTGGCGGATCATCGGCACGGGCCACCGCGACCCGCGCTGGCGCCCGTACCTGGAGCCCTACGGAACGGCGGAGGAGTTGGCGCATCTCGCGCCAGTCCAAGCCCTTCATCAAGCCGGCGGAGCGCCCCCAGGGGCCCCGGTGGAGCTCAGCGCGTAGACGCGCGCGTCTCCCCGGGGCCTTTTCGTTACCCCGGGCAGACGGGACGTCGCACTTACCCGGGGGCGCGGGGCTCTGCCGATATGCGGCTCCGCCGCGTGCGCGCGAGAGGCCGAGCCTGTGCTGCCGCGCCCCTGGATGGTGCGACTTCCCCGCGTGCCTGGTCTGAAAGATCTGCTCAGGGGGTCGCGGAGGCGGACGGATCCGGGGTCGAGGTGTCCGTCGGGTCCGGCGTTGCCGTGTCCGTCGGGGACGGGCTCGGCGTGCTCGACGGGTTCGGGGACGGGCTCGCGGTCGACCCCGGCGGTGGGGTGAGGGACGCCGGCGGGTTGGTGACCGCGTAGACGTTCATGCCCCACAGCGAGTAGCCGAACCTGGTCGCCCGTGCCACGCCCTGCATGCGCACGTACAGCGCGTTCACCGCGCCGAACCGGACGGTCTCGGCGCCACCCTGGCCGTTGTTCACCGTGGCGACGGTGGTCCAGTTCTGACCGTCCATCGAGGTCTGGATCTGGTACTTCGACGCGTACGCGTCCTGCCACTGCAGGCCGACCTCGCCGATCACCGCCGGTTGCGCCAACTGCAGCTGGACCCACTCGTTGTCGTCCGCGGGCGAGGACCACCGCGTGGTCGGATCGCCGTCGTTGACGTTGGTGGCCGGGAAGTCCGCGGTCTCGTCCGCCGAGGAGGACGCCGTCGCGGTGAGGGCCAGGTCCGGGCCGCCGGTCTTCGGGTAGACGTGGACCGTGACGTCCTGCGTCGCGACCCGCCCACCGACGGTGAAGACGACGTGCGCCGTGTACGTCCCCGTCGGCGTGTTCGCCGCCGCCGCGAAGCCCAGCGGGACGTCGGCCGCGCCGCCGCGGGGGAGCGCGACCGGGCCGGTGCCGCTGACGGTCAGGCCCTTCGCGGCAGCGGGCAGCTGGGCCGTCACCGTGCCCGTCGCTCCGCCGACGCCCTGCGCCTGCAGCACCCCGCCCACCGGCACCGAGCCGCCGCCCGACTGCAGGTCGACGCTCTGCTGGGCGAGCTGCAGCGTCGCCGGAGGCGTGTCCGCGTACCAGGGGACGACCTGGTAGACGACCGCCGCGGGGCTGTTCGCGCCGCCGGTCCAGGCGATCCGGATCCGGTCGACCTTCAGCTTCGGGTCGGCGTCCAGCTCGGTGTAGCCGTCGCGGGCGACCGCTCCTATCGCGGTCCAGCCCTTGTCCGCGCTGTGCACCTCGACGGTGCCGGGCGCGTACGTACTCGGATCCGTCAGCACCACGACCCGGTTCAGCGGGCGAGTCTGACCCAGTGTCACCGTGACCGCGTCGCCCGGCTGCGCGGCGGACGCCGCACGGTAGGGGGAGTCGAGGTCGCCGTCGACCAGGTTGGCCAGCGGGTAGCCGGACGCGGCGGCGGGGCCGTCGGCCGTCATCGGCGTGGTGAACGCCGTGGTGACGCTGAAGTCGCGGACCGCGACCGAGCTGTCCTGGGTGCCGGTCGAGCGCAGCCGCAGGTAGCGGGCGACGACGCCGGAGGGCAGCGTCGCGTCGATCTCGGACTGACCGTGGTACGTGCCGATGGTCTGCCAGCCGCTGTCGTCGGTGGCGTACTCCAGCACCGCGTCCTGCATGATGTCGCCCGCGGCGACGTCGCCCGCCGGGCCGCCCATCAGGATGTGGACGCTGCGCACCGGGGTGGCGCTGCCGAGGTCGACGCCGAAGCTGTCCCCGGTCTGCGGCGGGTCGGCGGACCAGTAGTAGGTGTTCGGGTCGCCGTCGACCATCAGGGCCGGGTCGTCGTTCTGCGCGGTGCCCATGCTGCTGGTCGCGGTCAGCTGGCCGGTGTCGAGCCCGGCCCAGCTGTCGGAGGCCTTGAGCGCGCGGTCCAGGAACGGGTCCAGCACGCCGTCGCCGACGGTGACGCCGTTGTCGTCCAGAGCGGATTCCTGCTGGGCGAGGCTCAGCCGGAGCTTCCAGGCGGTCGCGTTGTCGCCCGCGCGCTGGGCGCTCAGCATGTCGACGGCGGTCTGCCCGGCCTGGCCGTAGCCCGCGAGCTGGGCGACCCAGGCGTCGTCCTCGGACTCCAGCTGTCCGCCGTCGACCTGGGCCAGATTGTCAGTGGCCTGTGCCATGGTGGTGAACGCGGCACGGAGCTGGGCGGCGGCCTGGGAGCGGGCGGCCGTCGCAGCAGGATCGTCGGAGTTCGGCCGGGGCGAGGCCGGTTCGAACGCTGACCAGAAGGCGTCCAACAACGGGCGCAGGTAGGCGGATTCCGTCTGCCCGAGAGGGGACGAGGCGCTGTTGCCCGCCAGTGCGGAGAGCGCGGCGACGGCGGCCTGCGAGGCCTGGGCCTTCCGGGAGTCCTGGCCGGATGCACCGCCGTGCCCGGATGCGCCGTCCTGCCCGGATGCGCTGTCCTGCCCCGATAGGCCGCTCTGGCCCGCCAGGTCGGCGACGGCGGCCTGCCAGGACCCCTGCGGCTGGTAGCCGCCGGGGTTCCAGGCGAAGTCGGCCGCGGTGAAGAGGGGGATGCGCGAGGCCACGGGCTGCTGCATGGCGTTGACCAGCAGTCCGGCGGCGTCGCTGGCCACGGACGGGTCGCGGCCCTCGTACGCGCCGAGGTAGAGGCGGTCCTGCGCGGAGTCGTTGACGGGGTAGTTGTCCTCGGTGACCAGCGGGTGGCCGAACGCCTGCTGGGCCCCCGTCAGGTCGCTCGCGGTGATGGTGGCGGGCTGCACGCCGACGCCGGTCCAGACGACGAGGACGCTGGGGTCCAACTCCTTGGCCAGCGCGGTGCGGTAGGGGGTGCTGCCGTCCTGGTAGTACTCGCTGGGCAGCAGGGTCAGCGCGTTGGCGTCCGGGTGCTGGGTGATGAACCGCCGCAGCACCACGTCGACCAGGTCCGCCTGCGCGCGGGCCGCCGCCTCCGGGCCGTGGCCGTAGGCGTCGGCGTCGGCCTGGCAGTGCCAGTGGGAGTAGGTGGCCTGGGAGAAGTCGAGCTGGAAGGAGCGCACGCCCAGCGACCACAGCTGCTGCAGCTTGGCGACCAGGGCGTTCTGGTCCTGGTTGGAGGTGTAGCAGAGCGAGCCGCCGAGCGAGAGCGAGTAGGCGACGGTGATGTGGTCCGCCGCGGCGGCCTGGGTGATCGTCCGCAGCCCGGCCTGCTGGGAGGCGGGGTAGGGGTTGCGCCACAGCGTCGAGCGGTAAGGGTCGTCGCCCGGCGCGTACAGGAAGTAGTTCTGCTTGGTCCGCCCCATGAAGTCGAGCATGTCGACGGTCTGCTGGGTGGTCCACGGCGTGCCGTAGAAGCCCTCGCTGACGCCGCGTCGGACGGAGGAGGGCCAGTCCTGGACGACCAGGCCGGGCAGCGCGCCGCCCTGGCCGAGGATCTGCCGGAACGACTGCACCGCGTTGAAGGTGCCGTCCGCGTCGACTCCGGCCAGCACGGCGATGCCGGCCGGCGCGGTCTTGCCGGGCGTGCCCACGGTGGCGCTGCCGGTGGCGAGCACGTAGCCGCCGGCGGGCAGGCCGCTGGGCGAGGGGACGGCCGAGGTGGGGGTCGAGAGCGTGCGCAGCGCGCGGTCGGTGCCGCCGCTCGCGCCCTCGGCGCCGCCGCCGAGGTAGATCGTCAGCACGCCCGGCTGCGGGTCGGTGTCGGGGGAGACGGTGTCCACCTTGCGCACGCCCGCGAGTTGGAGCGCCGCCTTCAGCACGGCGAGAGCGCCCGGGTCGGCGTGCGGCGCGGCGGCGAGCGCGACCCGGGCCGGCTTGGCGACGGCCGTGCCCTGGGTGTGCTCGCGCTGCGGGCGCGGGTAGATGGCAGGCCCGGAGACGTCCGCGCCGCCGCTCGGCGCGCCCGAGGTGGCGTGCGAGAGTCCGGCCGTGTTGGCCGTATTGCCCGTGTTGCTCGCGTTGGCCGTGTTGCCGGCGTTGCCGCTCCGCGCGCCGCCGGTGGTGGCTCCCACGCCGACGGTCCTGGCAACGGCGTTGGGCGTGAGGGCGGCGGCCGGTCCGGCCGAGCCGACCAGCCCGCCGCCGACCACGGCGGCGACGGTGAACGCGGCACTGGCCCGTAGCGCCGCACTGCGGTTGCGCATCTGCGCGCCCACCTGCGCGCTCATCCGGCTGCTCAGCGCCAGCAATGGTGCGGTGCCCTTGAACTGGGAGATCAGCCGGTCCGCCGTCTCCGGCGCGAGACGGCGCGCGGTGCGGGCGGCGGTCCGGCGGGCGCTCAGCGCGGGCGCGGAGCCGAACAGGTTCTGGAGGCCGGTGTGTTCGGCGATGGTCCGCCGCAGACTGCTGCCGAGGGCCGCGACGATCCCGTCGTTGGCCGGAGCGGGCCGGTGGTCCTCCACGGGGACTCCTGATGCCTGGTCGGAAGCGTGCAGCGGTCGCGCCCGTTGGAGCCGGGCCGATCCAGCCGACAGCCTCCGAGCGTCGCAGGCGTCGCTCGCGCCCGTACGCGGGCCAGGAGATTGGCGAAGAGTCGCACGCGCCCCTGGAACCGCCTGGCTGAACTCCGCCGAACGGGTTCAACCCCACCATCTCCGGCCACGACATGTCAACGTACGGGCGTGTTGGCAACCGCCCGGTGCCGCGCGCGTCACCACCCGTTTGCCGGTGTCGAAGAGCCACCCGCCTGGGTAGGTGACAAGGTGCCCCGCCGGGCCGGAAGCGCGGTCCGTGTCGCGACGCCGCGCCGCCCGCGTCCTGCGACACCCTGCACACAGGGTCCGACACCGCGCAACGAGGAGACCACGTGGCCGCCGCCCAACCTCCGAACTCCCCTGGCGCAGGCGCGCTTCACATGCTCGCCCACGCCTACGGGGTGGACACCGAGTTCGAGGGCCGGCCCGTGCCCGAGACGACCCTGGTGGCGGTGCTGGCCGCGATGGGCGTCGACGCCGGGGACACCGCGCGGGCCGACGAGGCGCTCCAGGGCCTGTACGCCCGGCGCGCGCAGCGGCTGCTTCCGCGCGCGGTCGTGGTCCGCGCCGGACGCACCGAGGAGGTGGCGCTGCCCGGCGCGGCCGAGGCCTGGGTCGAGCTGGAGGACGGCGGCAGCGTCACCCTGCCGACGCCCTTCCCCCGCGGCGCCCACCGCGGGGAAGCGGGGGAGACCCGGCCGATCCCGGCGGACCTGCCCGTCGGCCGCCACACCCTCTGCGCCCGCCTCGGCGACCGGCTCTCCGCCGCCGCGCCGCTGCTGGTCGCCCCGGACCGGCTGGCCGGGCCGGAGCAGCGCAGTTGGGGCTTCCTGGTCCAGCTCTACTCACTGCTCAGCGAGCGCTCCTGGGGCATGGGCGACCTCGGCGACCTGGCAGACCTCGCGCTCTGGTCCGGCCACACCCTCGGCGCGGGCTTCGTCCAGGTCAACCCGCTGCACGCGGGCATGCCGCCGGGACCTGACGGTCACTCGGACCCCTCGCCCTACCGCCCCTCCTCGCGCCGCTTCGCCGACCCGGCGCACCTGCGCGTCGAGGCCGTCCCCGAGTACGCGTACCTGACGGCCGAACAGCGCGAACGGGTACGGGACGCCGCGCTGCGCGGCGCGCGGCTGCGCGAGGAGGTGCTGGTCGAGGAGGCGCTGATCGACCGCGACGCGGTCTGGGCCGCCAAGAGCGAGGCGCTGCGGGTGCTCCACGCCGTCCCGCGCAGCGTCGGCCGCGAGGCCGCCTACCAGGCGTTCCTGCGCCGCGAGGGCGACGGCCTGCTCCAGTACGCGACCTGGTGCGCGCTCGCGGAGGTGCACGGGCCGAACTGGCGACGCTGGCCCGGCGGGCTGCGCGATCCCGGCAGCGCGGCGGTGCTGCGCGCCCGCGCCGAGTTGGCCGGACGCGTCGACTTCCACTGCTGGCTGGCCTGGTTGGTCGACGAACAGCTCGGCGCCGCCCAGGACGCGGCGCGCGCGGCCGGAATGCCGCTGGGCCTGGTCCACGACCTCGCCGTCGGCGTCCACCCGGACGGCGCGGACGCGTGGGCGTTGCAGCACTGCCTGGCCGACGGCATCAGCGCGGGCGCGCCGCCGGACGCGTTCAACGCGCACGGCCAGAACTGGGGCCTGCCGCCGTGGCGCCCGGACGCCCTCGCCGACGCGGGCTTCGCGCCCTTCGCCGACCTGCTGCGCGCCAACCTCCGCCACGCGGGCGGGCTCCGGGTCGACCACGTCATGGGCCTGTTCCGGCTCTGGTGGGTGCCGGCGGGCCGCCCGCCGACGGAGGGCACCTATGTCCGCTACGACCCCGAGGCGATGCTCGGCGTCCTGGCGCTGGAGGCGCAGCGCGCGGGCGCGATCGTGATCGGCGAGGACCTCGGCACCGTCGAGCCGGGCGTCCGCGAGGAGTTGGAGGGCCGGGGCGTGCTGGGCACGTCGGTGCTCTGGTTCGAACGCGACTGGTCCGAGAAGGGCGGCGGCTCGCCGCTCCCGCCCGACCGCTGGCGCGAGCAGTGCCTGGCCACGCTGACCACCCACGACCTGCCCAGCACCGCCGCCCGGCTCAGCGGCGAGCACGTCGAACTGCGGCATCGCCTCGGCCTGTTGAACAAGCCGCTGGCCGAGGAGCAGGCGGAGGACGACGAAGAGCGCGAGGAGTGGCTCGGCGAGCTGGCCCGCGAGGGCCTGATGACCGTCCCGCCCTACGGCGAGGGCCCGGCCGCCGACCTGCTGGAGCCCCCGGACGGCCGCCACCTCCCCGACGCCGTCGGCGCCCTCCACCGCTACCTGCTGCGCACCCCCGCCAAGCTGGTCGGCGTCTGGCTCCCGGACACGGTCGGCGACCCCCGCCCGCAGAACCTGCCGGGCACCTCGACGGAGTACCCCAACTGGCGCCTTCCCATCGCGGACGCCGACGGCAAGCCGACCACCCTGGAAAGCCTCGCCTCGGCGGAGCGGACGGCGGAGCTGGGCGCGGTGCTGCGGGAGGGGTGAGCCCCGGTGGCAGCCCGGCGGCCACGCGCAACTGACGCATCATCACCTCCCCTGCTGCCACGGGCGAGTGAAAGGCCGGGAACGGAGGTAGGGAGCCGTCCCGGCCGAGGTACCACTGAGGTGCTCACAGCAGCTCCGCACGCAGCTCCGCACGCAGCTCCGCTCGGAGCTCTGCTCGGAGCACCGCTCGGAGCACCGCACGCACCTCCGCACGCAGGGCCATGCCGTCGGCACGGGCCGGAACAGGTGAATGGATGAGTCTGACCGCCAGACCCTGGCGTCGCTGGGCCACGGCCCTGACCGCGGCGCTGGTCACCGCGTTGACGACAGCGGCAGGGGGCCCCGCCGCCGCGCACCGGGACGCCGCCCTCAGTCCCGACATCGAAGCGATCATGCACAAGCCCGCCTACGCGCACGCGCAGTGGGGCCTGCTGGAGATCGACGACCAGACCGGTCGGGTCATCCACTCCCAGTACCCCGACCAGATGTTCGTCCCCGGATCGACCGCCAAGCTGGTGGCCGTCTCCGGGGCGCTGCACGTGCTGGGTGCCGACTACCGGTTCAGCACGCCCGTGCGGCAACTCGGCACGCGGCACGGGTCCACTCTGGACGGGGCGCTGTCCCTGGTGGCCAAGGGTGACCTGACCATGGGCGGCCGGACGCGCCCGGACGGGACGGTGGACTACCGCCCGGTCGACCACACCTACGCCAACGACGTCCCCGGCGCGCAGCTCACCCCGGAGGACCCGCTCGCGGGCATCGACCAGATCGCCCAGCAGGTCCGCCACTCGGGCATCACCCACGTGCAGGGCAACGTCGTCGTCGACAACCGGCTCTTCACCACGTTCCCGGCCTTCGACCCGGCGCCGGATCCGCTGATCATCAACGACAACGTCATCGACCTGCTCTCGACCGCGACCACGCCGGGCCACGCGGCCAAGCTGCTCTGGCGTCCTCAGGTCGCGCCGTACCAGGTCACCTCCAGCGTGCGGACCGTGGCTGCGGGCGGCACGACGAACATCGCTGTGACCGCGTCACCCGACGGCACCCGGATCCACCTCTCCGGCACCATCGCCGCGGGCTCGCAGCCGCAGCTGCGCATCTCCAACATCCAGAACCCGGCGGCCTTCGGGCGCACCGCCCTGATCGAGGCGCTCCGGCGCGCGGGGGTCACCGTCAGCGCCGCCCCGACCGGACCCAACCCGGTCCGGCTGCTGCCCGGCTCCTACAGCGGGCCGACCGTCGCCGCCTACGTGTCGCCGGTCTTCTCCCAGTACGTGAAGCTGATCTTCAAGGTCAGCCACAATCTCGGGGCCAACCTGGCGGTCTGTCTCCAGGCGGTCTCCGCGCACAGCCACCAGTGCGGTGACGGCTTCCCGGTGCTCCACCGGTTCCTGGTGCAGGCCGGGATCGATCCGATGCAGTTCCAGCTGCTGGACGGGCGCGGCGGCAACCCCACCGACCGGGTCACGCCCAAGGGCATCAACGAGATCCTGCACTACTGGCTGCACACCCCGGACGCGAAGGTCTTCCGCGACGCGCTGCCGCTGCTGGGTGTGAACGGCGGGCTCGCCGACGTCTGCCTGGGCAGCCCCACCTGTCCCGGCAAGGGCAAGGTCTGGGGCAAGACCGGCGTGACGGCCACCGAGGACGCCCTCAACACGCAGATCGCGGAGGGCGGTCTGGCCATCGGCGGCTACATGGAGGTCTGCGCCGGCCACTACTACACCTACTACCTGGTCATGAACGGCGGCGCTACGCCGGACATCAACGGTGTCATCGACGGCATCAACGACCTTGGCCGGATCGCCGGTCTGCTCCAGGAGCAGGCGGCAGGCGGTCACTGACCACCCGTCGGAAACACGACGGAGGGTGGTGCCCGGCGCGTGAAGCGCCCGGCACCACCCTCCGTCGTTCTCTGTCGTGCTCCGTCGGTCAGCGGTCAGCCACTACCGAACCGGGTTCACGCCCCCGCGGCGTGGTCCGCCGCCTGGGCGCGCAGCGCGCGCTCGACGCCGGAGCGGGACTCGACGACCATGCGGCGCAGCGCCGGGGCCGGGTCGTTGGCCGCGAGCCACGCGTCCGTGGCCTCCAGGGTGTCCGTGGAGACCTGGATCGTCGGGTAGAGGCCGACGACGATCTGCTGGCCCATCTCGTGCGAGCGCTGCTCGAAGATGCCCTTGATCGCGGCGAAGTACTTCTCCGTGTAGGACGCCAGCAGGTCCGCCTGCTCGGTCTGCATGAAGCCGCGGATCACGGCCTCCTGCACGGTGTTGGAGAGCGTCTCCGCCTCCACCACGGAGGCCCAGGCGGCGGCCTTGGCCTCCGCCGTCGGGCGCGCCGCACGGCAGGTGGCGGCGTGCGCCTCACCCGCGGCCGTGGCGTCGCGCTCCAGCTCGTCCATCACCGCGGCCTCGTCGGCGACACCGGCGGCCGAGAGCCGCCCGAGCAGTGCCCAGCGCAGCTCCGTGTCGACGGCCAGGCCTTCGATCTCGACCGAGCCGTCCAGCAGGCCGGACAGCAGCGCGAGGTGCTCGACGCTCGACGCCGAAGCGGCGAACGCCCGCGCCCACGCCAGCTGGTGGTCGCTGCCCGGCTCCGCGCCGCGCAGCAGCTGCTCGGCGGCCTCGGCCAGCTTGGCCCGGCCGGTGGCCTTCCACTCCGGCGCGGCGTAGAGCTCGACGGCCAGCTTGACCTGACGCTGCAGCGACTGGACGACGCCGATGTCCGTCTCGCGGCTGACGCCGTGCAGGACCAGCTCCAGGTAGTCGCGGGTGGCCATCTCGCCGTCACGGGTCATGTCCCAGGCGGCGGCCCAGCACAGGGCGCGCGGCAGCGAGTCGGCGAAGTCCGCGATGTGCTGCGTGACGTTGGCCAGCGAGACCTCGTCCAGGCGGATCTTGGAGTAGGTGAGGTCGTCGTCGTTCAGCAGGATCACCGCCGGACGGTCGCGGCCGACCAGCTGCGGAACCTCCGTCAGCTCGGCCGCCTCGATGTCCAGTTCGATCCGCTCGACGCGCTTGAGCGCCGCGCCGTCCAGCTCGTAGAGGCCGATCGCGATCCGGTGCGGACGCAGCACCGCCTCGCCCCGGGCACCCGCCGGAAGCGCCGGGGCCTCCTGGCGGACGGCGAAGGAGGTGATCACACCGTCGGCGCCGACCTCCAGCTCGGGACGGAGGATGTTGATACCGGCTGTCTCCAGCCACGCCTTCGACCAGGCCTTCAGGTCGCGTCCGGAGGTCGCCTCCAGCGCGGTCAGCAGGTCGGAAAGGCGGGTGTTGCCCCACGCGTGCCGCTTGAAGTACGCCTGCACGCCCGCGAAGAACGCGTCCTGGCCGACGTAGGCGACCAGCTGCTTCAGCACCGACGCGCCCTTGGCGTAGGTGATGCCGTCGAAGTTGACCTGGACGTCCTCCAGGTCGTTGATCTCCGCCATGATCGGGTGGGTGGACGGCAGCTGGTCCTGGCGGTAGGCCCAGGTCTTCATCTCGTTGGCGAACGTCGTCCAGATGTTCGGCCAGCGGGTGCCCTCGGCCTCGGCCTGGCAGACGGTCTCCGCGAAGGTCGCGAACGACTCGTTCAGCCAGAGGTCGTTCCACCACTCCATGGTGACCAGGTCGCCGAACCACATGTGCGCCAGCTCGTGCAGGATCGTGGTCGCCCGGCCCTCGTAGGCGGAGTCCGTCACCTTGGAGCGGAAGACGTACTGGTCGCGGATGGTCACTGCGCCCGCGTTCTCCATCGCGCCCGCGTTGAACTCCGGCACGAACAGCTGGTCGTACTTGGAGAACGGGTAGGCGAAGTCGAACTTGTCCTGGAAGTAGTCGAAGCCCTGGCGGGTCACGTCGAAGATGTGGTCCGCGTCCAGGAACTGCGACAGCGAGGGACGGCAGTAGATGCCCAGCGGCACCCGCTGCTCGCCGTCCGGGCTCACGTACTCGCTGAAGACGCCGTAGTACGGACCGGCGATCAGCGCGGTGATGTACGTGGACATCCGCGGCGTGGCCGGGAACCGGTGCACCTCGGTGTTCTCCACCTCGCCCTTCTCCGGCTCGGGGGAGACCTCGTTGCTGATGACCTTCCAGCCGGTCGGGGCCGTGACGGTGAACTGGAAGGTGGACTTGAGGTCCGGCTGCTCGAACGAGGCGAACACGCGGCGCGCGTCCGGGACCTCGAACTGCGTGTAGAGGTAGGTCTGCTGGTCGACCGGGTCGACGAAGCGGTGCAGGCCCTCGCCGGTGCTGCTGTAGGCGCAGTCCGCTACGACGCGCAGCTCGTTCTCGGCCGCGAGCGACGGCAGCGTGATCCGGCTGTCCGCGAACACCTCGGCCGGGTCGAGCGCCACCCCGTTCAGGGTGACCTCGTGCACGGCGGGCGCGATCAGGTCGATGAAGCTGGATGCACCCGGGGTGGCGGCGGTGAACCGGGCGACGGTGGTGGACCGGAACGTGCCTCCCTCCGCCGCCGCGCTCAGGTCGAGCTCGATCTCATAGGCGTCCACGTGCAGGAGCGCGGCCCGGGTCCGGGCCTCCTCACGGGTCAGGTTGGTGCCAGGCACGCTGCGTGACTCCTTTGTCGACTGTCGTCATTGACGTCATTGACTCTGTCTTCGGTCTTCGCTGGCATCTTTGCACGTCCTGCCGGGGTCACCGGGTGCATTACGCGGAGCGCGATGGTGGTGCCCGGTACCCACCGGTACGGTGTGTGGCCGTATGTCGGTGTGAAGGGGGACGATATGGACGCGGGGGACACGTCGATGGGCGTTCCGTCGGATTCGTCGGATCTGTTGCAGTCGTTGACGGCATTCACCGTCCTGGTCGACTACGGCCGCGGTCACACCACTTTTCTGGTGTACCCGGCCGGGCAGCAGCAGCCGATCGTGCGCATGCACAAGGACTATCCGTACGACGTGCACGTCCGGCCGTACTACGTCTACCCGGCGTTCGGTCCGCAGCAGTTGCTCGGCTACGTCAAACTCGGGCAGGCCTGGGACGCCGGGCAGGTCCTGGTGGGCGGGACGAGGCCGAACGGCCGACGCCTCGACTTCGACGCGGCACCGATCGTGCAGCAGGGTCTCCCTGAAACGCTCACCGCGGTGCGCCAGGAACTGAATGGCGGCCGCCGTGCGGCGCGTACTGCATTCCGGCTGCTGGACGAGTTCGCCCCAGGGTTCGGCCTGGGCGGCCGTGGCCGAAGCGTAGAGGACGCGATCTTCTCCGCCCACATCCGCTGCACCGGCCCGACATCGCCGGGCTTCGACCTCGTCCGCAACGCCGGCCCGACCGCCGTCTACGAAGTCGTCGTCCATGACCCCCGCCTCTCCCGCCTGGTCGTCCTCGCCTACCTGGAACGCTTCAGCACCTGGTCGGACGGTGACGTCCGGGCGGCGGCGGTGACGGCGACCACCAACCCCTTCCGCAACCTGACGGAGAATCGCCGGATGCGCCGCGAAAAGCAGCAGCGCGAGGGGTCCTAGGCTGGGCGTATGCCGATCGAACTCGTCCCGACTGCGGCGGGCGACGCCCGCATCACCTGGCACCACCGCGACCGCGCCCCGCACGGCGTCCTCCTGCTCGGCCACGGCGCGGGCGGCGGCATCGAGGCCCCGGACCTCCAGGCGATCGCGGCGGGCGTCGACTCTGTCGCGGTCGGGCTGGTCGAACAGCCATGGCGCGTGGCCGGAAAGCGCCTTGCGCCTGCACCGAAGACGCTGGACGTGGGCTGGCTCCCGGTCGTCGCGCATGTGCGGGAGGCGGTCGGGCCGGACGTTCCGGTTTTCGTCGGTGGGCGCAGCGCGGGCGCGCGGGTTGCCTGCCGCACGGGCGCTGGGACGGGTGCGGCGGGCGTTGTGGCCCTGGCCTTCCCGCTCCACCCACCAGGCAAGCCGGACCGTTCGCGGGCCGACGAACTGCTGGCCACAGGCATCCCGACGCTCGTCATCCAGGGCGCCCGCGACCCCTTCGGCAGCCCGGACGAGTTCCCTCCGCTCCCGAAGCAGACGCACCGTCTGATCGCGCTCCCGGCAGGCAATCACGCCTTCGCGGTGCGCAAGTCCGAGGCGGAGGTCATCCCTCCGCTGGTGACGGCGTTGCAGAGCTGGGTTTCTGGCCGTATCCGGTAGCGACCTTGTCGGCGATCATCCCTATCATGTACATGGGCCAGAACGAACACACGGGGAGGCGGTCTCAGAGATGGGATCCGGGAACGGTTACGAGGTAGACCTCAGCTACCTCCAGCAGGCAGTCACGCAACTCAATGGTCTGGTGTCCTCCATGGACGCTCCGACCAGCAAGGCCAAGTACTCGACGAACTTGACGAAGAATCAGATAGGCGGCGACGGCTTCCTGGAGGCCGATGCCCTGTACAAGGCACACGAGACGATGAAGAGTGAGATCACCTCGATGATCTCGGTGCTTCAGTCCATGGTTCAGGAGCTTCAGACCAAGACGGGCAGCGCCCACGCTGCGTACGCCAACCAGGAGACGAGCACCGCGAACGGGTTCAACAGGAGGGCTTCCTGATGGCAGGCGACTCTTACTACTACGAGCAGCAGGCCTACCAGGAGCAGCAGAAGGAGCAGAAGGCAGCAGACGCTCAGTGGAAGAAGGCCCTGCAGGCGAACGCCGGTGGGCAGACCGGGGATGCCGGCTTCACCACTAACTTCGAGGCCGCTAAGGGATTCGAAGCCCTTCAGGCGATGGTTCGGGACGCCGATCCGGGTGCAATCAGCCAGGCGGCGCTCAACTGGGGCTACATCGCAGACAACCTTCACGACACGGCGAAGCAGCTTGGCGGGATCGTCAACGACGTCCTGGAGCACTGGACCGGCCAGACGGCGGACGCCTTCAGGCACAATGCGACCCAACTGCACACAAGCCTGGTGAACGGTGCTGGCTACGCCTCGAACACGAAGGAGGCCATGACCTCCGCAAGCACCGCTCTGGGAATCGCAAAGGACAACTTCCCGCACGCTCCGAGTGAAATGGCCCAGATCGGCAGCTCCTTGGGCGGTTCCAGCAACATTCAGTTCGAGAATGATGCAGCCAAGTACGGCTTGGCGAAGGCCGTACAGATGGACGGCGGCCAGCTGAGTGTCTGGGAGCAGGTACACCAACAGGCGGTCGTCGTCATGGAGGGTCTTGGTACGCAGTACAACCAGTCGACCCTGAAGCTCTCGTCGACCCCTGGGGGCGGAACGCTCGGTGATGTTGGAACGTGGCCCGCTCCTCCGGTGACGCAGGTTCCTGGCCCCCCGAGCGGCACTGTTACCGGCACGCCATCTGGACCAGGCCAGGCCGGAAATGTCCCGCTCAAGCCCATCACCGGCGGCAACGCAACTGGTGGCACCTTCACCCCTGGTGTCAACAATGGTGGTTCGGTGCTGCCCGGTGGTGGCGGCGTCGGCGGAATCCACGGTGGTGCGCCGGGCGGTAACGGCTGGGGTATCGGCGGGAAGCTCGACGGTGTGTCGGGCGGGCTGCACAGCGGTCTCGGAGCCGGTGGTGGCTTCGGCGGAGGCGGCGGTGTTGGCGGCGTCGGTGGGCTGGGTGTCGGCGGTGGAGCTGGTGGCGTCGGCCTCGGTGGCGGAGGCATGGTCGGCATGTCTGGCCTTGGTGCCGGCGGGATGACCGGTGGCACCGGCTCTGGCAGTGCTTCAGGCGAGGCCGCAGGTGTGTCTGAAGAAGGCGCGATGGCCGGTGAGGGTGAAGGCGCTGCCGGTGCCGGAGGCGAGTCCGGCATGGGTGCGGGTGGCCTGGGTGGCTTGGCCAACGCTGCCGGCAAGAAGAAGCAGCGCAAGTCTCGTGCCGAGTACCTCGTCGAGGATGAGGAGACCTGGGGCGTTGACACTCCAGTGAACCCGGGCGTGATTACGTTCTGAGATTCAAGTAGTGTCCTGCTCGTCTGTTGAACGTACGCGAGCGGGGTGGCGGGATGGGCTTCAAGCGAGCACTGCAAGCAATCGGAGGGGCAGCGCTCGCTGGAGCCCTCGTCATTGGCGTGTCGCCAGTGGCACAGGCGGATGCCGCGCGGGCGGCCCAGTGGCCGTTGAAGCAATACGGCGCCACGCAAAACCTGGTCTGGAATCACTCCACCGGCAAGGGGATCACAGTTGCCGTCGTTGACTCCGGTGTCCGTGCGACCCACGTCGATCTGACTGGGCAGGTGCTCCCGGGGAAGGACTTCGTCTTCGGCGGGAATGGCTGGACCGATCACTCTCCGGAGAGCCACGGCACTGCTGTGTCTAGCATTATTGCTGGTCACGGGCACGGCTCGAATGGCGGGGACGGCATCATGGGCTTGGCGCCGGGCGCCAAGATCCTCCCAATCGGTATCGGAACGGGCGCAGATAACTCAGTCCAGCCTCAGACTGTGGGCGAAGCCATCCGGTATGCCGTCGATCATGGCGCTGAGGTCATCAACCTGTCGATCGGTGGTTCGACTGATGACCCGACCGAAGAGCAGGCCGTTGCCTATGCCGAGCAGCACAATGTGGTCCTTGTTGCTGCCGCCGGAAACGACGGCGGCACGTTTCCGGTGTATCCCGCTTCCTACCCTGGTGTGGTCAGGGTTGGTGCTGTAGACGAGAGTGCCACGGTCTGGCCGCAGTCCGATTCTGGCAACATCACTGTGATGGGGGCCGGGGTCAACATCGTTGTTGACACTGCGGCCAGTGATACATCGCTTGGGCAGGCCAATGGCACCAGCTTCGCCACCGCCTATGTCTCGGCCATCGCAGCTCTCTTCCGGTCCGCATACCCGGACCTGACGGCTGGCCAGGTCATCAATCGCATCATCAAGACGGCGATCCTGCCCAAGGGCCTGGTGGCTCCTGACGCTGCCTACGGCTACGGCGTTGCCTCGCCGGACTTCACTACGAACGTACCGGCTGGCCCGGCGGTTGGTCCGCTGCCGCAGGCGTCTGGTGCGCCGTCGGATTCGTCTTCCTCCAGCTCGGCACCCGTGACGACCGGGAGCAGTTCGAGCAGCGGCTCGTCCAGCAACGGGATGGCGATTGGTCTCGGTGCAGTCGGCGGTGTGGTGCTGCTGATCGTGATCGGCGTGGTCATCGCTCGTTCTCGCCGCCGTGGCGGAAGCGGTGGCGGCGAGCCGGCTTACCCGACTGCCCCGCAGTACCCGAATGCTCCGGGACAGCAGCAGCCCTACCAGCCGCCGACGGGCCAGTACGGTGGTCAGCCGCAGCAGCAGATGCCGAACAACCCGTACCAGCAGCAGGGCCAGCCGCCGCATCAGCAGTAGTTGACGACAGCACAGTCGGACAGGCGCTGCCCCCACGCCCCGTGGCTTGCGCCTGCGCAGACAGTGACCAGCTGTTAGTGCGGCAACTCCCCGCTGCCAGGCAGCGATCGACCCCGCGACCAAATCGGTCGCGGGGTCGTTCTGCGTCTGAAGCAGGCAGGCCTAATTGATCAGTTCGCCGCTACTTGTACACCTGGATGCCCGGCACCACAGAGCCGTAGTTGATGAGGTACACCTGAGAGTGTGCAGATCCGCTGCCGGGAACGATCAGCGGCCCACGAGCGGCGAAGATGTCGGTTCCTGACGAGTAGGGCAGGGTCGCGAGCGTGGTCGCTGCGCCCGTCGTCGGGCTCAGCGTGACGAGCGCTCCGTTGCCGCTCCCTCCCATGCTGGGCGGAGAGGAGAGGGCGTAGATCGCGGTGCCGCTCGTACCGGGGGCGAATGCCAGGTCGGCCCCGGCCTTGTTGTCACCGAGGTAGGTCCAGAGGACCTTTCCGCTCGTCACGTCGATGGCTTCGACGCCGGCCGTGTCGCCTGAAGAGCCGGCCGTCGTCTCGGCCACCAAGGTCGTGCTACCCACCATCTGCACGATCGGCGTGCCGCCGCCCTCGATCGAGTTCCCGCCGCTGACGGGGGTCGGGTTGCCGCTGCTGTCGTAGAGGTTGGTGCTGTTGGTGCCGTCGGCGCCTTGGACCTGCGCGATCAACGGGCTGCTCGACAGGACGGCCTCCACCGTCTTCTGGTCGCTGCCGGGCGTCTGCCAGAGCTGCGCGCCGGTCGCCGCGTTCAGAGCCGTCATCATGTAGGGCTGACTGGCGTTGGGGCAGAAGTCGTAGGACAGGATGGTGCTTCCTGCGCCAGCGAGGCTGAAGCTGCAGGACTGGTCGCGGGGCTTGTAAGTCCACACAGGAGTACCGCTGCTGACGTCGACTCCGTCGATCAGGCCGTCGGAGAGGACTGCGGCGACGTTTCCGTTGATGAGGGTGGTCGCATCGGACGGCGTGGCACCAGAGCTGGAAGAGAGGGTCAGCGGGGTGTTCCAGAGCACGTGGCCCGTGCTGGTGTCCACGCCGACCACTGTTGTGCAGGTGTGGTCGTCGGTGCCGAAGGCGATCGTGCCGATCCCGGACGAGGACACCGTGGGCGACATGCTGCACGGCACATTGGCACCCGTGGGCGGCTGTACGGTCCATGCGAGGGTGCCACTGGCGCGGTCGTATGCCTTTACCCCGTCGACTGACCCACGGACGACGTACTTGTCCGTTAGCCAATTGCCGACCAGGGAATCCTGCTGAGGGCCGACGTTGGTGTGCCAGCCAGTGGCCAGCGCGGGAGCGCTGCCGCCACCACCGAGGGGTCCTCCGCCTCCTCCACCGCCGAACACGAAGACCGCGACGATGATCAGGATCAGCGCGAGGCCGCCGCCGATCGCGCCGTAGAGCAGGCCCTTCTTCGGGCCGCCCTGACCTGCGGGCGGCATCGGTGGCATGCCCTGTATCGGCGGGGCCATGGTCGGCTGCTGGCCGGGGACTTGCTGGTAGGGGCCGGGCTGGCCGGGCATGGGCTGGCCCTGTGCGTAGGGGCTGCTCTGCGGGTACGACCCCTGCGGCACGAACTGGCCCTGCTGGTACGGGACCTGCTGGTAGGGGCCAAACTGGCCGAACGGTTGCTGCTGCGGCATGGGCTGGCCCATCGGCGGTGGCATGGGCGGCATGCCCTGCTGGCCGGGCTGACCCTGCGGCAGTACGGGCGGCATGCCCTGTTGCGGCGGCGCGGTGGGGTAGCCGTAACCCGCCCCCGCCGCAGGCGGCTGCTGCGGCGGCACGTTCGGGCTCGGGTATCCGTAGCCCGGTATGCCGGGCCCACCCGGTGCGGGCATGGCGCCGTTGCCCGGCGTCTGTTCGGTCATCCCCCGTGTCCTCCTTGCGTCACGCGCCGACTGGCGTTCAGTCAGCGTGGGGACGGCGATCTTGCGGCCCGTCCCGCGGGCCATCGTAGAGGGCAGGCAGGAGGGGCATTCCATCGGTCCACGGGGCCCCCGAGCCGGGTCAGGCAGCCGCCACAGCAACTGGGCTGACGCCGCGTAGGGCAGCGCGGGCCAGGGCCGCGCCGCGCGCGGCTGCTGGAAGAGCGAAGGCGACGCGTGACGGGGGCGCGGGGAGGCCAGCGCAGGCACGGCAGAGGCCGGGGTTGCAGACCGGCTTGCCGCAGTCCTCGCATTCTGGCGGGACGGCGCTGCGCTCTGGCGTGATCTCAGGCGCGGCTTCCGGCATGGGCGGGAGCTTGCGGGTCAGGCGGTCGCGAAGGAGGGCGACGGGGGAGTGGAGGGGTACGGGCAGGCAGGGCAACAGTGCGATCGTCAGGTCGCCTTCGGTGCTGCCGCGGGCCAACCACTCTGCGACCAGGGGTGCCAGGGATCGCGCCTCGCGTTCCCCGAGCCGTAGGCGCGGCTCGGGGCGTAGCACCCGGAAGAGCGTGGCCACCGCCTCCCGGACTTCCGGCGGGACGTCTTTCGCAGGAGCTGGAGGAGGAGTGGGTTCGGGAGGAGCGGTGACGCCTCCCGTTGGTGACGACGGGTCAGTGTCGTTGCTCGCGGGCCCGGCCTCGGGGCAGGGGAGGGAGGGGATTTGGTTCTTTCCCTGGTTCTTTGATTGGCCGTCAGCGTCGCCGGACGTCCTCCTGCCGGAGCCCGCCTTCTTGGTACCCGGCAGTGGTGGCTGCGGGGTGTCGTAGGCGTGCGACACGCTGATGAGGCTGCAGTCGGGCTTGCGGATGGTCTCGACGCGGTAGTACCCGGCGGCTTTGAGCTCGCGCAGGGCCTTGGCGACGGCGCCGCGTCCCTCGATGCAGGAGTCGGCCATCGTGCGGCCGTCCTCGCGCCAGCCGTCCGGACGGGACAGCAGGTCGCCCAGGACGCCCCGCGCCCGGTACGACAGACGACGGTCCTGCAACAGGTAGTTGGGCAATGTCGTGAAGCCGCGCATATGCGGCGTACGATGAATCTGCATCGGAGGTTGTTCTCCTGGTGCCGGGCCCCGGAGCGTTGGCGCGCTGCCGGGGTCATCTATTCGGTTAGGTGATCTGGACGTTACCACGCTCTGTTGCTATCTCCTACACGAACAGTTACCGAACTCCTGTGTGTAAACCCTCGGCTGACACGAGCCCGCAGAGGGAGGTGCCGCAAGCTAACGGGCCGAGCGACAGTCGAGGGACGTAGGCGTAGCCGGTCTCGCGCACGACTGTCCGGCCTTCCACCTCCAGCTCGTCCAGCCAGTTGTGGCGCGGGCGTCCGGAACACGTCGCGGTCACCGAGGCGGACTGTGATCTCCTCGGGGCCGAGGCCGGGCCGAATTTCTACGAACTGGCCGTGGCCAGGCGATCTCCCTCAGGGGTGTTCGCAAGCCAGCAAGCGCCCCCTTGCGGCAACCACTGAGCGGCCTCAAGCTTGCGCAGCACCTCAGTTGTTCGATCGGCTCCTGTAGTCGCCCAGGGTTCGAAGCCAGTTTCTCCGATATCACCCACGGTCATGATCTCTTGAGAAAGAAGCTCCTCGATGACAGCCCCGACCTCCTTCTTGAAAGCATCGTTGGATGCTGGAAGGGTCTCGCGCACAAGGTCGAGGACCCGATCCACAGGGACCCAGTCGTCCAGGCCTTCGAGGACCAGCTCTTTGATGATTTCTTCCCTGATCATGGCAAGTGAACCTTGAGTGCCTTTCCAGCGGCTGGAAAAATGTCGATCGTTTCTCCTCCGGACCTGGATGCAACACGCCACTGCATCACAGTTCCATCGCTCAGCTTATAGACATCAGGGATCTTGGGGCCACGCGCAGGGAGCTGCTCAGCACCAGCGGTCCAGCGGTCGAACATGGTCCGCATGTCCTCGGTGGACGAGGCTTCTCGCACGTGCGATTGCTTCCCTGCGTCGAGGTTGTCGAACTCCGACTGCCAGTCTGCGGCCTTCGTTGAGTCGTCCTCGTGTGGGGAGAGCCCAAGGGGGTCCGACCAGGTATGCGGATTGCCGACGTACGAGTCGGGATTAGGAGCGGGAGTAAGACCGAGGGGGTCGGGGCTGGTGTAGCGGGCTGTCTCGGGGTCGTAGTACCGGTTGACGTTGTAGTGAAGCCGTGTTTCCGGGTCGAAGTACTGCCCGGGGAAGCGCAATGGGGTGTAGGTGGTGCTGGTGGCGGGCCATGTGGTGGAGCCCCACAAGGTGCTGGTGGCACGCCAGGCGACGGTGGCGGTGGCCGGGTCGAGGAGTTCGGTGGGGGTGCCGACGAGGTCGGTGACGATGGCGAAGAAGCGCCGGTCGACCTGCTCCTGAGTGGCGACGGTCTCGGTTTGGGCGAGGGGCTGCAGGCCGCGGTGGTCCCAACTGAGGGTGTGGGGGCCGGGGAGGTATGAGGCGTAGGTGGTCTGTTCGGCGAGTTGGGGACCGTCCCAGGTGAAGTCGGTGCGTTCCACGACGGTATGGCCGCCGTGTCCGTCGTCGGCGAGGCGGTGTTTGGCGATGCGGCGGCCGAGTGGGTCGTAGAGGTAGTGCCAGAGGGTGTCGTCGGGGGTGGTGACGTGGGTGAGTCGGCCCTCGGCGTTCCAGGTGAAGCGCCACGTGTCGGGCTTGCGGGACAGCCGGGTTATCTGACGCAACGTCATACGTCCGGCGGTGTCGTACTCGTAGCGGACACGTCCGGCGATGGTGAGTTGGGTGCCGGTGTAGGTGCGGGGGCCTTCGGCGGGGCGGGTGGCGTCGGTTGCGGGCCAGTTGGCGTCGGTGAGGTTGCCGGCCGGGTCGTAGGCGTAGGTCTCGGTCCAGTCGCGGGCATGGACAGCGGTGACGCGACCGACCGAGTCGAGATCGAAGCTGCGCGGACCGGTCAGCGAGTCGTCGATCCCGATCAGGTTGCCGTCGGCGCGGTAGTGCCAGTCACGGTGTTGCAGCACCTGTTCGCCACCACTGACGGTGCGGTCGGTGAGACGTCCTGAAGCGTCCCACCGGCTGGTCAGGGTCAGGCCGGTCGAGGCAAGGGCGGCGGCGACCGTGCGGCTGTGCTCGCGGCCTGCGGCATCGTGAGTGAAGCCGAGGGTGCCCGCCGCCGTGGCAACACCGGTGGGGCGACCGGCCGGGTCGTAGGTCCAGTCGGTGGCGTGCCCGGCCGGGGTGGTGCGGCGGGTGCGGCGGCCGAGGGCGTCGCGGGCGTGGGTGAGGCTGCGTCCGTTGACTGACTCGGTGAGGAGGTTGCCGAGAGGGTCGTAGGTCCGGGCTATCTCGGCATCAGCGCCCGTCGCGTGCACCAGGCGACCGGCCGGGTCGTAGGCATACCGGGTGGCCTGCCCGTTGGCTTCCATTTCGATGACGCGGCCGAGGACGTCGTAGCGGTAGGTGGTGCGCACCCCGGCCGCGTCGGTGCGGTTCGATGGGCGTCCGGCGGGGTCGAGTTCATACCGGAGGCGGCGGCCGTGGAAGTCCTGCTCGCCGACCAACCGCCCTGCCTGGTCGTAGTCGTATTCCCAGGTACGGCCCAACGCGTCGGTCACGCTTACCAGTTGCATGTTCGCGTCGTGCGTGAAGGCGACCCGTGCGCCGTCGGGGGTGGTGCGGGCGGCGAGGGTCTCGAAGTGGGTGTATTCGAATGAGGTGGTCTGGCCGAGCTGGTCGGTGTGCGTGAGGCAGTTGCCCTCGCCGTCCCACTCCCAGCTCTCGGTCGTGCCGTCCGGACCGGTGCGGGTGGCCGGATGACCCTCGACGGTCCAGGTCATCCGCGTGGTCGCGCCGAGCGGGTCGGTGATGGCGGCCGGGCGGCCGAAAGCGTCGCGTTCGATGCTCGTCATGGCACCGGTCGGGTCGGCAGTTCGGAGAGGCAGCCCGGCCGGGTCGCAGACGACGCGGGTGGTGTGCCCCAGCGCGTCGGTGACGGAGGCGAGATGGCCGAGTTCGTCGTAGCCGAAGCGGGTGACCGCGCCCAGCGGGTCTGTCACTGAGGTGCGGCGGCCCGCTTCGTCCCAGGTCTGTTGCCATACCGCGCCGGCCGCGTCGGTGACGACTGTCGGCAGGCTCAGCTCGCCGTCGTAGGCGGCGGTCGTCTGCTCGCCGTCGGGTCGGGTGATGGTGATCAGGTCGCCGAACGCGTCGTAGTCGTAGCGAGTATTGGCGCCCAGGGGATCGGTCGCCGTGAGGAGGCGGTTGAACTCGTCGCGCTCGTAGCGGGTGGTGTTGCCGAGCGGGTCGACGATGGCGATGATCTGGGAGCGGGTGTTGACGTGGTACTGCGTGGTGTGGCCGAGCGCGTTCGTCTCGGTGGTCACGCGAAGGCCGGTCTCGGGGTCGGGTTCGCCGTAGTGGAACTGGAAGCGCAGGCTGCCGTCCGCGCCGCCCTCGTCCACGACCCGGCCGCGCTCGTCGTAGACGTACCAGTAGCTGCTGTTGTTGCGGTCGGTCCAGGAGGTGATCCGGCCGGCGGCGTCGTTGGCGAACACCATCGGCAGGTCGGAGGAGTTCCAGACGTGCGTGAGGTGGCCGCGGTCGTAGCCGTAGCGGAGCAGGAGTTGGTCGCCGCCGTCGGGTGCGCCGTCGGCGAGCCACAGTTCGGTGATCCGCCCGTCGGCGACGGTGACGCGCAGGCGGTAGCCGCCGCTGTGGGTGATGCCCAGCGGGGTTCCGTCGCGGTCGTACTCCAGTGTGTAGGAGCGGCCGGAGCGGTCTCGGACGCGGGTCAGGAGAGCGGTGCGCCCGTCGGGTTGGACGGTGAACTCCCGCACAATGCCGCTCTGGCGGTCCGTCAGAGAATAGGAACGCCCTCGCGCGTCGATGTCCAGGTCGAGCCTCCGCCCGGCGCTCGCCTGCACCGGCAGGCCCGGCTCCGGATGCGGGTAGGCCTGGGTGACTCGGTCGGCGCCGAGGTGCACAACGCCTTGCTCGTCGATTTCCAGGCGCTCGTCGAACGTGCAGACCCAGCGTCGACCCATCCACCGGCCCGCGCCGTAACCGGACTCGAAGCAACGCGTGAACTTCAGCGGCAGCGAGCCGGGCAACGTGACATCGGTCTGGTTGATGTACATCCGGCCGGTGGCCATGTCGACGGGTTCGCCGCCGGGGCATACCGCGTCCTCGCTGCGTCCGGCGTCGTGCGGATCGGACGCCTGCTGACGGCCCGCCCCCGGCCCTTCCTCGCCCGGGTGATCGGACGGACCACCGCCCCCGGGGGCATGCGGATCGTCCACGTGGGGTGCGTGCGCGTCCTTCTCAGCGGACTTGGCCAGGCTCTCGGCGGTCTCTGCCTCGTTCTTGGCGGCGTTCTCCGAGGCCTTCTTCGCGCCGCTCTCGGTGTCCTTGAGGATGCTGCGGTACGCCTTGGCGAAGTCCTCCGCCAGACTCTTGCCAGCCTTCTGGGCCGCTTCCGCGATCGCCTTGGCTATTTGACTCACGCCGACCCCGCCCCCGAACGACCGTTCCCGTCATGGGCACGCTACCAAGCGGTCGGGTCAGCGGCCCGCCGTTTCGAGATCGGCCAATTGTTTTCCCAAGTTCGCCCGTTGGCGAGGCCGTCGACGCAGCAAACGGCCCCGCGACCGAACTGTCGCGGGGCCGTCATGAGCTAGAAGCGGACGAGAATCTCCCGTCAGCTCAGAGTCACTTGTACTCCTGCACGCCCGGATGCACCGTGCCGGACGAGAGAAAGTACAGCGAGGGGTGCGCGAAGCCGCCGGCCGGCACGACGACCGGGGTGCCATTGCGGAAATCGACGGCCATGGCGGAGGTCGGCAAGTTCGCGACGGTGGTCCGCGCCCCTCTTCCCGTCCGCAGCGCTGGTGCCCGGCGTCTGGTCGGTCATCCCCCGTCCTCCTTGCGTCACGCACCGACTGACGATCAGTCGGCGCGGGGCATCATCGTAGAGGTCGACTTGTCTGCTCGGCCCCGCCCTCGCCAGCGGCGGAACCGTTCCGGGAGGGACTGGCGCAGGCTCCGGGAGGCGTCAGTAACCCTCATACCAGTCATCGCCACCCTGTACCAGGCGGCGCCGCAGATAGTCCTGCAAATTGCGGGCGACCCACTTCCGGCTGTCGCTCTCGTGCTGCCAGACGAAAATGTCGGGTCGCTGCGGTCGGATGACGAAGGCGAACAGATCACCACCGCCATTGTCCCCGAAGAACAGGAAGGGGTCGAAGGACATGTAGAGCGCAGTCAACGACTCGTCCTGCCGGAGACTGACGTTGCGCCGCACAATCTCCTCGACCGGCCACACCGCACGAGAACTCGTATGAGCCAGGATCCCGTTGGTCTCCGCCAGGAGGCTCCGCAGCTCCTCGGGCAGCGACTCACTCAGCACTCGCTCGGCATCATTCAGAGCTGACGGCGTGGCAGGTTCGACGAAGCCGGACTCCGGATACACCTCTCGGGCCAGTTCCTTCCACATTCGCCTAGTCCTTCCGACCCTGCGTCAAGTCCGCACGGATTCCCTCAAAGCGAGTGGGCACACGGCTCAGCCTGTGTCGCGCGTGCCACGAGTGTTCTCCACGCGCGCATTGAGCCGCTTCACCCAGTAGTTGTCAGGATCCCGCTGATAGTCAGCCGTCGCTGCCCCGGGAGCCGTCTCGATCAGGTGCAACAACGTCCAAGCAAGACCGAAGCAGTCGTCGGGACCGAAGGCCGTCGCCAAAGCTTGGGCTTCATCGTCCGAGACCGGCGGGGTAATTCGCTTCAACTGCTCACCACACCTGTCGATCTCCTCGTCAGAAGCATCCTCCGAAGGGATAGGTCCGGCGCTGACGAAATCTTCTACCTCACGACGCATGGAAACACTCCACTGTTACATCTTCCCAACCTTGCGATAGTAAGCAAGCAGTCGAAGAATGCCGGTGTTGAAATAACTGGGATCGCCGTACTGCAACTGACCGATCCGGCGCATGTCCCAGAGGTCCATCGCGACTACTGTACGCCAGGGCAGGTTCTGATCCGCGGCCTTGGTGATCTTCCCAAGCTTCCAATACGTCCTGGTGAGAGCGTGGTCTGCCTCCTTCATCACAATTGCACCACCCTCATCCCTCGGCATGTGGTGGAGCGCATCCTGCGGAATGTGGTGGGGTGTCAGCCCGTCGCCCACCACGCCAGGATCCATATCTCCGAATCGACCTGCGTCGTTCTCCGCAACGACGTGTGGGGAGAGTCCGAAGGGATCGGCCCAGGTGTGGGGGTTCTCGACATACGTTTCGGGATTGGGGGCAGGTGTGAGGCCGAGAGGATCGGGGGAGGTGTAGCGGGCAGTTTCAGGGTCGTAGTACCTGTTGACGTTGTAGTGGAGGCGGGTTTCAGGGTCGAAGTACTGGCCCGGGAAGCGCAGCGGGGTGTACGTGCTGCTGGCGGCGGGCCAGGTGGTGGAGCCCCACAGGGTGCTGGTGGCGCGCCAGGCGACAGATTCTGACGTGGGGTCGAGGAGTTCGGTGGGGCTGCCGACGAGGTCGGTGACGATGGCGAAGAAGCGCCGGTCGATCTGGTCCTGAGCGGTGATGGTCTCGGTCTGGGCGAGGGGCTGCAGGCCGTGGTGGTCCCAGCTCAGGGTGTGCGGGCCGGGCAGGTAGGGGGCGTGGGTGCTCTGCTCGGCGAGTTGCGGGCCGTCCCAGGTGAAGTCGGTGCGCTCGACGACGGTGTGCCCGTCCTCGGCGAGGCGGTGCTTGGCGATGCGGCGGCCGAGTGGGTCGTAGAGGTAGTGCCAGAGGGTACCGTCGGGTGTGGTGACATCGGTGAGCCGGTCGTCGGCGTTCCAGGTGAACCGCCAGGTGTCGGGTTTGCGTGACAGTCGGGTGACTTGACGTAGCGTCATACGCCCGGCGGTGTCGTACTCGTAGCGGACACGTCCGGCGGTGGTGAGTTGGGTGCCGGTGTAGGTGCGCCGGCCTTCGGCGGGGCGAGTGGCGTCAGTGGCGGGCCAGTGGGCTTCGGTGAGGTTGCCGGCCGGGTCGTAGGCGTAGGTCTCGGTCCAGTCGCGGGCGTGGACGGCGGTGACGCGACCGGCCGGGTCGAGGTCGAAGCTGCGTGGACCGGTCAGCGAGTCGTCTATCCCGATGAGGTTGTCGTCGGCGCGATAGTGCCAGCTTCGGCGCTGGAGGACCTGTTCGCCGGCATGGACGGTACGGTCGATGAGGCGTCCGGCGGTGTCCCAGCTACTCGTCAGGGTCAGGCCGGTCGGGTCAACAGCGGTGGCGACGACGGTACGGGTGTGCTCGCGGCCCGCGGCGTCGTGAGTGAAGTCGAGGGTGCCCGCCAGGGTGGCAATGCGAGTGGGGCGACTGGCGAGGCCGTAGGTCCAGTCGGTGGCGTGCCCGGCAGGGGTGACGCGGCGGGTGCGGCGGCCGAGCGCGTCGTGCGTCTGGGTGAGGGAGCGTCCGTTGACCGTCTCGACGAGGAGGTTGCCGAGCGGGTCGTAGGTGCGGGCGATCTCGGCGTCAGTGCCCACCGCATGCACCAGGCGACCGGCCGGGTCGTAGGCGTACTGGGTGGTCTGCCCACCGGCATCCTTGCCGATGAGGCAGCCGAGGACGTCGTAGCGGTAGGTGGTGCGCACCCCGGCCGCGTTGGTACGGGCAGTCGGGCGGCCTATGGGGTCGAGTTCATACCGGAGGCGGCGGCCTTCGAAGTCCTTCTCGCCAGTCAGGCGCCCGGCCAGGTCGTAGTCGTACTCCCAAGTCCGCCCCAACGCGTCGGTGATGGTGACCAGTTGCATGTTCGCGTCGTGCGCGAACGCGACCCGCGCGCCGTCGGGGGTGGTACGGGCTGCCAGGGTCTCGAAGTGGGTGTACTCGAAGGTGGTGGTCTGGCCGAGTTGGTCGGTGTGCGTGAGGCAGTTGCCTTCGCCGTCCCACTCCCAACGCTCGGTCGCGCCGTCCGGGCCGGTGCGTGCGGCCGGATGCCCCTCGACGGTCCAGGTCATCCGGGTGGTTGCGCCGAGCGGGTCGGTGATCGCGATCGAGCGGCCGAAGGCGTCGCGTTCGATGCGCGTGGCCGAGCCGCCAGGGTCGGTGATTTCGACGGGCAGTCCGGCCGGGTCGCAGACGACGCGGGTGGTTTGCCCCAACGCGTCTGTGATGGAAGCGAGATGGCCTTGCTCGTCGTAGCTGAATCGGGTGGTTACGCCCAGCGGGTCCGTCACCGAGGCACGTCGGCCCGCTTCGTCCCAGGTCTGTTGCCATACCGCGCCGTCTGGCTCGGTGACGACCGTCGGTAGGCTCAGCTCGCCGGCGTACGCGGCGGTCGTCTGCTCGCCGTCGGGTCGGGTGACGGTGATGAGGTCACCGAACGCGTCGAACTCGTACCGGGTCGTCGCGCCGAGCGCATCGGTCTCGGCGAGGAGGCGGTTGAACTCGTCGCGCTCGTAGCGGGTGGTGTTGCCGAGCGGGTCGACGATCGCGACGATCTGGGAGCGGGCGTTGACGTGATACTGCGTGGTGTGGCCGAGCGCGTTCGTCTCGGTGGTCACGCGAAGGCCGGTCTCGGGGTCGGGTTCGCCGTAGTGGAACTGGAAGCGCAGGCTGCCGTCCGCGCCGCCCTCGTCCACGACCCGGCCGCGCTCGTCGTAGACGTACCAGTACTGGCTGTTGTTGCGGTCGGTCCAGGAGGTGATCCGTCCGGCGGCGTCGTTGGCGAACACCATCGGCAGACCCGACGAGTTCCACACCTGCGTCAGGTGACCGCGGTCGTAGCCGTAGCGGAGCAGGAGTTGGTCGCCGCCGTCCGGTGCGCCGTCCGCCAGCCACAGTTCGGTGATCCGCCCGTCGGCGACGGTGACCCGCAGGCGGTAGCCGCCGCTGTGGTCGATGCCCAGCGGGGTGCCGGCGCGGTCGTACTCCAGCGTGTAGGAGCGGCCGGAGCGGTCCCGGACGCGGGTCAGGAGAGCGGCACGTCCGCCTGGTTGGACGGTGAACTCCCGGACCACGCCGCTGTGACGGTCTGTCAAGGAGTACGCGCGGCCCCGGCTGTCGACCTCCAGGTCGAGCCTCCGCCCGGCGCTCGCCTGCACCGGCAGGCCCGGCTCCGGATGCGGGTAGGCCTGGGTGACCCGGTCGGCGCCGAGGTGCACAACGCCCTGCTCGTCGATCTCCAGGCGCTCGTCGAACGTGCACACCCAGCGTCGACCCATCCACCGACCCGCGCCGTAGCCGGACTCGAAGCAGCGCGTGAACTTCAGCGGCAGCGACCCCGGAAGGAGCACGTCGGTCTGGTCGATGAACATCCGGCCCGTGGCCATGTCCACCGGCTCACCGCCGGGGCACACGGCGTCCTCACTACGCCCCGCGTCGTGCGGATCGGACGCCTGCTGACGGCCGGCCCCCGGCCCTTCCTCGCCTGGGTGATCGGACGGACCACCGCCCCCGGGGGCATGCGGATCCTCCGCGTGGGGTGCGTGCGCGTCCTTCTCAGCGGACTTGGCCAGGTTCTCCGCAGTCTCCGCCTCGTTCTTGGCGGCGTTCTCCGAGGCCTTCTTCGCGCCGCTCTCGGTGTCCTTGAGGATGCTGCGGTACGCCTTGGCGAAGTCCTCCGCCAGACTCTTGCCGGCCTTCTGCGCCGCTTCCGAGATCGCCTTGGCTATTTGACTCATGTCGGACCCCGCCCCCGAACTGCCGTTCCCCACAGGCCGTCAGGGGCACGCTACCAAGCGGCCAGGCCGTCGGCCCAGCGTTTCGTGATCGCCCAAGGGCCTCTCCATACCTGCCCGTTGGGATGCGCGGCAGGTCAGGCGGCTGTTGCCGCAGCCGGTGTGATGCCGTGGAGGGCGGCTCGGGCCAGGGCGGCGCCGCGAGTGGCCACGGCTGAGGCGATGCTGATGGCGGGTGGGGGTGCGGCCAGGCCTGCGCAGGTGCGACAGATGCCGGGTTGGGGGATGGGGTCGGCGCACTCGGCGCACTCGTGCCAGCGCCGGGCCGGGGCGGCGGGCTGCTGCGAAGTGGCAGGCGCTGGTGGGCGTTTGCGGGTGAGGCGGTTGCGGAGGAGGGCGGCCGGGGCGTGGACGGGTTGGGGTAGGCCGGGCAACAACGCCACCGTCAGGTCCTGTTCGGTCGCGCCGAGTTCCAGCCACTCGGCGACCAATGGCGCCAGGGCAAGGGCTTCGGTCATGCCGAGCCGTAGGCGTGGCTCGGGGCGTAGCACGCGGAAGAGCGTGGCTGCCGCCTCCCGCACTTCCGGCGGCACTTCCTTGGCGGGAGCGGGAGCGGGAGCCGAAGCGGGAGGCGCGGCGGGAAGCGCGGCGGCTTCGGATGCCGCGTTGTCTTCCGTTACTGACGCCTCGTCGGCCTCGCTCACGGCGGGCTCGGCCGGGAGGAGGGAGGGGAGGGTGGGGTTCTTTCCCTGGTTCTTTGATTGGCCGTCAGGTGCGTCGGACTTCACCTTGCCGGAGCCCGTCTTTTTGGCACCCGGCACCGGAGGCTGTGGGCTGTCGTACACGTGCGCCACGCTGATGATGCTGCCGTCCGGCTTGCGGACCTTCTCGACGCGGTAGTACCCGGCGCGGGCAAGCTCACGCAGGGCCCTGGCGACGGAGCCGCGTCCCTCGACGCAGGAGTCGGCCAGTAGTCGGCCGTCCTCACGCCACCCGTCCGGGCGGGAGAGCAGGTCGGTCAGGACGCCCCGGGCCCGGTATGACAGGCGGCGGTCCTGCAACAGGTAGTTGGGCAATGACGTGAAGCCGCGCATATGCGGGCTACGATGAATCTGCACGGGAGTGTCTGCTCCTGCTGCCGGACCCCGGAGCGTTGGCGCGCTGCCGGGGTCAACTATTCGATTGGTATGCAGCCGACGCTACCACGCCCAGTGACCAGCACCTACACGGATAGTGACCGAACGCAAGTGCGTCAACCATCCGTTGCCACAAGCGGGAAGGTCTGCCCCAGGAGCCTGGGGCAGACCTTCCCGAACCTGAACTGAGCTGAGCTGAGCCTGGGTTACCTCAGCTCCTGGATCTCCGGGAGCTCCGAGCCCTCGTTGACCAGGTACACCCGGGGGCGCTCACTCCCGGTGCCGGGCGCGACCAGAGCGGTCTCGCCCAGGAAGTACGTCGAGTCTGTCGACGACGGGAAGCTGGCGACGACCGTCGCCTTGCCCGTGGTCGGGTCCAGTTGGACGAGGGAGCCACCGGCGCCGTTGTACGAGTCCGAGGGCTGCGAGATCGCGTAGATCGGGCCGCTGGCGTTCGTCTGGGACAGGAGAGCCAGCGTGGCACCGGACTTGTTCTGGCCGTAGTACGTCCAGAGGGCCTGTCCGGTGGACACGTTGACGGCCTCGACGCCGGGGTTGCTGGAGCTGTTCTGCGACTCGGTCAGCATGGTCGTGCTGTTCAGCATCCGCACGACGAGCGTGTTGCGCGCCGAGCCGTTGGCCCGGATCGTGTCTCCGCCGGTCAGCGGCGTCGGGTTGCCGCTGCTGTCGTAGATGTTGGTGACCGGCTGGCCCCCGCTGCCGTCCTGCTGCGCGACCAGCGGGTTGCCGTTGAGGACCGAGGTGAACATGACGTTGTCGGACTCGGTCTTCTGCCACAGCTGCTTGCCGGTCGCCCCGTCCAGCGCGGTGAGCACGTAGGTCGGGTTGACGTCGGCGCAGAACTCGTTGACCAGGACGACGCCGCCACCGGCGTAGGCGTCGTCGTTGCAGTACTGGCCGCGGGGCTTGTACTGCCACACGGTGTTACCGCTGGTGAGGTCGACTCCGCCGATCACGCCACTGCCGGTGACGGTGGCGACGGTGCCGCTGATGAAGGTGTTGACCTCCGACGCCGAGCCGCCCTGCGGGATGTTCAGCTTGAGGTTCCAGAGCTCGCGGCCCGTGGTGGTGTCCACGCCGACCACGTTCGTGCAGCTGTGGTCGTCGGTGCCGAAGGCGATCGTGCCGATGCCGGAGGACGACACGGTCGGGGACATGCCGCAGGGCACCGAGGCCCCGGACGGCGGTGCCACGGTCCACGCGACGCTGCCGTCCGCGAGGCTGTAGGCAGACGCGGTGTCACCGACGCGGATCAGGTCCTTGTCCGTGATCCAACTGCCGATCAGGCTCCCCGAATCCGTGCCGTTGGCCGTCTTCCAGCCGACGGCGAGCGCCGGCGTGCCGTTGTTGCCGCCTCCGCCTCCGCCGCCCCCGCCGCTGCCACCGAGCGCGACGACCGCGACGACGATGATCAGGATCAGCGCGAGGCCGCCGCCGATCAGGCCGAAGAGCAGACCCTTGGACGCACCGGTCCGCGCGGGAGGCATGCCCTGCATGGGCGGCATGCCCTGCATCGGCGGCATCTGCTGGGCCATGGGCGGCAGTTGGTACGGGTCCGGCTGGCTGGGGACCTGCTGGTAGGGGTCCTGCGGGTACGGTCCCTGCGGCGCGTACTGGCCCTGCTGGTACGGATCCTGTTGGTACTGGCCCTGCGGGTACTGGCCCTGCGGGTACTGGCCTTGCTGGTAATGGCCTTGCTGGTAATGGTCCTGCGGGTAGCCGGGCTGGCCGAACGGCGGCTGCTGCTGAGGCATGCCCTGCATCGGCGGCATCCCCGGCTGTCCCATCGGCGGCATGCCCTGCTGCGGCTGCGGGTTGGGATAGCCGTAGCCCGCCCCGGGAGCGGGCTGCTGTGGAGGCACGTTCGGGTTCGGGAACCCGTAGCCGGGCGCACCGCCGGGCGCACCGCCGGGCGCACCACCGGGTGCACCACCCGGCGCACCCGACGGAGCGCCGGCCGGCGGCGCGCTCTTCTCGAGCGACGGCGCGCCGTCCTGCGGGATCTGCGGTGCCTGCAGCGCGTACGACGTGGACATCGTCGGCGGTGCCTGCAGTGCGTACGACGTGGGCGCGAACTCCGGGCCCTCAGGCTGCTGTGCTTGTCCAGGTACCTGTGCAGGTGCCTGCCCAGGTCTCGGGTCTGCGCCCTTCGGCTCTTCCGCGGCGCCGTTGTCCGGCGTCTGGTCGGTCATGCCCCCGTCCTCCTTGCGTCACCCACCGACTGGCGTTCAGTCAGCGCGGGGAAGGGAGATCGAGGCGGCCCGCCCCCGCGAGCCATGGTAGAGGTCGTGTGAAAGCGGGCCGGAGGTGACCGTCGATCGGACGGGGAGCCGTTACCCGCCTGGTACCGTCCGCCTGCGAACGGATGGTGAGCGAACGACTCCCCGGTCCTGCTTGCCGACCGACCTACCGACCGAGCGACCGACTTACCGGCTGACTATCGACCGACCGTCAGCGCGCGTCGCAGGCCTGGGCACGCAGGGCGCGGGCCAGGTCGTCGCGGCACTCGCGGACGAGGCGGCGCAGCGCGGGGGCCGCGTCCGCGTGCTCGGTCAGCCACTCGTCCGTGCGGGTCAGCGTCGCGTCCGAGTCGACCAGGTACGGGTAGAGGCCCTTGACGATGCGCAGCGCGATCTCGATCGACCGCTCCGCCCAGACCTTCTCCAGCACCTCGAAGTACGGCTCCGCGTACGGCGCGACCAGCCCCCGCTGCGAGGACTGCTGGAAACCGGCGATCTCCGCCTCCACCAGCGCGTTGGGCAGCTCGTCGGTCTCCACGACCAGGCGCCAGGCCTCGGCCTTGGCCTCGGCCGTCGGCGCGGAGGCGCGGGCGGCGGTCTCCAGGCGCTTGCCGCTGGCGGTGTTGTCGCGCGCCAGCTCCGCCGTCAGCTCGGCGTCGCCCGCGGCGCCGCCCACGACCAGCGCCGCGAGCAGCGCCCAGCGCAGCTCCTGGTCCACGTCGAGGCCGTCGATCCGCGCGGTCCCGGCCAGCAGGCCGGAGACCAGACGCAGGTCCTCCTCACTGTGCGCGGTCTTCGCGAAGAACCGTGCCCAGGTCAACTGGTGGTCCCCGCCGGGAGCGGCGGCGCGCAGCTCGTTCAGCGCGCCCTCAGCCAGGGCCTGCGCCGCGGCCTCGCGCCCCTCCGGCGCGACGTACTGCTCCAGCGTCAGCTGGGCCTGGACGTGCAGCTGCTGCAGCACGCCGATGTCGGTCTCCCGACCGGCGAAGCGGAGCAGCAGGTCCAGGTAGTCGCGGGCAGGCATCAGACCGTCGCGGGTCATGTTCCACACCGCCGACCAGCACAGCGCACGGGCGAGCGGGTCCTCGATGTCGCCGAGCGAGGCGCGCAGCGTGTCCAGCGACTCCGCGTCGAAACGGATCTTGCAGTACGTCAGGTCGTCGTCGTTGACCAGCACCAGCGCCGGGCGCGGCTTGCCGACCAGGTCCGGTACGGAGGTCCGCGCCGCCGCCTGCACGTCCACCTCGACCCGCGCGGAGCGGACCAGGCGGCCGTCCTCCACCAGGTCGTAGCACCCGATGCCGATCCGGTGAGGACGCAGCGTCGGCTGCTCCTCGGCGGCCTCCTGCAGCACGGCGAAGTCGGTGATCCGGCCCTCGGCGTCCACCGTCAGCTCGGGCGTGAGCGCGTTGACGCCCGCCGTCTGCAGCCAGGCGCGGGACCACTCGGCCATCGCCTCGGTGCCGCGACCGCTGGTCTCGGCGAGGACGGCGAGCAGGTCGTCCAGGGTGGTGTTGCCGAACGCGTGGCGCTTGAAGTACCGGCGCGCGCCCTCCAGGAACGCGTCCCGCCCGGCGTACGCGACCAACTGCTTGAGCACCGAGGCGCCCTTGGCGTACGTGATCCCGTCGAAGTTGAGCTTGGCGTCCTCGAGGTCGCGGATGTCCGCGGTGATCGGGTGTGTGGTCGGCAGCTGGTCCTGCCGGTAGGCCCACGCCTTGCGGCGGTTGGCGAAGGTGATCCAGCCCGCCTGGTACTTGGTGGCCTCGACCTGCGAGAACGCGCCCATGAAGTCGGCGAACGACTCCTTGAGCCACAGGTCGTCCCACCACTGCATGGTGACGAGGTCGCCGAACCACATGTGCGCCATCTCGTGCAGGATGACGTTGGCCCGGCCCTCGTACGCGGCCTCGGTGACCTTGGAGCGGTAGATGTACTCCTCGCGGAAGGTCACCAGGCCCGGGTTCTCCATCGCGCCGATGTTGTACTCGGGCACGAAGGCCTGGTCGTACTTGCCGAACGGGTACGGGTAGTCGAACTCGTCGTGGAAGAAGTCCAGGCCCTGCTTGGTGACGGTGAAGATCTCGTCCGAGTCGAAGTACTGCGCCAGGGACTTGCGGCAGAGCGCGCCCAGCGGGATCTCCAGCAGCCGGCCGTCGGGCAGCTCACGGCTCCAGCTGTCGCGGTCCACGTGGTACGGACCGGCGGCGACGGCGGTGATGTAGGTGGAGATGCGCGGCGTCGGGCTGAAGATCCAGGTCAGGGACGAGTCTTCGTTGCGGACCGGGTCGCCGCCGGTGGCGGAGTTGGAGAACGCCTCCCAGTGGCCGGGCGTGGTCACGGTGAAGGAGAACGGCGCCTTGAGGTCCGGCTGCTCGAAGTTGGCGAAGACGCGGCGCGCGTCGGCCGGCTCGTACTGGGTGTAGAGGTACACCTCGCCGTCGACCGGGTCGACGAAGCGGTGCAGGCCCTCGCCGGTGTGGCTGTAGGCGCAGTCGGCGTCGACGACGAGCTCGTTCTCGGCGGCGAGACCCGGCAGCGCGACTCTCGAACCGTCGAACACCTCGGCCGGGTCCAGCTCACGCCCGTTCAGCGTGACGCGGTGGACCTTCGGGGCCAGCAGGTCGGCGAACGAGTCGGCGCCCGGCTCGGCGCAGCGGAACCGCAGCGTGGTGCGCGACCGGAAGACGCCCGTCTCGCCCAGGGCACTGCGCAGGTCGAGCTGGACGGCGTAGCTGTCGACATCGAGGAGCCGTGCCCGCTCGCGGGCCTCGTCGCGGGTGAGATTCGTGCCGGGCACGTCCGTACTCCCTTGTACGTAGCGGGCGCGTGGGGGTGGTCGCGCCGCAGAACCGTGGTCTACCTGGATTACCTGTCTACCTGTTCCGGCATCCTTTCATGCGTCCTGGCAGCCGGGCGGGCGGACCGTCCGAACGGACGGTCGGGGATCGGGAAGGTCCGGAACGCCGGGGAATGGAGCGGCCGGGCACGTCGTTGCGTCTGACGGACGACCCGCGCGTCTGGTTCCGCGCGGGCCCTTCAGTCTGACCCGCTCGACCCGCATGACCTGCTTTTCCTGCTTGTCCCGCCTATTCCGCATGCCTGATCATCGATCGAGGAGCCCCGCCCATGACTGCCGACGTCGCTGCCGCCGAGCCCGTGACCGCCGACTTCTGGTTCGACCCGCTCTGCCCGTGGGCGTGGATGACCTCCCGCTGGATGCTGGAGGTCGAGAAGGTTCGCCCGGTCCACGTCCGCTGGCGCGTGATGAGCCTGGCCGTCCTCAACGAGGGCCGCGACCTGCCGGAGAAGTACCGCGAGCTGATGGACGAGGCGTGGGGCGCCGTCCGCGTCTGCATCGCCGCCGAGCAGGCGCACGGCTCCGACGTACTGGGTCCGCTCTACACCGCGCTGGGCATGCGTTTCCACAACGGCCAGCAGCCGCGCGACCGCGCGACGATCGAGTCCGCGCTGGAGGAAGCGGGCCTGCCGAAGTCCCTTGCGGACGCGATGACTTCGACGGAGTACGACGAGGCCGTGCGCAAGTCCCACGCCGAGGGCATCGGCCTCGTCGGCGAGGACGTCGGCACCCCCGTCATCGCCGTCCCCGGCGTCACGGGCGAGCGCGTCGCCTTCTTCGGCCCCGTCGTCACCCCGGCCCCGCGCGGTGAGGCCGCCGCCCGCCTCTGGGACGGCACGCTGCTGGTCGCCTCGACGCCGGGCTTCTACGAGATCAAGCGCACGCGGACCGAAGGTCCGAACTTCGAGTAATCGCCGGTCCGTTGCACTGTCCAGGGGCGCGGGGAACTGCGCGACAAGCCACCGTGTGTGGTGAGTCGCTGAACGAGCAGGGCCATCCGCATCGGGGTGGTTGCTCGCGCAGTTCCCCGCGCCCCCGATGTGCATGGCTGCTCGCCTGCAGATTCCCCGCGCCCCTGACGTGCTGCAACTTCCGTCAGTGCGCGAGTTACGCGCCCTGCGCGCGCCTGCTCCGCAGGAACCCCACAGCGCTCAGCGCGACCGTCGCGCCCAGCGTGCAGGCGAGCTGCACGCGGTTGCCGTGGCTCTGCAGCATCAGGGCCAGCACCGCGATGACCCCGCTCAGCGCCACCCACGTGAGGTATGGGAAGCCCCACATACGGACCGTCAGCTTCTCCGGCGCCTCGCGCTCCAACCGCCGCCGCATCCGCAGCTGTGCGACGGCGATGAACGCCCAGACCACCAGGACCGACGCGCCGACCACGTTCAGCAGCCACTGGAAGACCGTCGTCGGCCACCAGAAGTTCAGCAGCACCGCGAAGAACCCGAACGCCGACGAGGCCAGCACCGCGAGCCGCGGCACGCCCCCGCTGACGCGGGCCAGCGCCTTCGGGCCCAGGCCGCGCTGGACCAGCGAGTACGCCATCCGCGACGAGCCGTAGATGTTCGCGTTCATCGCGCTCAACAGCGCGATCAGCACCACCACGTTCATCAGCTGTCCCGCCGCGGGGATGCCGATGTGGTCCAGGACCTCGATGTACGGGCCGCTCTTGACGACGTTCGGGTCGTTCCAGGGGAGCAGCGTCACGATGACCGCCATCGACCCGATGTAGAAGACGGCGATCCGCCACATCGCGGTCTTCACCGCGCGACCGACGTTGCGGACCGGGTCCTCGGACTCGGCCGCCGCGATGGTGACCGTCTCCAGGCCGCCGTAGGCGAAGACGGAGGCCAGTAGGCCGACGACCAGGCCGGACATGCCGTGCGGCAGGAAGCCGCCGTGGCCGGTCAGGTTGGTCAGGCCGGGTGCGCCGTGGCCGATCACGCCGAAGATCGCGAGCAGCGCCAGCACCAGGAAGCCGACGATCGCGGCGACCTTGATCGCGGCGAACCAGAACTCGAACTCGCCGAAGTTCTTCACCGCGGCGAGGTTGCTGCCGCAGAAGAAGGCCATGAACAGCGCCACCCACATCCAGGTGGGCGTGCCGGGCAGCCAGTTGGTCATGATCCCGCCGGCGGCGGTCGCCTCGGCCGAGACGCCCACGCAGAGCATCAGCCAGTACATCCAGCCGGAGGTGAACCCCGCCCAGACGCCGATCTCCTTCTCCGCGTGCACCGAGAACGAGCCGGAGGCGGGTCGTGCCGCGGACATCTCACCGAGCATCCGCATGACGAGCATGACCAGCAGGCCGGATGCCGCGAAGGCGAGGATGATCGACGGTCCCGCCGCCGCGATGCCCGCGCCGGACCCGACGAAGAGGCCCGCGCCGATGACGCCACCGAGGGCGATCATCGACAGGTGCCGCTGCTTGAGCCCGTGGGAGAGGCCCGGAGAGGCAACGCTGGGCGTGGCCGTGGATGCGGCCGTCTCCGGCTGCTCAGGGGTGGTGACGCTCATGGGCGGGATCCAGAGGTTCGGCGGGCAGGTCGTGCACGGTTCTACGGGTCGTACAGGTCGGCGCACAAGAGCGCGAAAAGGACCGGTCGGTTCGAATGTTGGACCGACCAGCCCACTATTCGGTCAAGGGTGCCCGATATGTCGAGAAGCCGGACCCGCCCGCCACCATGCGGAAATCTCTGTGACTCTCTGTCGATCGCGGGCACGCACTCTGTGGTTCCGCTGTGGCCCTGGCGTGCGGATCGCCCAAGCGGGCGGCGGACCTTTTGTGGGATGTCCGCAGAGTGGGACGGTGCTCGAACGGATAGGTTCGCAAACGTTCATTGACGTTCGTTCATCGACAAGATCCGACAAGACCCCAGCTCAGGAGCCTGCAGTGAGCCTCGCCGCCACTCCGATAGTCCGTCCCGGCGCCGTCCTCGCCGACCTGCTGCCGACAGCCGAAGACGGTCGCGCACGCGCGCTCGTCCGTGACGCGGCACTCGTGCTCGGCGGCGCGGCGTTCACCGGCCTGGCCGCGCAGCTCGCCGTCCCGATCCCGGGCTCGCCGGTCCCGGTGACGGGGCAGACGCTCGCCGCGCTGCTGGTCGGCACGGCGCTGGGCGCGCGGCGGGGTGTGGCCGCGCTGGGCCTGTACCTGCTGGCGGGCCTGGCCGGCGTCCCGTGGTTCACGGGCGGTACCTCCGGTACGGGCGCGACCTTCGGCTACGTCGTCGGCTTCGTCCTCGCGGCCGGGCTCGTCGGCGCGCTGGCGCGCCGGGGCGCGGATCGGGGTGTCCTGCGGACGGCGGGTGCGATGGCGCTCGGCCAGCTCGCGATCTACGCCGTGGGCGTGCCGTGGCTGGCCGTCTCGCTCCACGTGTCGCTGACGCGTGCGGCGGAGTTGGGTCTGTACCCGTTCCTGATCGGCGACGCGGTGAAGATCGCCCTGGCGATGGGGTTGCTGCCCGCGGCGTGGCGTCTGGTGGGCCGCAAGGACGCGTAGCGGATGTTCCTCGTGCCCCTGAGGTAGACCAACTTTCTCTCCTGCCATACTCTCCGCATGCGCGTCTACCTGGGATCCGACCACGCCGGTTTCGAACTGAAGCAGCACTTCGTGAAGTGGCTGACCGAGGCCGGACACGAGCCGATCGACTGCGGTCCGCACATCTACGACGCCGTCGACGACTACCCGCCCTTCTGCCTCCGGACCGCCGAGCGCACCGCTGCGGACGCCGAGGCCCTCGGCGTCGTCATCGGTGGCAGCGGCAACGGTGAGGCCATCGCCGCAAACAAGGTGAAGGGTGTCCGCGCCGCGCTGGCGTGGAGCGTGGAGACGGCGCAGCTCGGCCGTGAGCACAACAACGCCAACGTGCTGAGCGTCGGCGCCCGCATGCACAGCGCCGACGAGGCGACCTCGTTCCTGGAGGCCTTCCTCAACACCCCGTTCTCGGAGGGGGAGCGCCACATCCGGCGGATCGACATGCTGACCGACTACGAGACCACGGGCGAGCTCCCGCCGATCCCGGCCCACCACCCCCAGGGCTGATCCCGTCCGCCGGAGCCATCGACTCGTGCCCGAAGGCCACACCATCCACCGACTGGCCGCCGAATACCACCGGGTGTTCGGCGGCCAGGCCGTTGCTGTCTCCTCTCCGCAGGGGCCGTTCGCGGACGCCGCCGCCCGCCTGGACGGACGCGTTCTCGCCGAGACCGACGCCAAGGGCAAGCACCTCTTCCTCGGGTTCGACGGGGTCGATTCGGGGAGGTGGGTGCACATCCATCTCGGGCTCTACGGCAAGGTCTTCTGGGGGCACGGCCCTGCTCCCGAGCCCGTCGGCCAGGTCCGCATGCGGATCGCGACCGACGACGCGTACTGCGATCTGCGCGGGCCGACCAAGTGCCTGCTGGTCGACGCGGGGGAGAAGCAGGAGGTCGAGGCGCGTCTCGGCCCGGACCCGCTGCGTCCGCAGGACACCGGCGACGCCGCGTGGAAGCGGATCAGCGGCAGCCGGACCACCATCGCCGCGCTGCTGATGGACCAGAAGGTCCTCTGCAGCGTCGGCAACGTCTACCGCGCCGAGGTGCTGTTCCGACAGGGCGTCAACCCGTACCGTGCGGGCCGCAGTCTGGACCGCGCCGAGTGGGACGCGATCTGGGCGGATCTGCGTCCGCTGATGCGCGAGGGCGTGCGGGTGGGCCGGATCGACACGGTCCGGCCCGAGCACACGCCCGAGGCGATGGGGCGGCCTCCCCGCCAGGACGACCACGGCGGAGAGGTCTACGTCTATCGGCGGGCCGGCCAGTCCTGCCTGGTCTGCGGCACCGAGGTCCGCACCGAGGAGCACGCGGCGCGCAACCTCTTCTGGTGCCCGCGCTGCCAGGCCTGACAGCCCAGGCCTGACTGACGGATAATCAGAAATCCGCCAGAAACCCGTCAGAACCCGCGCGGCAGCCACGGCGCGACGTCCGTCGCGAACGCCACGGAGAGCGCCCCCAGCGCGCCCGCCCGCCGTTCCGCGACCCGGCCCGCCTGCTCCAGCGCCCGGAGCGTCGTGCCACCGAGGTACGACGCCGCGAGCTCGCGGACGGTCAGCGAGACGTCCGCCGGATCCGTCGTGCGCGCGCAGGACGCACCGGTCTCGTCGCCGCTCAGCCGCCAACGGCCGGTGTTCCAGCCGCAGAACGCGTCGGTGACCTCCACCACCGCGTCCACCGGACGCGAGTACGCCCGCGCCGACAGCGCCGCGCCGACGTCGATGAGGCGGACGTGCAGGCTGTCAGTGATCGTCGCGTTGCACCGGCGGACGTCGTCGACCAGGTGCAGGATCGGGTCGTCCACCGGACGACTGCGCACCTCGACCCGGTCCGTCAGGTCGACGTCGAGCAGGTGCCGCCAGAGCGCGACCGTCGCGCCCGGCGTCGCCGCATAGACCTCGCGGACGTTGACGGTGCCCTTCGGGCCCTGACGCTCCCAGTCGGGCTTGACGGTGTAGTGGGCGTAGCCCAGCAACTCGCCGGAGTCGGCGTGCTCGGCGAGCAGACAGAACAGCGGGGAGTTCCCCTCGCGCTCCGACGGCGGGTCCAGGAGGGCCTGCTGCTCCCAGCCTTCCGGCCGGCGCAGCCAGCCGGGACGCTGCTGCCCGACCCGGGTGTACAGCTCCTCGCACTGCGCCAGCGACTCCGCCGGGTCGACCCGCCGCAGCCGGACCTCCGCCGCCCCGGTCGCGTCGATCGCCTGCTCGGCGATCCGCACCCGGTGCCGGTCCATCTCCAGCCCCACCTTCGAGGTGCCCACGGCGTAGCCGAACCGGCCGTAGATGGACGGCTCCGACGCCGTCAGCACCGCGAGCGGCTCGCCGCGCTCACGTACGTCGTCGAGCTGACGCCGCATCATGGCGGTGAGCAGTCCGCGTCGCCGGTGGGTGCCGCGCACGCCGACCATGGTCACGCCCGCCGCCGGCACCAGCCCCCGCGCGGATGTGCGATGTTCGCCCGACCCGCCGGGAACGGCCAACCCGAAGGTGAACGCCGCGGCCGAGCCGACCACCGACTTCGCGTCGAATGCGCCGATCGAGCGGTCGTGCTCGGTAAGCTCGCGCCACAGCGCCCGCTCCTCGGGGGATTCGGGCACGCCGCCGAACGCGTCCAGCAGGGCGTCGTACCAGGCATCAAAGCCGTCGGGGTCGACGGTCCGCAGCTCGGGGGAGACAGTGGATGGGGATGACGGGGCGTTCCCTGGTGCGCGCGAAGACTCGCTCGAAAGGCTCATACGACCTGCCTAGCAGTGTCGCGAACGCGAAGCGAACGGTTATCGGCGGGCCCGTGCGCGCACGGACGGAGCGTCGGCGACACCTGGGTCGACACCTACGCCGGCACCTACGCCAGCGCCTGGGTCGACACCTGCGCCGACACGTGCGTCGACGTCGGCCGGAAGTCGACGTCCGTGCTCGGATCGGTTGCATCTCGCACCCGAAGCGCATCGACTATGGGCCGTCCGGGTCGGTAGGGTCTCCCGGAATGGCACGTCGCGAGACCGGTCGACACCCGGTCGACACCCGCACGGCCCGGTGGCGCAGGGCGCAACGCCGGGTCTGGCGTCGGGTGCGCCGAGGCGGGGTCGACTACTTCCGCGGCGACGGCGCGGACTGGATGGCCTTCGTCGTCATCGCCGCCCTCGTGCCGCTGCTGGCCTTCCTCACCGTGCTGGCGCCGCCGTGGTGCCCACCGACCGCGCTGGTGATCCCCGTCATCTCCGGCGCGCTGCTGCTGCGGCCCAGCAGCCTGGTGCTGCTCTACTCCGCGGCGGCCGCCGCCCTCGCCGTCGAGTCCGTCGTCCTCGGCCCCTACGACGCCGGGCCGGGCCGGGTCACGCCCGGCTGCGTGCTGGTGGTGGGCGCGGTGGGCGCGGTCGGGCTGCTGCTGGCCCAGTTCCGGGCCCGGGTCGGCGTGCCGTGGCGGCGCGGTGGGTCGATGCTCTTCGACCTGCGTGAGCGGCTCAAGGTGCAGAGCCGGATCCCGGCGCTGCCGGACGGCTGGCACGCGGAGATGGCGCTGCGTCCGGCCGGCGGGCAGTCGTTCTCGGGCGACTTCGTGGTCGCCGCGCGCACCGGCGACGGCAAGCGCGTGCTGGAGGTGGTGCTCGCCGACGTCTCCGGCAAGGGCATGGACGCCGGCTCGCGGGCACTGCTGCTCTCCGGAGCGTTCGGCGGACTGGTGGGCTCGCTGCCGCCGCACGACTTCCTCCCGGCCGCCAACGGCTACCTGCTGCGCCAGGGCTGGGAGGAGGGCTTCGCCAGCGCCGTCCACCTGGTGCTGGACCTGGACACCGGCGAATTCGAGCTGCTGTCGGCCGGTCACCTCCCGGGGATGCAGCGGCGCAGCGGCCTGGGCCGCTGGGAGACCAAGGAGGCCGAAGGCCCGCTGCTCGGCATCTACGACGGCGCCAAGTTCGAGGGCGTCCGCGGCGTACTGGGCCGCGGCGACGTGCTGATGCTCTGCACGGACGGCATGGTCGAAGCCCCGGGACGGGACCTGACGGACGGTATGGACCGACTGATGGGCGAGGCCGACCGCCTGCTGGCCACCACCTTCTCCGGCTGCGCCTGGCGCCTGATCGAGGCGGTCGCCAAGGACCGCAGCGACGACCGGGCACTGCTGCTGCTCTGGCGCGAATGACGCCGGGGTGATGCTGCGGGCCCCGCGGACGCCGCACGGCTGACGGTTCAGGCGGGGCGCACGGGCGGCGCACAGGTGCTGCGCGAGGCGTTCACGTGGCGGACCTGGGCCGAATGGCCTTATCAACGGCCTCACTTGTACCATCCATCACACGATCTTCGGACAATCTCGGCTGATATGGAACCCTCGCGGTGGGTGTGAGCCAGAAGTGCTTTACGGAGCGCGTTGATCCGGAGAGACTGACTAAGCGGGCGATCGTGCGCAGGGGGTGGTGTCGTGATCACGGCGCGTGTCCCCGGCTGTCGAGCGTCCCTCAGCCGTAACAGCCGTTGCTGTCACGCTCGATCGAGGAAGTAGGGGCCCGTGACAACCTTCTCCATCTCCGCCGTTGTCCTATTGGGCATCCTGCTCGTCGTCTTCATCAGGAACAAGTCGATGAAGATGGGGTACACGATCCTGGCCATACTCTTCGGGTTCTTCCTGGCGAAGACGTCGGCGGCGACGCCCATCCAGAGCTTCCTCGACCAGATCGCCAACACGGTCAACAGCATCGTCAAGTGACCAGGCCGCACGTGGCTCGGTCTCAAATGACGCTGCCGATCGTCGAGTTCGCCTTCCCCGGTCCGCTCCGCGACCGCCTGGTCGCGGCGGTTCTCGACGGCAGCAAGACCTCCACGACCTCGCTCTTCGCCGACTACCGGCCGGGCGAGGAGCTTCCGGTCGTCGGCAGGCGCGGCGCCGTGGTGGACTCGGACGGTCGGCGGGTGGCGGTGCTGGAGACCACGGAGGTCCGCGTCGTGCCGCTCGGCGAGGTGGACCTGGCGCACTGCGTCGACGAGGGCGAGGGCTTCACCTCGATCGCCGAATGGCGCGCGGACCACACGGAGTTCTGGCTGAGTCCGGAGTGCGTCGCCGAACGGGACGACCCGGCCTTCACGGTGGACAACGCCACCCTCGTCCTCCTCGAACGCTTCCGCGCCGTGGCGAACCCCTGAGTGCGCTCAATCGCCGCTACGGTTAAGGGTTTCCAGGTACCCGGCGACCCCGGTGCGGCGCGCCTCGACGGCGGCGGCGAGGCGGCGGTAGGTCGAGTCGTCCATGTCGTCGCGCCACGCCTCCGGTGAGCGCACGGCCCACTCGCCGTGCTCGGCGGGATCGAGCGTGATGGCCGCCAGCTCGCGTGCGGTGAGCGTCCCTCCGTCGAAGACGAAGCCGACGTGCGGGCAGGGCCAGGTGGCCCGCGGCGTGACGAAGTGCGTGAGCAGCAGCCGCGGTTCGCCCCGGAAGTCGAGCCCGGTCTCCTCCCGGCACTCCCGGACAGCCGCCGCCCATGGCGTCTCGCCCGCATCCAGGTTGCCACCGGGCCACTGCCACACCTCGGCGTGTTCGGCGTGCACGGACCGCAGTTGGAGCGGGTTGCCGTGCTCGTCGGTGAAGTAGAGACACGCGTACCCGGTCTGCTTTGGCAGCGTCCGGACGTACTCCTCGGGCGGCATCCAGCCATTCGCCATGCGCCTCGGCCTTCCTCGTGCGACGGGATCGTCCCCTCAAAGCGGAAGGCCCAGACCGGGGAGCATGTCCCTGGCCTGGGCCTTCGGCGTTGGAGCGGGCGACGGGAATCGAACCCGCGTAGCTAGTTTGGAAGTCTCCGCCGACGGCACCATGATGAGCTGGGAACTCGCTGACCTGGCCATTCGCCTGAGTCACCCTCTGCCTGCCCGCTCTTCCCCGTGGTTCCCCGCAGGAACGGGCATGCAACGGGCACGGGGTGGGTGGTGCCGCGAGCCTGGCCGTACGCCGCCAGAACGGGACTTCCAGGGGTCAGGATGCCACTCAGACCCCAAAGCCTGTCTACACCATGTCCAGGCGCTCAGCGGGCATTCCACGGCCCTTATCGTAGGATGCGCCGGTGATCACGATCGGCGGTTGGCAGGTATCTGCTTATGAGCTCGGGCAGCGAGAGGGCAGCTACACGGTGTACCTGGTTCTCGTGCTGGTTGGGATCTGGCTGATCACGATGTGGTGGCGTGATCCGAAGCCTTCCGAGGTCCGAGGAAGTGAGGAAGTGGCTCGGCTGGGGCGACTCCGGACTCGCGTCGTCAAGTACGGCATCCTCGCGGTTTCGGCTGCGTGGATCCTGACGATGGTCTTGACCGACGTGTACGCAGCTAAGGCAGGCTGAGCCACCGTCTCACATGAGGCTGTAAATCTGTCGCGCAAGCTACGCAGGTTCGAACCCTGCACCCGCCACGTGGAAGCCGAAAGGCCCTGCGACCAGCAAAATCGGTCCAGGGCCTTTCGCATGTCCGCTCCCCGATGATCTCCGTCACACCCCGGTGTTCCCCGCTGCTTCTGGCACGTGAATGGCACGGCACCGAGCGGCGGCCTCCGGGCTTTTGGCGGCAGTGTCAGAGGCAACGTCTAGGGTGGCGCTCGATCGATCGGACAGCCGCCTCAGAAAAGGTGCGACGCGATCAAGGGGGGTGGCTCAGAAGAGGCCTCCGCACGATGTGCCAGGGCTTCGTGCAGCTCCAAAACCACCCCTCTCTCTTCGGCTCTACGGCGCTACATCCTCAGCCGGGGCTGGGGTGCATCCTGGTGCCAAGCGGTCAGTTTCGCCTCTAGCGACGCAAATCATGACGTAGATAGTCCTGAGGCCGTTTGCCATGAGGCCCATGCTGGCGACGTAGCACAAGAGGCTGATCGGCTTGGCTACTTCTAGGAAGAGGACAGCGCATGCGCCAGAGCACAGGAGGTTGGCGATCAACAGTGGCCAACCGGAGTCTGTCTTCGCCCGATTGAAGCGCTCCAACCTGCTCCGGGGTGTCCACATCGGATAGGGGCTGATGCGCTGCTCAAAGGTGCCTCTGTGAGGCTGATTGAACTGACTGAACATGCAGATCATCCAACTGATCGGTGAGCTCCAGGACAAGCCTTTGACCAGAGTCGGGGCTCCAATCGGGCCGCCGAACAAGGCCCGGATTCTGCCTTTTGCGGAAATACCTCCCTCCCCGGGGTGACGTTTCGCCGAGCCCTGCACATTCGCCACACCCGTGCCTGTTGCCATCCCGTCTGCCGTCGACCCACACATTCGTGGAGCGGGCTTGCCCCTTGGGGTCCAGGTGGAGCGCGCCACTGTACGAACGACCTGGACCCCAAGGGGCAAGTCTGCTCGGCTTTTGCCTGGGTCGATGGCTGGCGGGATGGCAGTCCCCTCCTCAGCCCACAACGGCCGGCACTTTTGGCACGGGCGTGGCCATCCCGGAGCCTGAGATCCCCGCCGGAGGCACTGGCACATCGGCCTGCCAGAGCGCGTCAGCGACCGTCCCTCGCAGGGGTTTCCTACTGGGGTGGCCTCGTCGTTGTACGGCGGGCCGCCTCGCCGCCGGGCGTGTGGGGCGAAGACAGGAGCGCGCCCGAGCGGCGGGGGCGGGCCGCGCCGCGCTGTGCGCGGTGTGGTCGTCTTGATTAAGTAGAGAAAGTCATCACAGCTCCCGGATCACGGCCCGGATCAGTCGAGAATGACTCGCCCGTCATGCGTCCGGATCACAGCACTCTCGCCCTCGGCGATGGCATCGAGAACCCGGATGGCGAACACCGTCCCCATCCTGTTGATCACCTCTGCTGGAATGAGCCATTCCACCGCAGTGGACTCGTCGGACAGTTGGGCTTGCCCGCCCTCGGGGTGGCAGAGGAACACCAGCGCCACAACGCCCCGCGCTACGTTCTTGTACACGCCGGTGAGGCGGTCGACTCGGACCCCGATGCCGGTCCGCTCGTAGTAGGGCGCGCCAGGGTCACCCGGACAGTAGGCAACGCCGCGCCAGCGCTCGATGCCGCAAGTTTCCGCATACTCCTGGCCCGCCAAGCACGCAGGGTGCAAGCTCGATCACACACCCCGAACCAGAGCGGAGGCACCGTCATGGCCCTGCACATGCTCGGCAAGGACCCCGACAGCCCGAACAACGGTAGCCCCACCGTCTACTTCGACGACGAGACAGGAAACTACCTGCTGCAAGGCTGGAAGGTCACCGACCCCGCCAGGCGCGCGCAGATGAACATCCCTGGCCACGAGGACGTCATCGAGTTCCCCAAGCGCATGATGCAGTTCTTCCCGGAGGTCAACGGTGGCGCAGTTTGAAGCCCTGTTCCGCGCCGCCCGCCACTCCGCCGTGCACCTGGAGATGAGGGACGAGTACTCGCGGGACGCGGACTTCGAGGACTGGAACCAGGGCCGGCGCTTCGACCCAGCCGAGCGGTGGTGTTCTTGGTTCGACCTGGTCGCGCAGACCACTGTCCGAGGCGTAGAGATCCGACGGGCGCGGATCGTGTCGGAGCCGGTCAGCGACTACATCCGCTATGAGTACGACGTCACCGCCGGCCACAACATCAAGGCCGGTGAGCAAGTACGTTGGCTGCCCCGCCAACTGGCCTCTGGGCTCGCGCTGCCGGGGAACGACTACTGGCTGTTCGACGGCGAGACGGTCCTGTTCAACCTGTTCGCCGGCGACGGCACGATGACGGGCGAGGAACTCGTCACCGAGCCGGAGACGGTCGCCCTGTGCAAGGTGGCGTTCGAGGCCGTGTGGGAGCGCGCTACTCCCCACGAGGACTACCACCCGCGGTAGGCGGGACGACAAGCTGAACCCGTGTCATCGTCCAGCAGCGTCAATCAGGCACGCGAGGCCCTCGGCCAGCGTCTGCGCGAACTCCGGCTCGACGCCGGGCTCACCGCGCGGGCACTGGCCGCCCTGTGTGGCTGGCACGAGTCGAAGTCCTCCCGTATCGAGCACGGCAAGATGACGCCCTCGGACGAGGATCTGCGGGCCTGGGCCACCCACTGCCACGTCTCAGACCAGACCCCGGATCTGATCGCCGTGGCGCGCGGCATCGAGGGCATGTACGTCGAGTGGCGCCGCATGGAACGCACCGGCCTGAAGCGCGCCCAGGAGTCCGTTCTCCCGCTGTGGGAACGCACTCGGCACTTCCGCGCGTACGCCTCCTGGCTGATCCCCGGCCCATTGCAGACCGAGGCGTACATCCGGGCGCTGCTGACCGCGATCCGCGACCGCCGCCAACTGCCCGACGACCTGGACGAGGCCGTGCGCGTGCGGGTGGCCAAGGCCGACGTACTCCGCGCCGGCGGAAGACGGTTCGCGGTCATCCTCGAAGAGGGCGTCCTGCGGCACCGCATCGGCTCGCAGGAGACGATGGCTGAGCAACTCGGGCACCTCCTCGCTGTGGCCGCGCTGCCGTCGGTCAGCCTCGGCGTAGTGCCGTTCTCCGCAGACCGCTCCGGCCTCTGGCCAGTCGAGGACTTCTGGGTCTTCGACCAGGAGCAAGTGAACGTGGAGCTCGTGTCGGCATTCCTGACAATCACGCAGCCGCACGAGGTCGAGATGTACTCGACGACGTTTCAGGAGCTGTCCCGGATGGCTGTGTTCGGCGGCAACGCGCGGAAGCTGATCGGGGCAGCGATTCAGGCTCTGGGGTGACCACGCGCAAGTCGCCGCAAGTTCGTTGAGGGCTCAATTCGGCCGCTTCTACCTTCCGAGGCATGACGGTTACCGCTTCCTCCCTGGCGGACCCAGCGCCCGCAGCTCCACGTAGTTCGAGCCCTCTGCCGCGCCCGTACCTGACACCCGCCTGCAAGGTCGGCGCAGGCCGTTGGCCCGACCTGCACCAACAGTGCGGGGCACCCGGCTACCGGTACCACGCGCTCGGCTGGGTGCCTGTCGCCTGCGGCTGCACCTGCCACCAGGCCGAGGGGGAGGTGGGCGCGACGTGAGCGCCACCGTGGAGTACGACGAACGCTGGAACACGTTCCGTGTCCGCGAGGGCGGCAAGTTGATGGCGGACGGCGATGGCTACCCGTTGGCGTTCGACGACCGCCAAGACGCCGAGGACATGCTCACCCGCCGGGCCGAGCTGTTCGCGATGGCCCGGCCGTTGGAGGTCAACCCGTGAGCGCGGGACCGCGACGGGACCAGGAGCCGAGGACGATCGTGCCGCGGCCGCCGTATCCGCCGGTCGGCGAATTCACGCTCCCCGAGCTGGGCGAGGAACGAACCTGGGAGGCCCCAGCGCAATCGTTCTTCGGCGAGTGCCATGCGGCAGCGGACACCGTCCAGAAGCACGTGTGCCCGGTCGGCGTGTATCGCATTCGCGACTACGTCACCGGCTGCGACTGCGCCTGCCACGACGAACGGCGTATAGTGCTGAGGGGCGGTCAGCCGAAGCGAGGCAGAAGTTAGGGACTCCACCCGGACGGCTCGTTGAGCACAAGTGGGATGGGGTCGGTGTGCCGACTGCAGGTGTCGGGCCTCCTGCTAAGCGTCGGGGGTCTGGGCGTCGCCGTAGATCGGAAGCGTGAGCCCGTACTCCTCCGCAATCTCCTGCAGTGCAGCAGACCAGGGCTGTCCGAGCATCAGCCGGTTGAAGGCGTGCATCGAGTCAAAGAGAATCTGAACGCAGAACTGATGGCACGGGATGGCTTCTTCGAACCGGGGCAACTGATGCAGTTCATAAGTCTCGCCCCTGTCAGCGAAGAACATCTGCGCGCTGCTCAGCGTCGGATGAGCAAAGCGGGACTCGACGCAGTAGTACGTGGCCAGCTCCTTGAGGTCGTACTTCTTCAACAGCTGGCTGATCTTCCGGGTTCCCTCTTCGGGGTGCGAGGGGATGGACTCTGCGATCGTTCCCCACAAGACCTGGTAAGCCTCCTCGGAGACCTTCTGCTCTAGCCCTGCAGCCTTGACGAGGTTCGCTAGCTGCTTCTGGTCCTCCTGCAGCGCCCGATTGAGGATGTCGACCGCGTCGTCTCCCAAGTCAACGAGCCAGAACAGCGAAAGCGCATGCTCGAACGCGGAACGGCGATTGGGCGCGCCGGAGCCGCAGTGCCCATCTTGATGGCCTCGCTGCACGGCGTAGAGCTGGTGGACGATCTGAAAGAACCAACCCCAGCCGACGATGGCCGGGCGACTCAGGGGGTCGATGTGTTCGTGCAGGTCCCCACTGATGAGGGCGTGCAAGCGCTCAAGTCCTTGGGCGTAATCAGGTTCTGCCATTCCACGATGATGGTGGTGGCGTGTGCGCACCGCCACCGAGTTGCACGCCTGGCTTTCCGCTCATCGGTGCTCTCGCAGGTCCTGCAACAGCCCTTACGCTGACCAGAGCGTGGAACGCGAGGGTAAGTGCCGCCGACCCGAGCGCGCTGGCGGTTGCGGAGAAGGCGATCCAGCTGAGGGCCTGGCGATGACCGGGCCGTTCCGAGCCGGATCGCCGCAGTACTGGTTCACGATGGCTCAGAGGCCTGAACCGGCAGTCCAGCAACGGTGCCGCCACCCTGCGGGCACACGGTGGGGCGGTCACACCGACCGCCCCACCCGCACAGTTGGTGGATCAGTCTCGCTTGCGAGCAGCCACGGCAACGCCTGTCGCTGCGACCAGTGGCGTTCCAAGGATCGGGATGAGCAAGGCAAGCACGAATGCGAGCATGCTGGCCGTGATGACGAGGAGGGTCGGACCCGAGGGCCAGTGAGGCTGGTCCTGAGGGTCGGAGGGTCGTACGGTCATAGGGAGCGCCTCCTGAGTGATGTCAGTGCGGGTGCATGAGCGGCCTCCCGGTAGGACGGGGGGCCGCTCAATCTCTCAGCGCCCCATGGCCGTTCGCTATCACCTTAGCGACTCTCGACAGGTCCGCAATGAAGTGATCTTCCATCGACCTCGATAAAGAAAGAAAGTCCTCTTGAGGTCCTTTGAATGTCCTGTCGGGTTCCTACAAATAGCCTCGACTGTCCGGCGGCAACAACGCCCGTCGTCGAGAGCAAGGCCCAGGTCTAGCCGGTGGGCACTTCGCGTGCCGGCGATCACCGCGCAGTGTCCTACCAAAAGGAGGGCGCTGTGGTGTGACGTGGATCACAGAAAGTGCCTATTGGGAGGACATTGAGAGGACATTTGTGGTGCGGACCAGGGGCGACTGGCCTGAGACTGCGGCTCCAGGTGCGGATCTGCAACAGGTAGTAGGGGACGCGGAGCTGGTTGCCGGCGGCGATGGAGCTACCGACTGAAGCCAGGCGGGGATCCTGACGGCGTTGGCAGAGGTGAGTTGAGTGGGCTGGGCTTGCGGCGAAGCGGAGTTGGACGGAGCAAGATCTGGACGTGTGGTGGACGGCACGGCCCTGCGTAGGCAGTCGCGAGCATGACCGCGCAGGTCAGCTGCTCGTCCAGTGCTCAGGTGGATCGGACTGTAAATCTGTCGCGCAAGCTACGCAGGTTCGAACCCTGCACCCGCCACGTGGAAGCCGGAAGGCCCTGTGAACAGCAAAATCGGTCCAGGGCCTTTCGCATGTCTGCTCCCCGGTGATCTCTGCCGTGCCCCGGCGTTCCCCGCTGCTTCTGGCACGTGAATGGCACGACCCAGTGCCCCAGTCGGATCGGTTCTCCTGGCACAGACACTTGGCCGCTCATCGCGCAGAAAACCCGGTGATCAAGCTCGCCTCTCGCTGCTAACATGCCGCCGCCCGGTCACAAGTCCCACGGAGACAACCAATGAGCGAGAGCGTTAGAAGCAAGGCCACAGCTGCCCCTATCCCCCCTCCAGTGGCGACCAAGGGCAACGTCGCCATGGGTGTGGTCACCGCCTTGGTCTCCATGGTGCTCTGCGCCGTGGCCTATGCGCTCGTCATCGATACCACCCAAACCATCTATGGATGGATAGGCGCAATCATTGGTGGAGCGATCGGCACAGCGGTCAACCGCCGTGGCTGCGGCGGCGTCGTGACGTCAGCGGTGAGCTCCGCATGCTCACTGGCCGCAACGTTTCTGGGCCAGTACGCGGGCTTTGCGCTGCTCACTGCGAAGGATCTTGGCGTCGGCCCCTTCGACATCCTTCTCCACCACAGCGCTGCCGCACTGACGGTGTGGCACGATCACCTCGGCTTCACCAACATGATGGGGTTGGTCCTCGCCCCCGTCTTCGGGGCCGTCTTCCCCAACATCAGCCCCAACACGGCCCGCCGCCTCTGAGCAAGGTCCACTGCCGGCCTGTCCTGGCGGCGCTTCGCATCCCGGTCAACTGGTCGTCCACGGCATCCGCCGCCGAAGCGTCCACGGTCTCGCTCATCGGCTGATCGCCTGCTGACCGTCATTCAGGTCGCCGAACAGTTCGGCACTTTGGAGCGCTTCCGGCGTCGCCCTTCGGCACACCGAGAACACCCCTACTGCTTCGACCGGAGCCAGCACCAAAGAGTTGCATCAAAGAGTTGATGGCCCGCTTCGGCCACAGCACCACCCGGGCCGCGCTGATCCACCAGCACGACACCGAGGAACGGCAGCGCGCCATCGCCGACGCGCTGAACGCACGGATCGTCGACGGTATGAAGCGCGGCCCCGGCCGGAACGGGCACGCAGGGGGCACGCAACGCGCACGCCGGGGGAGTAGATCCCGGAACGAAGATCGGCCCCAGTCCAGCGATCAAGTCGCTGAGCTGGGGCCGATCCTGTTGGAGCGGGCGACGGGAATCGAACCCGCGTAGCTAGTTTGGAAGACTAGGGCTCTACCATTGAGCTACGCCCGCGAGTGCCGTTCGGGGAACAGGGTAGCGGACGCGGGGCGGCCCATGCACACCACTTGATCGACGACATGCGCGACGACCCTTTCCGCGACATGGACGACGGCATGCGCAACGACATGCGCAACGACCTGCGCAACGACATGCGCGGCGACCTGCGGAACGGCCCCCGCGAAGACCCGCGCCGCGGTGCGCGGTAAATCGCTCGGGACGACGTGGTCGACCATGTACGCTACGTCTCGCCAAGCGAAAGACGTACGGGGTGTGGCGCAGTTTGGTAGCGCGTCCGCTTTGGGAGCGGAAGGTCGTCGGTTCGAATCCGGTCACCCCGACCAATTTTCTGGGATTCTCCTTCCCACCCCCGCTGAGCTGCGAAAACGCAGCGGCGATGGTCTCCGCTGACACCGGGGCGAAGGCGCATGTGGTAGCCGGTAGGATGGGACGCTGGTGGCGTCTGCGAAGGCGAACCAACCACCTGCCCGGCGGGCGATAGTCACCAAGACGCATCACCCGTCTCGCCGCGCGCCCGAGAATGCGGGCCGGGGCGGACACACCGACCCGTAAAGCCCCCAAGGAGACCCAACCGTGAAGAGCGCCGTGGAGACTCTGAACCCGACCCGGGTTCGACTCACCGTCGAGGTGCCCTTCGAGGAGCTCAAGCCCAGCCTCGACGCGGCGTACAAGAAGATCAACCAGCAGGTCACGGTTCCGGGTTTCCGTAAGGGCAAGATCCCGGCTCGCGTCATCGACCAGCGTTTCGGCCGCGGTGCCGTGCTGGAGGAGGCCGTCAACGACGCGCTGCCGAAGTTCTACGGTCAGGCTGTCGAAGAGGGCAAGATCGACGTCCTCGGCCAGCCGGAGATCACCGAGATCGAGGGCGTCGAGAAGCTTGCCGACGGCGGCGACCTGAAGTTCACCGCTGAGGTGGACATCCGTCCCGAGGTCACGCTCCCCGAGTTCGACACCATCGAGGTCACCGTCGACGCGATCGAGGTCACCGACGAGGACCTCGAGAAGAGCCTGGAGCAGCTCCGCGAGCGCTTCGCCTCGGTCAACGCCGTCGAGCGCGCCGCTGCCGAGGGCGACATCGTCGTCGTGGACCTGACGGCCAAGGTCGACGGTGACGTCCCCGAGGACGGCACCGCCACCGGCGTGACCTACGAGATCGGCTCCGGCCGCCTGCTGGACGGCATCGACGAGGCCGTCATCGGCCTCGAGGCCGGCGGCACCGCCACCTTCACCACCGAGCTCAAGGGCGGTTCCGCCGCGGGCAAGGACTCCGAGGTCACCGTCACGGTCACCGCGGTGCAGGAGAAGGAGCTCCCCGCCCTGGACGACGAGTTCGCCCAGATGGCCAGCGAGTTCGACACCCTGGACGAGCTGAAGGACGACTCCCGCAAGCGGCTCGCCCGCATGAAGGAGTTCGACCAGGCCACCCAGGCCCAGGAGAAGGTCCTCGACGCGCTGCTCGAGCTCGTCGACATGCCGTACCCGGAGAAGCTGCTCGCGGACGAGATCGAGACCCGCAAGCACAACCTGGAGCACCACCAGCTGCCCCAGATGGGCATCGACATGGACGCCTGGCTGAAGCTGCAGGAGAAGACCGCCGAGGAGTTCGACGCCGAGCTCGACGAGCAGGCCAAGAAGGGCATCAAGACCCAGTTCGTCCTCGACGCGATCGCCGCCAAGGAGGAGCTGAACGTCAGCCAGGAGGAGCTCACCGAGCACCTGCTGCGCCGCGCCGCCGGTTCCGGCATGACCCCGGACGAGTTCGCCCAGCAGGTCGTCCAGGGTGGCCAGGTGCCGCTGCTCGTCGGTGAGGTCGTCCGTGGAAAGGCGCTGGCGTCCGTGGTCGAGGCCGCCAAGGTCGTCGACACCAACGGCGAGGTCGTCGACTTCGAGGACGACGAGGACGCCGACGACGAGATCTCCGAGGCCGTCGAGACCGTCGTGGTCGAGGCTGAGGAGACCGAGGAGGCCTGAGCCCCCTTGGACGTCAGTACCTGACGAACACCGGCAGGGCCCGGACCGCAGTGCGCGGTCCGGGCCCTGCCGTATCCGATCCGGAGGCCCGAAGCGCGACGCGCTGGTCCGCACACGTGACGCTCAAAGCGAACAGGTCGGTGTGAGGGATGGCCAGGCAAGTCCCGCGCGTTAGGGTCGGTGGAAACGCTGTGACGGCTGTCTTCGACGATCAGCTGTCGTGCCAACAACGAGCAGGTGGATACGTGACGATTCCGCAGATCTCGATGCCCGGGCTTGTGACTCCCCGTGCCGCCGGTGACATCAGCGGTGGCGGACTGGGGGACCAGGTCTACAACCGTCTGCTCAACGAGCGCATCATCTTCCTCGGCCAGCAGGTCGACGACGACATCGCCAACCGGATCACCGCGCAGCTCCTGCTGCTCGCGGCCGACCCGGAAAAGGACATCTTCCTCTACATCAACTCTCCGGGCGGCTCGGTCACCGCCGGCATGGCGATCTACGACACCATGCAGTACATCAAGAACGACGTGGTCACCATCGCGATGGGCATGGCCGCCTCGATGGGCCAGTTCCTGCTCACCGCCGGCGCCAAGGGCAAGCGCTTCGCGCTGCCGAACGCCGAGATCCTGATGCACCAGCCCTCGGCGGGCCTCGGCGGCTCCGCGACGGACATCCGCATCCAGGCCCAGCAGCTGGTCCGCCTCAAGCACCGGATGGCCGAACTGATCGCCGAGCACAGCGGTCAGACGACGGATCAGATCACCAAGGACTCCGACCGCGACCGCTGGTTCACGCCGGTCGAGGCCAAGGAGTACGGCCTGATCGACAACATCATGCACAGCGCCGCGGACGTCCCCGGTGGCGGCGGCACCGGCGCCTGAGCGCCGCGTCGGTCGCACCAACCACCACAGACCATCGTTCCGGAGGACGGAAGACCCGATGAACATCCCCAGCCTCGACAGTGCCAAGGCGCGCATGGAGGACATGCGTGCCGAGGGCCGCTACATCATTCCGCGCTTCGTCGAGCGCACCTCGCAGGGCATCCGTGAGTACGACCCGTACGCCAAGCTCTTCGAGGAGCGCGTGATCTTCCTGGGCTCCCAGGTCGACGACGTCTCGGCGAACGACATCATGGCGCAGCTGCTCTGCCTGGAGTCGATGGACCCGGACCGGGACATCTCCATGTACATCAACTCGCCCGGCGGCTCCTTCACCGCGCTCACGGCCATCTACGACACGATGCAGTTCGTGAAGCCCGACATCCAGACGGTCTGCATGGGCCAGGCCGCCTCGGCCGCCGCCGTGCTGCTGGCCGCCGGTACGCCGGGCAAGCGCATGGCGCTGCCGAACGCCCGCGTGCTGATCCACCAGCCGTACACCGAGACCGGCCGCGGCCAGGTCTCCGACCTGGAGATCCAGGCGCACGAGATCCAGCGCATGCGCGAACTGCTGGAGGAGCTGCTGGCCAAGCACTCCAAGAAGACCCAGCAGGAGATCAGCGAGGACATCGAGCGCGACAAGATCCTCACGGCCGAGGAGGCGCTCCAGTACGGCTTCGTCGACCAGATCGTCTCCACTCGCAAGAACTCCCTGCAGGACTGAGCAGCAGCGGGTAGCTGAGACCAGTACCACGCAGCCAGACCGCCCCCGGCTCTTGGAGCCGGGGGCAGGGCCTGGCACCATCGTCAGTACCGACTTATCGTTCCGTCGTTCCGTTGTCCGGTCGTGAGCCGGATATTCGCCCAGGGCGGAAGTGGGAACCGCCGAAGACGGCGAATCGGGGGTCCTGGCGGAGTACCGTCGGATACCAAGCACCAGGCTCCGTCCCCCAGGGAGCCGTTGGCGAAGGGGAAGCACCTCGTGGCACGCATCGGTGACGGTGGCGACCTGCTCAAGTGCTCGTTCTGTGGCAAGAGCCAGAAGCAGGTGAAGAAGCTCATTGCCGGGCCCGGCGTGTACATCTGCGACGAGTGCATCGACCTGTGCAACGAGATCATCGAGGAGGAGCTGGCGGAGACCTCGGAGGTCCGCTTCGAGGAGCTGCCCAAGCCCCGCGAGATCTACGAGTTCCTCGACGGCTACGTGGTGGGCCAGGAGTCGGCCAAGAAGTCGCTCTCGGTGGCTGTCTACAACCACTACAAGCGCGTTCAGGCAGGGGAGAACGGCAAGCACGGCCGCGACGACGGCATCGAGCTCGCCAAGTCCAACATCCTGCTGCTGGGCCCCACCGGCTCCGGCAAGACGCTGCTGGCGCAGACCCTCGCCCGGATGCTCAACGTCCCGTTCGCCATCGCGGACGCCACCGCGCTGACGGAGGCCGGTTACGTCGGCGAGGACGTCGAGAACATCCTGCTCAAGCTGATCCAGGCGGCCGACTACGACGTCAAGAAGGCCGAGACGGGGATCATCTACATCGACGAGATCGACAAGGTCGCCCGCAAGAGCGAGAACCCGTCGATCACGCGTGACGTCTCCGGCGAGGGCGTGCAGCAGGCGCTGCTGAAGATCCTGGAGGGCACGACGGCCTCGGTGCCGCCGCAGGGCGGGCGCAAGCACCCGCACCAGGAGTTCATCCAGATCGACACGACGAACGTGCTGTTCATCGTGGGCGGTGCCTTCTCCGGTCTGGAGCGGATCATCGAGGGCCGGGCCGGCAAGAAGGGCATCGGCTTCGGCGCGACCATCCGCTCCAAGCACGAGATCGACTCCAGCGACATGTTCCGCGAGGTCATGCCGGAGGACCTGGTCAAGTTCGGCATGATCCCCGAGTTCATCGGCCGTCTGCCGGTGATCACCTCGGTCCACAACCTGGACCGCGAGGCGCTGCTGCAGATCCTGACCGAGCCGAAGAACGCCCTGGTCAAGCAGTACCGGCGGCTGTTCGAGCTGGACGGCGTCGAGCTGGAGTTCACCGCCGAGGCCCTGGAGGCCATCGCCGACCAGGCGATCAAGCGCTCCACCGGCGCCCGCGGCCTGCGCGCGATCATGGAGGAGGTGCTGATGTCCGTGATGTACGAGGTCCCCTCGCGCAAGGACGTCGCCCGCGTGGTCGTCGACGAGCAGGTCGTGCTGGAGCACGTGAACCCGACGCTGGTCCCGCGCGACATCCGCGGCCAGCGTGAGCGCCGCGAGAAGAGCGCGTAGCGCGTAACAGGCACAGCAAGAAGGGCCCGGGGCGAAACGCCCCGGGCCCTTCCTGCCGCACCCGGCTGTTACTGCTTGACCGCCGTAACGCTGTTGATCACGACGTTGTCGTTGGGATGACCGTCGCCCTGGCCGTTGGAGTTGTCGCTGCCGTCGGCGCCGACGTGGTCGAGGATGTCCAGCCCGCTGGTGATGGTGCCGAACGGCGTGTAGTTCGCCGACAGCTGGCTGTCCTTGTAGACCAGGAAGAACTGCGAACCGTTGGTGTTCGGACCGGAGTTGGCCATGGCCAGCGTGCCCGCCGGGTACGTGCCGCCCTGGATCGCCGGGTCGCTCAGGTACTCGTCGTTGAACTTGTAGCCGGGGCCGCCCGTGCCGGTGCCGGTCGGGTCGCCGCACTGCAGCACGTAGATGCCGGCCGTCGTCAGACGGTGGCACTTGGTGTGGTCGAAGAAGCCCTGCTGCGCCAGGAAGACGAAGCTGTTGACCGTCTGCGGCGCGTGCTGCGCATCCAGCTTGACGCCGATGTCGCCGCAGGAGGTCTTCAGGGTGGCGGTGTAGGTCGCCTTGGTGTCGATGCTCAGCGCAGGCGGGTTCGGCCACTGCTTGTTGTTCGGGCTGCCTGCGGCGACGTTCCCGCAGAACCCGGCGCTGCTGGCGGCACTCGCCGTGCTGCTCTTGCTGCTGGACGAGTTGCCCAGGGTCAGCCACAGCACCAGACCGACGACGACCAGGACCACCAGGCCCCCGCCACCGAAGATCAGCAGCTTCTGCCGCTGTGCCCTGGCCGCCTCCTGGGCGCGCAACGCATCCATCCGCGCCCGACGCGCCGCGCCCGGGTCCTCGCTCACCTTTGCTCCTCACCGTTGTGCCGCCACGGCTGTGCCCGCCGGCCGACCAATGTCAGCACACCAGTGTGACGGGTCGGACCACGGCGCACGAACGAGGCTCTCCGTTACTTCCCTGCGGTTCGTGACCAGGCTCGGCAGCCCCCTAAACTTGCCGTCGTGACCGACATGAACCAGCGCCCCGCCCAGACCGGGGACGAAAGCGCCCTCGAAACGTTGCCGACGCAGTACACGCCGGCCGAGGTAGAGGGGCCGCTCTACGAGCGCTGGGTAGAGCGCGGTTACTTCGCGGCGGACGAGAAGAGCGAGAAGCCGCCGTACACCATCGTCATCCCGCCGCCGAACGTCACCGGCTCGCTGCACCTGGGCCACGCCTTCGAGCACACCATCATCGACTCGCTGACCCGCCGTAAGCGGATGCAGGGCTACGAGGTGCTCTGGCAGCCCGGCATGGACCACGCCGGTATCGCCACCCAGAACGTGGTCGAGCGCGAGCTCGCCAAGGAGGGCAAGTCCCGCCACGACCTGGGCCGGGAGGCCTTCGTCGACCGCGTCTGGCAGTGGAAGGCCGAGTCCGGCGGCCAGATCAGCGGTCAGATGCGCCGCCTCGGCGACGGCGTGGACTGGTCGCGTGAGCGCTTCACCATGGACGAGGGCCTCTCGCAGGCCGTCCAGACCATCTTCAAGCGGCTCTACGACGACGAGCTGATCTACCGCGCCGAGCGCATCATCAACTGGTGCCCGCGCTGCCTCACCGCGATCTCCGACATCGAGGTGGAGTACCAGGAGGACGACGGCGAGCTCGTCTCCATCCGCTACGGCGAGGGCGAGAACAGCATCGTCGTCGCCACCACGCGTGCCGAGACGATGCTCGGCGACACCGCCGTGGCCGTCCACCCGGACGACGAGCGCTACAGGCACATGGTCGGCACCGAGATCGAGCTGCCGCTGACGGGCCGTCGGATCCCGATCGTCGCCGACGTCCACGTCGACCCGGAGTTCGGCACCGGCGCCGTGAAGGTGACGCCCGCGCACGACCCGAACGACTTCGAGATCGGCCAGCGCCACAGCCTGCCGTCCATCGCGGTCCTCGACGAGCACGGCGTGATCACGGTCCACGGCCCGTTCCTCGGCCTGGACCGCTTCGAGGCCCGCTCCGCGATCGTCGGCGCGCTGCGCGCCGAGGGCCGGATCGTCGCCGAGAAGCGCCCCTACACCCACAGCGTCGGCCACTGCTCGCGCTGCAAGACCACCATCGAGCCGCGCCTCTCCATGCAGTGGTGGGTCAAGGTCGCCCCGCTGGCCAAGGCCGCGGGTGACGCGGTCCGCGACGGCAGCGTCCAGATCCACCCGAAGGAGATGGAGTCCCGCTACTTCGCCTGGGTCGACAACCTGCACGACTGGTGCATCTCGCGTCAGCTGTGGTGGGGCCACCGGATCCCGGTCTGGTACGGCCCCAACGGCGAGGTCGTCTGCGTCGGCCCGAACGACGAGGCCCCGACGGGCGAGGGCTGGCACCAGGACACCGACGTCCTCGACACCTGGTTCTCCTCCGGCCTGTGGCCCTTCTCGACGCTGGGCTGGCCCGAGCAGACCCCCACGCTGGAGAAGTTCTTCCCGACGTCCGTGCTGGTCACCGGGTACGACATCCTCTTCTTCTGGGTCGCCCGGATGATGATGTTCGGCCTCTACGCGATGGACGGCACCCCGCCGTTCCACACCATCGCCCTGCACGGCATGGTCCGCGACCAGTTCGGCAAGAAGATGTCGAAGTCCTTCGGCAACGCGGTCAACCCGCTGGACTGGATGGACGCCTACGGCGCGGACGCGCTCCGCTTCACGCTGGCGCGCGGCGCCAACCCCGGCACGGACGTGCCGATCGGCGAGGACTGGGTCCAGGGCTCGCGCAACTTCTGCAACAAGGTCTGGAACGCCACCCGCTTCGCGCTGATGAACGGCGCGACGGTCGAGGGCCCGCTCCCGGCCGCGGAGCAGCTGAGCGCGGCGGACCGCTGGATCCTGTCGCGGCTGAACACCACCGTCGCCGAGGTGGACGCGCTCTACGACGACTACCAGTTCGCCAAGCTGACGGACGCGCTGTTCCACTTCGCCTGGGACGAGGTCTTCGACTGGTACGTCGAGCTCACCAAGTCCACGCTGGCCGAGGGCGGCCCGGCGGCGGACGCGACGCGTCGCGTGCTCGGCGAGGTGCTGGACGTGACGCTGCGTCTGCTCCACCCGATCACGCCGTTCGTGACGGAGACGCTCTGGACGACGCTGACCGGCGGGGAGTCGGTGGTTGTGGCGGAGTGGCCGTCCGACAGCGGCTTCCGCGACACGACGGCGGAGAAGGAGATCGAGCTGCTGCAGCAGGTCATCACCGAGGTCCGCCGCTTCCGCGCCGACCAGGGTCTCAAGCCGGGCCAGAAGGTGGCAGCCAAGCTGGAGTTGGCCGGCACCCCGCTGGTCGCCCACGAGGGCGCGCTCCGCTCCCTGGCCCGCCTCACCCCGGCGGAGGACGGCTTCCACGCGACGGCCACCCTCCCGATCGCGGGCGCGACGGTCGCGCTGGACCTCTCCGGCGCGATCGACGTCGAGGCCGAGCGCAAGCGGCTCGGCAAGGACCTCGCCGCAGCGGAGAAGGAGCTGGCGCAGGCGACCGCGAAGCTGTCGAACGAGGCCTTCGTGGCGAAGGCGGCCCCGGCGGCGGTGGAGAAGATCCGCGGGCGCCTGACGAAGGCGGGCGAGGACATCGAGCGCTTGACCGCCCAGCTGGCGGCGCTTCCCCAGGGCTAGTTGCAGCACCTAGCGGTGCTTGTGCTGCCGCAGGTGGTTGCACTATCTAGGGGCGCGGGGCTCTGCTGATGTGCGGCTCCGCCGCGTGGGCGCGACAAGCCACCCAGTGTGGTGAGTCGCTCAGCGAGCAGGGCCATTCGCACAGGGTGGTTGCTCGCGCAGTTCCCCGTGCCCCTTGAGGTAGTGCAACTACTTACGCGTTGACTAGTTCCGGCTCAGCCGGGGTCTGGGACGACGTCTGTAGGCCGACGCCCTTCGTCTCCTCCGCCCACAGCACGCAGACCAGCAGGCCCACGGCGGTCAAGGCGGCAGCCATCAGCATGGTCGGGCCGATGCCCAGCCCGCTGAGGGAGAGCGGGAGCAGGTACGTACCGACGGCCGCGCCGATCCGGCTCACCGACGTCGCGAAACCGACGGCAGTCGCCCGCACCTGAGTGGGGAACAGCTCGTTCGGATACGTCCAGTCCAGCACGTTCGGACCGCCGCAGAGGAACGCGTACGCGCACAGCGCGATCAGCGCCAGCGCCGCCGGGGCGGTGGGCCAGACGCCCAGGAAGACCAGCGGGACGATCATCAGAGCGAAGGACAGGATGATCGTGGGCCGCCGGCCGCGCGTGTCGATGGCGCGCAGCGCCGGGTAGCAGCCGACCAGGAAGACCAGGCTGATCAGCCCGGTGCCGAGGGTGTCCATCACAGTGCCGCCGGGCAGGCCGAAGGAGCCCAGGATGGCCGGGCCGAAGGTCAGCATCGCGAAGAGCGGCGCCACCTGGCACAGGAAGAACAGGCCGCAGAAGAGCGTCCGGCGACGGTAGGCGGGGCTGAACAGGACCCGCAGCGAGCCTGCGCCGATCCGCTCGCCCGTCGCCTCGTCCGTCCCACCGGACGTCAGCTCGGCGACGGTGACCTCGCGGCCGAGGTGCTTGCGGACCACGGCGACGGCCTCCTCGCCGCGCCCGTGCTGGGCCAGCCAGAGGGGGGACTCGGGCGAGCCGCGCCGGATGACCAGGAAGAAGAGACAGAGGACGGCCGAGCTCGCCAGCATCCAGCGCCAGCTGCCGTTGCCGCCGAACTGCTGGAAGAAGTAGCCGACGACGTACGCCAGCACGGAGCCCGCGTACCAGGCGACGATCTGCTTGCCGAGCAGCCTGCCGCGTTCCTTGATGGGCAGCCACTCCGCCAGGAGTGAGGTGGCGATCGGATAGTCGGCTGCGACCGCCATGCCCAGCACGAAGCGGAGCGCGACGATGAGCCAGACCTGGTCCGCCCAGAACGAGAGTACGGAGCAGACCACCATGACCAGCAGGTCGGCGGTGTACATCACCTCGCGGCCGATCTTGTCCGTCAGCACCCCGAAGACTGCGCCCCCCACGAACATCCCGATCAGGGCGGAGGCCCCGATCAGGCTGACGGCCGCCGTGCTGAGTCCGAGCTCGGGCTGCATGCCGGTGACGGCGACGCCGACGATGCTGAGGATGTAGCCGTCGAGCAGTGGCCCGCCTGAGCAGGCCAGCGCAAGACGCCGGTGAAATGCCGTATACGGTGCGTTGTCGATGACTGTGGACATCTGGCCCACTTTGCATAAGACAACCGTCAAACGACTAGGGACCAAGGTCCTTCGTTCGCTCCGTAGACTTGCGACGTGAGCGACACTGAGCTGACCGCGGTAACCGCGGAACTGGTGGCCAAGTGGCCTGAGACCAAGATCGACCCGTCCCTGGAGCGGATCAAGGCACTGATGGACATCCTGGGCCAGCCCCAGCTGTCCTACCCGTCCATCCACATCACCGGGACCAATGGCAAGACCAGTACCGCTCGCATGATCGAGCAGCTGCTGCGCACCTTCGAGCTGCGCACCGGCCGCTACACCAGCCCGCACGTCGAGTCGATCACCGAGCGCATCTCCCTCGACGGCCAGCCGATCAGCCCCGAGCTCTTCGTCCAGACCTACGAGGACATCAAGCCGTACGTCGCCATGGTCGACGCGCAGCAGCCCAACCCGATGTCCTTCTTCGAGGTCGTCACCGCGATGGCCTACGCCTGCTTCGCGGACGCCCCGGTCGACGCGGCGGTCATCGAGGTCGGGATAGGGGGTACCTGGGACGCGACCAACGTGATCGACGCGGTCGTCTCCGTGATCACGCCGATCGCCCTCGACCACACCGACAAGCTCGGTGACACCACCGCGGCGATCGCGGGGGAGAAGTCCGGGATCATCAAGAAGGGCGGCCTGGCCGTCGTCGCCCAGCAGCCGCTGGACGCCGCCGAGGTGATCCTCCGTCGCGCGGTCGAGATCGACGCGACGGTCGCCCGCGAGGGCATGGAGTTCGGCGTGGTGCGCCGTGACGTCGCGGTCGGTGGCCAGTTGGTCACGCTTCGCGGGATCGGCGGGCACGAGTACGAGGAGGTCTTCCTCCCCCTCCACGGTGCGCACCAGGCGCAGAACGCCGCGCTGGCCCTGGCCGCGGTCGAGGGCTTCTTCGGCGTCGGGGCGGCGCACGACCAGCCGCTCGACATCGACAAGGTCCGCGCCGCGTTCGTCGACGTCAGCTCGCCCGGCCGGCTGGAGGTCGTCCGGCGCAGCCCGACGATCGTCCTCGACGCCGCCCACAACCCGGCCGGGGCCCGGTCCACGGCGGAGGCGATCGGCGAAGCCTTCGCCTTCACCCGCCTGGTCGGCGTCTTCTCGCCGAGCGGCGACAAGGACGTCACCGGCGTTCTGGAGGCGCTGGAGCCGGTCCTGGCGGAGATCGTGGTCACCCGGAACTCGACCCATCGCGCGCTGGACGTCGACCGCCTGACCGAGCTGGCGGTCGAGGTCTTCGGCCCCGACCGCGTCCACGTCGAGCCCCGCCTCGACGACGCGATCGACGCCGCGGTGACCCTCGCCGAGGAGGAGGGCGACCTCGGCGGCGCGGGCGTCCTCATCACCGGCTCCATCATCACCATCGGCGAGGCCCGCCTCTTGCTCGGCAAGTAGTTGCACTATCCAGGGCGCGGGGGCTGTGGCTGCCGCCGGTGGTTGCACTGTCAGGGGCGCGAGGAACTGCGCGACAAGCCACCCACGCAGGGTGGCAGGCCGAACGAGCAGGGCCATCCGCATGCCGGTGGTTGCTCGCGCAGTTCCCCGCGCCCCTGAGGTAGCTGCTACCTCCCCGGCTGCAAGGCGTTCAGGACCGGCGATTAAGCTTGCCGCGTGCGTACGCTCTGCTCCACCACCCTCATCAGCGAAGCCATGGTCATCGGCTTCGCCGCGCTCGTCGCCATGCATCTGTCGGATGTGTCCAGCGGCACGCTGTGGTCCGTCTCGGGCGCGGCCATGGCGCTCTGCGTCCTGCTCTGCGGGGTGCTGAACCGCAAGGGCGCGGTGACGGTCGGGTGGGCGCTGCAGATCGCGTTGATCGCCAGTGGGGCGATTGTGGGGATGATGTACGCACTCGGCGTGATCTTCGCGGGCCTGTGGTGGTGCTCCGTGCACTACGGCCGCAAGATCGACACGATCAAGGCCGCCCGCGAGACCCAAGCGGACCAGGCGGCCCCGGCGGCGCAGAGCGCAACCGCCTAGCACACCCCTGCATTCAGGCGCAGGCACGACCGGACCGGCCACTCTGCCGGGTGATTTTCCCTCCGCTCTGCCCGGTCGAGCCGTCGTCACGGCCCAGCCTCGGAACAGGCAGTCCCGCTGCGGAAGATCACACACCGCTCGGGTAGTGTTCGTGTCGATCATCACATCGCAACCCAGGGAGCCGTCCCCATGTCCTCGTCGTCCCAGCGCACCCTGGTCCTGCTCAAGCCCGACGCCGTGGCCCGTGGTCTGGTCGGCGAGATCGTCTCCCGGATCGAGCGCAAGGCGAACTGGCGGATCGCGGCCATGGAGCTGCGCACCCTGGACGCGGCCACCCTGGAGCAGCACTACGCCGAGCACGTCGGCAAGCCGTTCTACGCGCCGCTGATGGAGTTCATGTCGTCCGGCCCGTCCGTCGCGATGATCGTCGAGGGCGAGAGCGTCATCGAGGGCATCCGACTGCTCGCCGGCAAGACCAACCCGCTGGAGGCCGGCCCGGGCACGATCCGGGGCGACTTCGCGACCATCACCCGCGAGAACCTGATCCACGCCTCCGACTCGGAGAACTCCGCCGAGCGCGAGATCAAGATCTTCTTTCCGCGACACGCCTGAGCCCCAGGCACATTCGACTTTTCTCACCGCACAGCTTCTTCACCGGATCCGTACGGCACTTGCTTGAGCCATCCGGAACCGAACTTCGACACACGGCGTCCCAATGGCGGGATATCCGATCGTCTGCACGGACAATGGCGACAAAGGTCCCGTCGCTACCATGGTGACTGCTCGACGGCAGCTTCGTTCATGGTCGCAGTAGCACTAGCTGATGGCCCGTGAGTCGGCGTATCCGCCCGGCCATGTGCCGCCGTCGCCCCCTCATCCGCGAGCTCGGGAAGGCCCCTCATCCCCATGGCGAACAACATGTCGTTCATTGGTCGTGACATGGCTGTCGACCTCGGCACGGCCAACACGCTGGTGTACGTCAGGGGTCGAGGGATCGTCCTCAACGAACCGTCGGTGGTGGCGGTCAACACCAACACCGGTGGGATCCTCGCCGTCGGAGCCGAGGCCAAGAAGATGATCGGGCGCACGCCCGGCAACATCGTGGCCATCCGTCCGCTCAAGGACGGCGTCATCGCCGACTTCGAGATCACCGAGCGGATGCTGCGGTACTTCATTCTGAAGATCCACCGCCGCCGCTACCTGGCCCGTCCGCGGGTCGTGGTCTGCGTGCCCAGCGGCATCACCGGGGTCGAGCGCCGCGCGGTGATCGAGGCGTCGGCCCAGGCCGGTGCGCGCCAGGTGCACATCATCGAGGAGCCGATGGCGGCGGCGATCGGCGCCGGGCTGCCGGTCCACGAGGCCACCGGCAACATGGTCGTTGACATCGGCGGCGGCACCACCGAGGTCGCCGTCATCTCGCTCGGCGGCATCGTCACCGCGCAGTCCATCCGGGTGGCCGGCGACGAGCTCGACAACGCGATCATCCAGCACATCAAGAAGGAGTACTCGCTCCTCCTGGGTGAGCGCTCCGCCGAGCAGATCAAGATGACCATCGGCTCCGCCTACCCCACCGAGGGGGACAAGGAGGAGCACAGCGAGATCCGCGGCCGCGACCTGGTCAGCGGGCTCCCCAAGACCGTGGTGATCTCGGCCGCCGAGGTGCGCGAGGCGATCGAGGAGCCGGTCTCCACCATCATCGACGCCGTCAAGACGACACTGGACCAGTGCCCGCCGGAACTCGCCGGTGACATCATGGACCGCGGCATCGTTCTCACTGGGGGCGGCGCGCTGCTGCGCAACCTGGACGAGCGACTACGCCGTGAGACCGGCATGCCGGTGCTCATCGCGGAGAACCCGCTGGACTCCGTCGCACTCGGCTCCGGCAAGTGCGTCGAGGAGTTCGAGGCGCTCCAGCAGGTCCTGGACGCCCAGCCACGCCGCTGACGACGCGTCAGCACCTCTTCTTCATCTCCAGCCACTGAGCACGAAGAACTGAAGGGCCCTGCCGAGAGTCGTGAGGGACACACGAGAGAGCCGGCTTCTGCTGATCCTGCTGGTGGCGGTCGCCTTCGCACTGATCACCGTGGACATCCGCGGCGGTGACGACTCACCGCTGAACGGTCCGCGGTCCGCCGCGGCGTCGGTCTTCGGACCCGTCGAGAGCGGCGTCTCCGGGCTGGTCCGGCCGATCGCCGACGGTCTCCACTCGCTGCGCGACTCCGGCAGCCAGGGCGACCGGATCCGGGCGCTCGAGCAGCAGAACCAGCTGCTCAAGCAGCAGTTGACCTCCTCCGACGAGGTCAAGGGCCGGAACGGCGAGATGACCAAGCTGCTCGGCGAGGCCGGCGCGGGTCAGTACACCATCAAGGCCGCCCAGGTCGTCGCCATAGGAGCGAGCCAGGACTTCTCCTGGACCATCACCATCGACATCGGCAGCAACGAGGGCATCCAGCGTGACATGACCGTCATCGACGGCGACGGCCTGGTCGGCCGGGTCACCACGGTCGCGCCCACCACCTCCACCGTGCTGCTGGCCGACGACCCGCGCTTCACCGTCGGCACCCGGATGGAGGGCAGCGGCGAGGTCGGCTTCGCCACCGGCGAGGGCGACGCCCCGATGCGCGTCGAGCTGCTCAACGGCCATGCCAACGTCAAGGTCGGCGACCGGCTGGTCAGCTTCGGCTCGGAGGACGACAAGCCCTTCGTGCCGGGCGTCCCGGTCGGGAGGGTCACCCAGATCGTCAACACCCCGGGCGAGCTGACCAAGACCGTGCTGGTCCAGCCGTTCGTCAGCTTCACCACGCTCGACCTGGTCGGCGTCGTGGTCCAGCCGCCCGCCACCGACCCGCGGTACGCGGTGCTGCCGCCCAAGCAGGCCCCGCCCGCGCCGGCCCCGACTCCGTCCGCGCCTGCCCCGTCTGCGACCACGTCCGCTCACGCCGGGAAGAAGAACTGACGCCATGTGGTTCCAACGCGCCCTGCTCTCCGCGGCCCTCGTGGTGCTCGCGGTCGTCGTCCAGGTCAGCATCCTGGCCCGGCTCGGCCTGCCCGGCGCGGTGCCGGACCTGCTGCTGCTCGTCGTGATCGGTCTGGCGCTGGTCTACGGCCACGTCACCGGCTGCCTGGTCGGCTTCTTCGCCGGGCTCTTCGCGGACCTCGCGCCGCCGTCCGACCACGCGGTCGGCCGCTACGCGCTGGTGCTCTGCCTGGTCGGCTACGCCGCCGGGCTGATGCGACCGGAGACCGGCCACCTGCGCTCGGTCACCCGCCCGTTGGCGGTCGTCGCGGTCGCCGCGTTCGGCGCGACCGTGCTCTACGCGGGCGTCGGCGCGCTGGTCGGCGACACCGCCGCCCGGCACGTGGGCCTCACCGGCCTGCTGATCTCCTCGGTCGTCTACGACGTGCTGCTGGCCCCGTTCGTCGTCCCCGCCGTCATGGCGCTGGCCCGGCGCACCGTCAGCGACCCGACGGCCGACGGGCAGAGCCGCGGCGGGACGCCGAAGCCGCGCCGCATCGGCGTCAACCGCCGCGGCACCTTCTTCGGCGACCGCGGTACGCGTACCGGCGGCGCGGCCGGCCTGGGCACGGTGCCCGGCTTCGGCAACCCGTCGTCCAAGTCCGCCAAGAGCGGCAGCGGCAGCAGGTTCAGCCGCACCGCCAAGAGCGGCGCCAAGTGAGCGCCGCCGAGAACTGAGACACCGTCGCCCTCCCGCGCGGGACACGGCGGCAGCCAGGCAGAAGTAAGGAGGGGAACTCGTGGGGAACATCCCGGAGACGGGTCGGACCCGGAGAGTCACCGGCCGCCTGCTGGTGCTCCAGGTGCTGGTCCTCTCGATGCTCGGCACCCTGGGCGGGCGGCTCTGGTTCCTGCAGATCCGCGACGGCGCGTCCTACGTGGCGCAGGCCTCGTCCAACCACATCCGCACGGTCGTCGACCCCGCGGTGCGCGGCGAGATCCTCGACGACATGGGCGTGCCGCTGGCCGACAACACCACCAAGCTGGTGGTCACCGTCAGTCGTACCGTGCTGATGCAGCAGAAGGACGGCGGCGTCGCCGTGCTGACCCGGCTCGGCCAGGTGCTCGGCATGACCTACCAGCAGATGCACGACAGGGTCCGGCTCTGCGACGCGCAGACGCCCGCCCCGTGCTGGAACGGCTCGCCGTACCAGCCGATCCCGGTCACCGAGACGGCGACCACGCAGCAGGCCATGCAGATCATGGAGCGCCAGGAGGACTTCCCCGGCGTCACCGCCAGCCCGACCGCGGTCCGCTACTACCCGGGTCCGGACGGCGCCAACGCGGCGCAGATACTGGGTTATCTCTCCCCGGTGACCCAGGACGAGATCAACGCCGCAACCGACGCCAGCGGCAAGTCCACGCTCGCGCCCTCCGACACCGCGGGCCGCGCCGGACTCGAGTACCAGTACGACAAGGCGCTGCGCGGCACCGACGGCGCCACCAACCTGGAGGTCGACAACCTCGGCCGGGTCCAGGGCACCGCCGGCGGCACCCCCGCCGTCCCCGGCGACGACGTGGTCACCAGCATCGACGCCCGGATCCAGGGGATCGCCGAGCAGCAGCTCAACCAGGCCCTGCTGACCCTGCGCAAGACCTGGGACCCGGTCAGCAACGAGTACTTCAAGGCCGACTCGGGTGCGGTCGTGGTGGAGAACGTCCACACCGGCCAGATCGTCGCGATGGCCAGCGCTCCGACCTACAACCCCAACATCTGGACCGGCGGCATCTCCGCCGCCGACTACGCGGCGCTGAACAGCACGAGCTCCGACTTCCCGCTGCTGAACCGGGCGATCCAGGGCCAGAGCGCACCCGGCTCGACCTTCAAGGTGATAAGCACCACCGGCGCGCTCAACGCGGGCTACGGCTTCGACTCGACGTTCCCCTGCACCTCGTCGATGACCATCGGCGGCCGGGTGTTCAAGAACTTCGAGGGCGAGAACTACGGCATGATCAACCTCTCGAAGGCGCTCGAGGTCTCCTGCGACACGGTCTTCTACAACATCGCCTACCAGCAGTGGCTGAAGGACGGCGGCACCAAGCCGACCAACCCCAAGGACTGGCTGTACAAGACCGCCCACCAGTTCGGCCTCGGCACGACCACCGGCATCGACCTGCCGGGCGAGGTCACCGGCCGAGTCCCGGACCGCGCCTGGCACCAGACGTACTACGACGAGATGAAGGGCATCTGGTGCCAGCAGGCCAAGACCGAGACCGATCCGTACCTCAAGGCGGTCGCCACCGAGGACTGCGCCGACTTCGCCACGCTGCGAGCCGGTGACGAGGTCAACTACGCGATCGGCCAGGGTGACACGCTGGTCACCCCGATCCAGATGGCCCGCATCTACTCGGCGCTGGCCAACGGCGGCACGATCTACCAGCCGCAGCTGGCCAAGGCCATAGTGTCTCCGGGCGGCAAGGTCGTGCAGCAGATCAAGCCGGTCGTCCAGGGCCATCTGCCGGACACCCCGCAGATGATCTCCTACATCGACCAGGCCACCGCCAACGTCGTCACCAGCGGTACGGCGGCGTGGAAGTTCCAGGGCTGGCCGCAGGACAAGATCCAGCTGCACGCCAAGACCGGTACCGCCGAGGTCGTCGGCAAGCAGACCACGTCCTGGTTCGACACGTACACCAAGGACTACGCGATCGTGATGACGATCTCCCAGGGTGGTACCGGGTCGGGCGGCGCCGGTCCGGCCGTGCGCAACATCTACAACGCGCTCTACGGCATCCAGGCGAACAACACGATCGACCCGAGCAAGGCGATCACCCCGGCGGGTGACACCCAGCTGCCGTCCTTCCATCCGGACGGCACGGTCACCAGCCCGGTCTCCTACACGCTGCCGAACGGCGCCACCCTGAACGGCACCGTCCCCGGCCAGCCGGGCTACGTCACCCCGGCGGTCCCGGCGGTCCTCCCGGCCACCGGCTCCAAGGCGCCGCTCCTGCCCGCCCTCGACGTCGCGGCGCTGGCGCCCGAGCGGAGGGCGGACGGATGGGAGGCCTGAGCAGCACGAGTTGGACCGCGCCGCGCTACACCCCGCGCAAGGAGGGCGTGCGGCGGCTGGTCGAGCGCGACTCGCCGCTGCGGCGGATGGACTGGCCACTGGTGCTGGCGGCGCTGGCGCTCTCGGGCGTCGGCTCGCTGCTGGTCTGGTCGGCCACCCGCGACCGCAGCGACATCAACCAGGGCGACCCGCAGTACTTCCTGGTCCGCCACCTGCTCAACACGGGCATCGGCGTGGCGCTCTGCGTCGGTGTCGTGCTGCTCGGCCACCACCGGCTGCGCACCGCAGTGCCGTTCATCTACGGCCTGTCGATCCTCGGCGTGCTGGCCGTACTCAGCCCGCTGGGCTCGACCGTCAACGGCGCGCACTCGTGGATCGTGCTCGGCGGCGGCTTCTCCGTGCAGCCGTCCGAGTTCTGCAAGATCGCGATCATACTGATCGTGGCGACGATACTGTCGGCACGCGTCGACGCGGGCGAGCTGCAACAGCCCGACGGCCGCTCGATCCTGCGGGCGCTGAGCCTGGCCATGGTCCCGATAGCGATCGTCATGATGATGCCGGACCTGGGCTCGACCATGGTCATGGTCGTCATCATCCTCGGCCTGCTGCTCGCCTCCGGCGCGCCCGGCCGCTGGCTGCTCGGGCTGACCGCCGGCGGTGCGCTGGGCGCCTTCGCGGTCGTCCAGCTGCACCTGCTGAAGCAGTACCAGATCGCGCGCTTCGCGGCCTTCGCCGACCCGACCCTCGACCCGTCGGGCGTCGGCTACAACACCGCGCAGGCCCGTATCGCCATCGGTTCCGGCGGCCTGACCGGGCAGGGCCTCTTCCACGGCACCCAGACCACGGGCCAGTTCGTGCCGGAGCAGCAGACCGACTTCGTCTTCACCGTCGCCGGTGAGGAGTTGGGCTTCGTCGGCGGCATGCTGATCATCGTGCTGCTGGGCATCATCATCTGGCGCGGCTTCCGCATCGCCCGCGAGGCGCCCGACCTCTACAGCACGGTGCTCTCCGCCGGCGTGGTCACCTGGTTCGCCTTCCAGGGCTTCGAGAACATCGGGATGACCCTCGGCATCATGCCGGTCGCCGGTATCCCGCTGCCGTTCGTCAGCTACGGCGGCTCGTCGATGTTCGCGATCTGGATCGGCATCGGGATCCTGCAGTCGGTGAAGATGCAGCGCTCGATGGCGGGCTGACGCCCCGTCTGCCCCGTCTGCCCCGTCCGCCCGTCTGCCCAGGAGCGCCGCGTCCGTCCGACGGACGCGGCGCTCCTGCGTAGTGCAAGCGGGGGAACCGGGCCGGACACCCTGCCTCGCCTCGTCGTTCTGGCGGCGCGGGCGGCAGAGAATCGGTCGCGTGGCCCACGTATCGCTTTCGATGATCGTGAAGGACGAGGCGGAGTCGATCGGCGCCGTCCTCGCCGACGCCTCCGCCTTCTGCGACGAGCTGGTCGTTGCCGACACCGGCAGCACCGACGGCACCCCGGAGCTCGCCGCCGCAGCGGGCGCGGTCGTTCTGCACGTGCCCTGGACCGACGACTTCGCCGCCGCCCGCAACGCCAGCCTCGACGCCTGCACCGGCGACTGGGTCGTCTGGCTCGACGCCGACGACCGCGTCCCGCCCGCTGCGCAGCAGGCCTTCAGCCGCGTCCTGGCCGCTCTCGACGGAGACCGCGTCGACGCGCTGATCTCCCCGTACCACTGCGGCTTCGACGAGCAGACCGACGCGCCCACCTTCACCACGCTGCGCGAGCGGGTGCTGCGCCGCTCCGCCGGACTGCGCTGGGCGGGGGCGATCCACGAGGTGGTGGACATCACCGGGGTGCGGACCCGCGAGGAATCGCAGCTCGTCGTCGAGCACCGCCGCACCGCGGCGCAGGCCGCGCAGGACGAGGGCCGCAATCTGCGGATCCTGGAGAAGCTCTACGCCGAGGGCGACCGTTCGCCGCGCACGCTCTACTACCGCGCCAACGAGTTGCGCGACGCCGACCGCCACGAGGAGGCGGCCCACGCCTACGCGGAGGTGCTGGACGTGCCGCAGCCGGCCTGGGAGCGCTACTTCGCGCTGCTGTCGCGGGCGGAGTGCCTCCACGCGATCGGCAGGAGCGGGGAGGGCGCGGAGACGGCCGTCCAGGCGATCCTGCTCGACCCGACCCGTCCCGAGGCGTGGATGGTCGCCGGGATGATCCCCTACGAGCAGGGCGAGTGGGCGCGCGCGGTCCCGTTCTTCAGCGCCGCGAGCGTGGCGCAGGCCCGGCCGACCGAGGGCTTCGTCCGGGGCCGGGACCACGGTTGGGCGCCCTGGGATTTCCTCTCCGTTTGCCTGGGCAACTCCGGCCGCCACGAGGAGGCCCTCCAGGCAGGCGTCCGAGCGCTGCGTGGCAACCCGCAGGGGGACAGGGTCCGCGCCAACCTCGGCTGGTTCGTCAGCGAGCTGCCTGTCGCCGATTCAACCAACTGACGGCCCTTCGGCTGGTGCTTGTACGCTGACCGAGTTGTACGACGATCCGATAGTGGTAAGGACGCCTCGGGCGTGGGATCTGACGCCTCGACACAACGGAACCAATGACGTGTGAGGCAGAAGTGAATTCGGATCACAGAGGCTCTAGACCGGTACCGCGGACATTCGCCCGTGTGGCCATGAGCGTCGGCGGCGTCGCCGCCCTCACGGGTGCGCTGCTCACACCGCAGGTGACGGCGATGGCCGCGGACCTCGCCGCCACGCACACCTCGGCGGCATTGAGGAACCCGGTCCCGGCCCCCGCGCCGGTCAAGCCGGCGTCCCACGCGGCAACGCCGGTCACCCCGGACTGGGGCAAGCCGCCGAAGCCCCCCAAGTGCGACGACGACCACCACAAACACTGCAAGTGCCCGCCCGGCCCCCGCGGCCCCAAGGGCCCTCCGGGCGCCAAGGGCGCCAAGGGGGCGACGGGCGCTAAAGGTGCGACCGGCGCCACCGGTGCGACGGGTGCTCCGGGTACGGCGGGTGCCACGGGTGCCACGGGTGCGACGGGTGCTCCGGGTACGGCGGGTGCCACGGGTGCGACGGGTGCTCCTGGTACGGCCGGTGCCACGGGCGCGACCGGTGCTCCTGGTACGGCCGGTGCCACGGGCGCGACCGGTGCTCCTGGTACGGCGGGTGCCACTGGCGCGACCGGAGCCACCGGTGCCGCGGGTCCCTGCTTGACCATCGACTCGGTGGTTCACGGCGACTACCTCTACACCGGCGTGGTCAAGGGCTCTCCCGGCCACGTCGACGTGGGCTCGGCGAAGGTCAACCCCATGCCCGCGGGCGCAACCACCTGGACCACCCTTCAGGCGCTGCCTACGGGTGCCTCGGCGTGTGGCGTGGCCGTGGCCGACCAGGGCCACACGATCCTCGTGGACGCGATCAGCACGACCGGCACGGTCTATGCGACCACCTGCGACTTCGCCACCGGGTCGACCGCGGTCTCCTGCACCCACGCCTGGACGACCATCACGACACAGCCGTCGACGGTCCGCCAGTCCGAACCGGAGAAGCGAGCCCGCCTCAACGACTGAGGACGCCCGCCCGCTCCGCGCCCGCCCGCTCCGCGCCTTGCGCGGGGCGGGCGCTCAGCCCCGCGCGGGGAACCGGTACGCGTCGACCTCGGCCAGCAGCGCCGCACGCCGCTCCTCGTCGTCCTCCAGGAACGACGCCTCGAACGAGTTCCGCGCCAGCAGCCGCAGCTGATCCCCCGTCAGTCCCAGCGCCGTCTCCACCCCGGCGAAGTTCTCGTCCACATAGCCGCCGAAGTAGGCGGGGTCGTCCGAGTTCACCGTCGCCACCAGCCCGGCCTCCAGCATCGCCGGGAGCGGGTGGTCCGCCAGTGTGTCCACACAGCGCAACCGGACGTTCGAGAACGGGCAGACCGTCAGCGGGATCCGCCGCGCCACCAGCTCCTTGACCAGCTCCGGATCCTCCATCGAGCGGATGCCGTGGTCGATCCGCTCCACGCCCAGCACGTCCAGCGCCTCGCGCACGTATTCCGGGCCGCCCTCCTCGCCCGCGTGGGCGACCAGGTGCAGACCGGCCTCCCGGGCCAGGGCGTAGACGTCGGCGAACTTCGCCGGCGGGTGGCCCACCTCCGCCGAGTCCAGCCCGACACCGGTGATCGCCCGGCCGAACCACGGACGGGCCGCCTCGAACGTGGCCAGCGCCGACTCCTGCGGCAGGTCCCGCAGGAAGCACATGATCAGCCGGGTGCTGATGCCGTGCCGCTCGCCGGCCCGCGACAGTGCCCGGTCCAGCCCGCGCACCACGTCGTCCAGCTCCACGCCACGCGCGGTGTGCGCCTGCGGGTCGAAGAAGATCTCCGCGTGCCGCACCCCGGCCGCCGCCGCCCGCGTCAGGTACGCCTCCGCCAGCTCGGTGAAGTCGTCCTCGGTCCGCAGCACGTCCATCAGCTGGTAGTAGAGGTCCAGGAAGGACTGCAGGTCGTCGAAGGCGTAGGCGGCGCGCAGCTGCTCCGGGGAGGAGTAGGGGAGGTCGACCCCGTTCCGGTGCGCCAGCGCGAAGGCGAGTTCGGGCTCCAGCGTGCCCTCGATGTGCAGGTGCAGTTCCGCCTTGGGTATGGGCACGAAGCGCTCTTTCTCACTGGTTCTCACTGGGCCGGACATTCGGGTCGAATCACCTACCTTAGGCCCTGCGGTAACCTTGAGGGTCACCCCGGTGCTCTCACGAAAGTCCTGCCTCTATGTCGTCTGTCGAGTCGGTCTTCCCGCGCCTGGAGGCCCTCCTCCCGCACGTCCAGAAGCCGATCCAGTACGTCGGTGGAGAACTCAACTCCACTGTCAAGGACTGGGACGCGTGCGACGTCCGCTGGGCGTTGATGTACCCCGACGCCTACGAGGTGGGCCTGCCCAACCAGGGCGTCATGATCCTCTACGAGGTGCTCAACGAGCGCGAGGGGGTCCTGGCCGAGCGCACCTACAGCGTCTGGCCGGACCTGGAGGCGCTGATGCGTGAGCACGGCGTGCCCCAGTTCACCGTCGACGCGCACCGCCCGGTCAAGGCCTTCGACGTCTTCGGCCTGAGCTTCTCCACCGAGCTCGGCTACACCAACATGCTCACCGCCCTCGACCTGGCCGGCATCCCGCTGCTGGCGGCGGACCGCACCGACGAGGACCCGATCGTCCTGGCCGGCGGCCACGCCGCGTTCAACCCGGAGCCGATCGCCGATTTCCTCGACGCGGCCGTGGTCGGTGACGGCGAGCAGGCCGTGCTCGACATGACCGAGATCATCCGCGCCTGGAAGGCCGAAGGCCGCCCCGGCGGCCGTGACGAGGTCCTGCTGCGCCTGGCCCGCACCGGCGGGTTCTACATCCCCAAGTTCTACGACGTCGAGTACCTGGCCGACGGCCGGATCGCCCGCGTCGTGCCGAACCAGTCGGGCGTGCCGTGGCGGGTGTCCAAGCACACCGTGATGGACCTCGACGAGTGGCCCTACCCGAAGCAGCCGCTGGTCCCGCTGGCGGAGACCGTCCACGAGCGGATGTCGGTCGAGATCTTCCGCGGCTGCACCCGCGGCTGCCGCTTCTGCCAGGCGGGCATGATCACCCGCCCGGTGCGCGAGCGCTCCATCACCGGCATCGGCGAGATGGTCGAGCGCGGCCTCAAGGCCACCGGCTTCGAGGAGGTCGGCCTGCTCTCGCTCTCCTCCGCCGACCACACCGAGATCGCCGACGTCGCCAAGGGCCTGGCCGACCGCTACGAGGCGGACAAGGTGGGCCTCTCGCTGCCGTCCACCCGCGTCGACGCGTTCAACATCGACCTGGCCAACGAGCTCTCCCGCAACGGCCGCCGCTCCGGTCTGACCTTCGCCCCCGAGGGCGGCAGTGAGCGGCTGCGCAAGGTGATCAACAAGATGGTGTCCGAGGAGGACCTCATCCGCACGGTCGCCACCGCGTACGGCAACGGCTGGCGCCAGGTGAAGCTCTACTTCATGGCCGGTCTGCCGACCGAGACCGACGAGGACGTGCTGCAGATCGCCGAGATGGCGAAGAACGTCATCGCCAAGGGCCGCGAGGTCACCGGCACCAACGACATCCGCTGCACCGTCTCCATCGGCGGCTTCGTGCCCAAGCCGCACACGCCGTTCCAGTGGGCTCCGCAGCTGGGCGTCGAGGAGACCGACGCGCGCCTGCTCAAGCTGCGCGACGCGATCCGCAACGACCGCAAGTACGGCCGCAACATCGGCTACCGCTACCACGACGGCAAGCCGGGCCTGATCGAGGGCCTCCTCTCCCGCGGCGACCGCCGCATCGGCGCGGTCATCCGCGCCGTCTACGAGGACGGCGGCCGCTTCGACGGCTGGCGCGAGTACTTCTCCTACGAGCGCTGGATGCGCTGCGCCGAGAAGGCCCTGGCCGACACCGGCGTCGACGTCGCCTGGTACACCACCCGCGAGCGCCAGTACGAGGAGGTCCTGCCCTGGGACCACCTGGACTCCGGCCTCGACAAGGACTGGCTCTGGGAGGACTGGCAGGACTCCCTGGAGGAGGTCGAGGTCGACGACTGTCGCTGGACCCCGTGCTTCGACTGCGGGGTCTGTCCTCAGCTCGACACCCAGATCCAGATCGGCCCGACGGGCAAGAAGCTGCTGCCGCTGACGGTCGTCAACAGCTAGCCGCTCAGCGTCGTACCACCGCACCACCGCAGAGCCGAACGAGGCCCGCCGATCAGGGATCGGCGGGCCTCGTCGCGTCCTTCAGCAGGCGCAGAGGCAGAACGGGTGGCCGACCGGGTCCGCGTACACACGCCAGGACTTGGTGCCGCCCCAGTCCTCCAGCAGCGTCGCGCCGAGGGCCAGTACCTGGGTGTGGGCGGCGTCGATGTCGGTGACGCCGATGTCGATGTGTGCTTGCTGGGGAACGTCCTGAGCGGGCCACGCGGGCGCGCGGAAGTCCTCCACCAGCTGGAACGCGAGTTTGGTGCCGTGGTCGCCGACGAGCTCCACCCATTCGTGGTCCTCGGCGTCGACCTTTCCGCCGACCAGTTCGGCGTAGAAGGCGGCCAGGGCGAGCGGTTCGGGACAGTCGAGGGCGAAGGCCCGCAGGGTGCCGATCATGTCGTGTCTCCGTTACCTGTTAATACCGTCTATGGGTAACTGCTGGCGTTACTGGATGCTGCCGCACAATCGGTAACATCGCAAGCATGGGAGACGCCCCGGGGCCACTGCGGCTCGTGCAGGAGCTCGTCAACACGCTCGACGTGGAGACGGGCGAGGACGCGCTGGAGGCGTTCGTGGGGGAGGGCGTCGACGTCGAGCGGGTCCGTGACTTCCGTGAGCGACTGCGTGAAGCGGGGATGGCGCACGCGGGGCTGGATATACCAGCTGGCTCACTCGATATATTCATTTGGCAGCTCGCAGCTATCCCTCTGGTGCTGGCGCCTCGCCTGGACGGCAGCATGGAGTTCGTTCCTGCGCCCGGACTCCCGCCCACGGAACTGCTGTTCGCCCAGGTCGCCGCTGCGATCGCGGCCTCCGGCAAGGACTGGCTCCGGCTCAAGGCCTGTGCGGCGGAGGACTGCCGCTGGCTCTACTACGACCGTTCTCCGGCTGGGCGCGGCCGGTGGTGCAGCATGGCCGTATGTGGGAGTCGGGCGAAGATGCGCACCTATCGGGCCCGAGGAAATGTTTCTGCAGTGCCTCCGTTGGAATATGCTGAACAGCGTGGCGAAAACCCTGATCGACCTGGATGACGAGGCGCTGGCGTTCGCAGCGGAGGCGCTCGGCACCAGGACCAAGAAGGACACCGTCAATGCCGCGCTCCGCGAGGTGGGGGCGCGGGCCAGGCGTGAGCGGGCGCTGGAGCAGATGATTCGGCTCTACGAGGCCGGCGCGTTCGACGCGTCCATGCATGCCGGGGGAGGTGCCCGGACGTGCCCGGAGCAGGTGGCTTCCTGATCGATGCCTCCGCTGTGGGCCGGATGATGCGCCCGGATGTGATCGAGAGGTGGCGGGAGCAGATCGCCTCCGGCCGGATCGGCATCTGCGAGGTCACCACGCTGGAGGTGCTCCGCGGAGCACGCTCACGTGAGGAGTTCGCGTCGCTGCGCTCGGGTCTGGAATCCGTCTACAACCGGTGGCCCATGCCCGAGAAGGTGTTCCGGCAGGCCCTCGAAATCCAGGAACGGCTCCTGGACGCGGGCGCGTTGCGCACGGTCGGCACGACGGAACTGCTGCTCGTCGCCACGGCCGCTCAGCACGGCCTGACGCTGCTCCACTACGACGCGGAGTTGCACGCCCTGGGAAACGTCATCGATCTGCCCACGCGCTGGCTGGCCGAGCCCGGAACCATCGACTGACGCAGCCGCGTACCCTTGGAAACGCACAATGCCCCTACTCCCGAAGGACTGAGCGCACTGGCACGCCGCACGCCCGACGGTCCGCCGCCCGCACCTGCGGTCCAGCGGATCCGTCTCCGCTACACCAAGCGTGGTCGCCTCCGCTTCACCAGCCACCGCGACTTCCAGCGAGCCCTCGAGCGCGCCCTGCGTCGTTCCGCCGTCCCGATGGCGTACTCCGCCGGCTTCACGCCGCACCCCAAGATCAGCTTTATGAACGCCGCGCCCACCGGTGCCGCCAGCGAGGCCGAGTACGTGGAGCTGGCACTCAGCGAGCGGCGTGAGCCGGAGCTGCTGCGCAGCCAGTTGGACGAGTCGCTGCCGCCCGGCCTGGACGTCGTCGACGCGGTCGAGGCGCTCGGCAAGGACTTCATGGAGCGCCTTGAGGCCTCCTGCTGGCGGCTCGTCCTCGACGGCGTCGAGCCGGAGACGGCCCGCGCCGCCGTCGCCACATTCCTTGCGGCGGACGAGGTCACCGTGGAGCGGCAGACCAAGAACGGTCTGCGTACATTCGACGCGCGCGGCGCGGTGATCTCTCTCGACGTGGTGGATCCGCAGGTGGACGCGGGTGCACTCGCACTACCGGAAAGTACGACCGATATCCCCGCAGGCCGTGCCTGTGCGATACTGCGCCTGGTTGTTCGGCACGCCACACCCGCCGTCCGACCCGACGACGTCCTCACCGGTCTTCGTGTGACGGCCGACCTCGCGCTGCCGGTCCCCGCTGGGGTGACCAGGCTGGCGCAGGGGCCGCTCGACGAGGAGACCGGCGCGGTGACCGACCCGTTCGCGCCCGACCGCGACGCGGCACTGGCCCTCACACCCGAGGCGACCGAGCCGCAGCACGCGTAGCGGCGGCGGACCGGACGGCGACGCAGCGCCGTCGGCGCCCGACCAGGGTCCTGGGAGCCATCCGGGGCCCGGTCGACAAAAGCGCGACCCGAAGCTTCGGCGAGCCCGCGACCCCCGCGGGCACGCCATCAAAGACATACGCGAGCCCCCGTGCGGCGCCCGCCCATCCGGCGCGGTGCCCGGGGGCGTGACGGGAGAAACGCCCGCATGCCCGAGAACGACAACGAACACACCGAGAACAACGAGCCGAGCGAATCGCAGGGTGCGGCCCCCAAGGCCGCTCCGCGTCGTCGCCGCGCCGCCAGCCGTCCGGCGGGCCCGCCGGTCGCCGAGGCCGCTGAGACTGCGGTGAGCACGGAGAGCGCGGAGGCACCTGCCGCCGCTGCTGAGCCCGCCGAGGCTCCCGAGCCGCGCAAGCGCGCACGGCGCACCCGCAAGAAGGCCGAGGCCGAGTCGGTCGCCGAGACTCCGACTGCCGAGGCCCCAACCCCCGACACGCAGGCCGCCGAGGCCCCGGCCGCTGAGCCTGCAGTCGCAGGGGCCGCTGCCGCTGAGCCCGCCGAGGCTCCCGAGCCGCGCAAGCGCGCACGGCGCACCCGCAAGAAGGCCGAGGCCGAGCCGGTCGCCGAGACCCCGACGGCGGAGAACCCGGCCACTGAGGCTCCCGCCGCGCCGCAGGCCGACGACAGCCTGGCCCTGCTCGGCGAGCTGGACCAGGTCGAGCAGCAGGTCGAGTCCGGTGCGGTCACCGGTGTGCAGCTGGAGGCGCTCGTCGCCGACCTGGTGTCCCGCGCCGGAGCCACGCTGAAGGTCGAGGCGGGCAGCCAGCTGGAGCGGCGCATCGCCGCGCTCCAGCAGCGCGCCGCCGCCCAGCCCGCCCCCGCCGCTGCCGAGCAGCCCGCCGCAGCCGAGGAGCACGCCCCGCGTGCCCGTCGCCGCGCCGTGCGTCCGGCCACCGCGATCTTCCAGGCCCCGGTCTTCCAGCAGCCCGAGGCTGCCGCCCCGGGTGAGGCCGCTGCCGCCGGCGGTCGCCGTGCCGGTGCGCCTCCGGCCGCCTTCGCCGCGCCGGACGAGGAGGCCCCCGAGGCGCCCGCGCGCCGTACCCGCCGCCGCGCCGAGTCCCCGGTTGCCGCTCCCGTCGCCGACGCTGCGTCCACCGCGCCCGCTGCGTCCGCCGCCGAGTCCGGTCCGGGTGCTGCTGCCGAGGGCGAGGAGACCGCCGCCGCCACCGGCGGCCGTCGTCGCACGCGTCGCCCCGCGACCGCGCCCGCCGCGCCCGCTGCGCCGACCGAGCAGGCCGTCTTCGAGCAGGTCAGCACCCGCGCGCCGCTCACGCTCGCGGAGGAGGACGAGGAGGGCGCCGAGTCCGTCGGCCGTCGCCGTCGTCGCCGTCGTTCCACCGCGCCCGCCTACGTCGTCAGCGAGGACACCGAGCTGGGCGCCGAGGGCGAGGAGCTCGCCGAGTCGGACCGCGAGGCCGAGGACGAGGAGTCCGAGGACCACGAGGCCGACTCCGAGCAGCACGGCGAGGAGGGCCGCCCGTCCCGCCGTCGCCGCCGTGGCGGTCGCCGTCGTCGCCGTGGTGACGCCGAGGAGAACGAGCAGGCCGCCGACGAGGCGGAGGGCGAGGGCCAGGAGGACGAGGAGGGCGAGGACGAGGACGACCTCGGCGAGGCGCTGTCCTCCTCCAGCCGTCGCCGCCGCCGTCGTCGCCGCCGCAGCGGGGACGCGGGCCCCGAGGCCGAGTCCGGCGAGGGCGACCCGGAGCGCACCGTCGTCAAGGTCCGTGAGCCGCGCCGCCGTTCCGCCGAGGCGCCGTTCGACCCGGACGAGGTCCAGTCCATCAAGGGCTCGACCCGTCTGGAGGCCAAGAAGCAGCGCCGCCGCGAGGGCCGCGAGCAGGGCCGCCGCCGCGTCCCGATCATCACCGAGGCCGAGTTCCTGGCCCGCCGCGAGGCCGTCGAGCGCGTGATGGTGGTCCGTCAGTCCGGCGAGCGCACCCAGATCGGTGTGCTGGAGGACGGCGTCCTCGTCGAGCACTACGTCAACAAGGAGCAGGCCACCTCGTACGTCGGCAACGTGTACCTGGGCAAGGTGCAGAACGTGCTGCCGTCGATGGAGGCCGCCTTCGTCGACATCGGCAAGGGCCGCAACGCGGTGCTCTACGCCGGTGAGGTCAACTTCTCCGGTCTGGGCCTGAAGAACGGCCCGCGCCGGATCGAGTCGGTGCTCAAGTCCGGGCAGTCCGTGCTGGTCCAGGTCTCCAAGGACCCGATCGGCCACAAGGGCGCCCGCCTGACGAGCCAGATCTCGCTGCCCGGCCGCTACCTGGTCTACGTGCCCGAGGGCTCGATGACCGGCATCAGCCGCAAGCTGCCCGACACGGAGCGCGCCCGGCTGAAGAGCATCCTCAAGAAGATCGTCCCGGACGACGCGGGCGTCATCGTGCGCACCGCCGCCGAGGGCGCATCCGAGGAGGAGCTGACCCGGGATGTCCAGCGACTGCAGCAGCAGTGGGAGGACATCCAGAAGAAGGCCACCAGCGGCAACGCCCCCGCGCTGCTCTACGGCGAGCCGGACATGACGGTCCGGGTCGTCCGCGACATCTTCAACGAGGACTTCTCCAAGGTCATCGTCCAGGGCGAGAACGCCTGGTCCACCGTCCACGAGTACGTCTCGTCCGTGGCACCGGACCTGACGCCGCGTCTGACGAAGTGGACCTCCGAGGTCGACGTCTTCGCGACCTACCGGATCGACGAGCAGCTGATGAAGGCGCTGGACCGCAAGGTCTGGCTGCCGAGCGGCGGTTCGCTGGTGATCGACAAGACCGAGGCGATGGTGGTCGTCGACGTCAACACCGGCAAGTTCACCGGCCAGGGCGGCAACCTCGAGGAGACCGTCACCCGCAACAACATCGAGGCGGCCGAGGAGATCGTCCGTCAGCTGCGGCTGCGGGACCTGGGCGGCATCATCGTCATCGACTTCATCGACATGGTGCTGGAGTCCAACCGCGACCTGGTGCTGCGCCGTCTGCTGGAGTGCCTGGGCCGGGACCGGACCAAGCACCAGGTGGCCGAGGTGACCTCGCTGGGCCTGGTCCAGATGACCCGCAAGCGGGTCGGCCAGGGGCTGTTGGAGTCGTTCTCCGAGAACTGCGTCCACTGCAACGGCCGCGGTGTGATCGTGCACATGGAGCAGGCCGTGCCCGCGCCCAAGGGCTTCGCGGGCCCGAAGCCGGGTGTCGGCGGCGGCAAGTCCGAGACCGCTCCGGCCGAGGAGGGCGGCGGCTCCAAGCGCCGTCGTCGCGGTCGCGGCGGCGACGAGACCCCGGCGGAGACGCACGAGGCGCACGAGCACGCTGACCACGAGCACGAGGAGATCGAGCTGGTCTCCCGCGAGCCCGAGGTGGAGGCCGTCGTCGAGGTCGCGACCGAGGCTGCCGCACCGGTTGCCGCCGAGGCCGCGCAGGTGGTCGACGCCGCCGCGCAGGCCGAGGCCGAGGCGATGGTCGAGGGCATGATCGAGGCCTCCGCCCCGCGTGGCCGCACCCGTCGTCGCGCGGTGCGCAAGGCGACTTCGACGGTCGGCGCCGAGCCCGCCGTCGTGGTCATCACAGGCGAGCCGGCCGCCGCGCCCGCGCCCGTCGCGGAGCCGGAGCAGGCCGCCCCGACCGAGCCCGCCGAGGCGGAGGTCGAGGCCGAGGCTGCTCCGCCCGCGCGGAAGCGTGCGCCGCGCAAGACCGCTGCCAAGAAGGTCGCCGCGAAGAAGACGGCGACCAAGACGACCGCCAAGAAGACGACGGCCAAGCGCACGTCGAAGAAGGCCGCCGCGGGCGAGCCCGCCACCGAGCAGGCCGCGGAGTAGCGAGCGTGACGCCCGGGGCCGGTCCGTGTCGAGCGATCGAGACGGACCGGCCCCGAGCTGCGCAGACGTCCGGGTTCCGGCTCGGATGAGCCCCCATGGGCTGGTTTGACCCCGGGTCCGGGCTTCCGTAGTCTTGACCCTCGGCGTGCTTGCAATCAGCGAGTCGCGCCCGCTTCTGAGCACACACACCTCCTGGGCCTTCTCGCCCGGGGGAGGCCCCCGGGCGTTTGGTACCGGTGCGGCTGGCGTCAGAGGTTCCGACCGAATCGAGAAGGGTTCAACGTGTACGCGATCGTGCGTAGCGGCGGACGGCAGCACAAGGTTGCCGTCGGCGATGTTTTTGAGGCTGACAAGGTCGACGCCAAGGTCGGCGAGACCGTTGAGCTCTCGACGATCCTGGTCGTCGACGGCGAGGCCGTCACCAGCGACCCGTGGGTCCTGGCGGGTGTGAAGGTCCGCGCCGAGGTGGTCGACCACCACAAGGGCGAGAAGATCCGCATCCAGAAGTACAAGAACAAGACCGGCTACAAGAAGCGCATGGGCCACCGTCAGCGCCACACCGCGCTTCGCGTGACCAGCATCGACTCGGCGAAGTAAGGGGCGAGGGGAACCATGGCTCACAAGAAGGGCGCAAGCTCTACCCGTAACGGTCGTGACTCGAACGCCCAGCGCCTGGGCGTGAAGCGTTACGGCGGCCAGGTCGTCAGCGCCGGCGAGATCCTCGTCCGCCAGCGTGGCACCCACTTCCACCCGGGTGCGGGCGTCGGCCGTGGCGGCGACGACACGCTGTTCGCGCTGCAGGCCGGTGCCGTCGAGTTCGGCACCCGTCGCGGCCGCAAGGTCGTCAACATCGTCCCGGTCGCCTGAGCAGTTCGGCCGACACGTAGGACGTACGACACGTAGGACGTAGCAGTACCTCACTGAGGGTGGATCGGAACATTCCGGTCCACCCTTGGTGTTTGAGAAGACCTGAGCATTTCAGCATTCCCGACGGCTCCGACGGTTACGTCGTGGTACGTCGACTTCCCTTCCGCCGACCGAGAGGCGCCCGCATCATGACCACCTTCGTTGACCGCGTCGAGCTGCATGTCGCCGCGGGTAACGGGGGCCACGGCTGCGCCTCCGTTCACCGCGAGAAGTTCAAGCCGCTGGGAGGCCCGGACGGCGGCAACGGCGGACGCGGCGGCAACGTGACCCTGGTGGTCGACCCGCAGGTCACCACGCTGCTCGACTACCACCACACCCCGCACCGCAAGGCCGGCAACGGCAAGCCGGGCGCGGGCGGCAACCGCACTGGCGCGGAGGGCCAGGACCTGGTGCTCCCCGTCCCGGACGGCACCGTCGTCATGGACAAGAAGGGCAACGTGCTGGCCGACCTGATCGGTCACGGCACCACCTACGTCGCCGCCGCGGGCGGCATCGGCGGCCTCGGCAACGCCGCGCTGGCCTCGGCGCGCCGCAAGGCGCCCGGCTTCGCGCTGCTGGGTGAGCCCGGCGACAGCGCGGACATCCTCCTGGAGCTCAAGTCCGTCGCCGACGTGGCGCTGGTCGGCTACCCGAGCGCCGGCAAGTCCTCGCTGATCTCGGTGCTCTCCGCCGCCAAGCCGAAGATCGCGGACTACCCGTTCACCACGCTGATCCCGAACCTGGGCGTGGTCACGGCCGGTTCCACCGTCTACACCATCGCCGACGTGCCGGGCCTGATCCCGGGCGCCAGCCAGGGCAAGGGCCTGGGCCTGGAGTTCCTGCGCCATGTCGAGCGCTGCTCGGTGCTGGTCCACGTGCTCGACACCGCCACGCTGGAGTCCGACCGCGACCCGGTCACCGACCTGGACGTCATCGAGGACGAGCTCAAGCAGTACGGCGGTCTGGAGGACCGGCCGCGCATCGTCGTGCTCAACAAGGTCGACATCCCCGACGGCCAGGACCTGGCCGACCTGGTCCGGCCGACCCTGGAGGAGCGCGGCTACCAGGTCTTCGAGGTCTCCGCGGTCGCCCACAAGGGCCTGCGCGAGCTGAGCTTCGCCCTGGCCGGGATCGTCGCCGAGGCGCGCGCCGCGCAGCCGGTCGAGGAGTCCACCCGGATCGTCATCCGCCCGAAGGCCGTGGACGACGCGGGCTTCTCGGTCGTCTACGACGAGACCGAGGACCTCTACCGGGTCACCGGCGCCAAGCCGGAGCGCTGGGTCAAGCAGACCGACTTCAACAACGACGAGGCCGTCGGTTACCTGGCCGACCGCCTCAACCGCCTCGGGGTCGAGGAGGAGCTCACCAAGCGCGGCGCCCGCGAGGGCGACACCGTCGTCATCGGCGCCACCGAGAACGCCGTCGTCTTCGACTGGGAGCCGTCCATGGCCTCCGGCGCGGAGATGCTGGGCCGCCGCGGCGAGGACCACCGCTTCGAGGCGCCGCGCCCGGCCGTCGACCGCCGCCGCGAGCGCGAGGCGAAGCGCGCGGACGCCGCGTCCGAGGAGTTCGCGCAGTTCGACCCGCTGAGCCGCAACGCGATCGAGTCGGACGACGAGTACTGAGAACCACCGGCGGGGACGTGCCTACAGTGGCGATATGGCCACAGTCGAGTACATCCGTTACCGCATCGGTCACGACCGCCGGGACGCGTTCGAAGCCGCGTACCGGCGGGCGGCCGTTCCCCTCGCCGCCTCCGAGTACTGCGTCGACTACGAGTTGACGGAGTGTGAGGAGGAGGCGGGGGTCTACGTGCTGCGGATCCGGTGGACCTCCACCAAGGCGCACCTGGAGGGCTTCCGGGCCTCGCCGGAGTTCACGGAGTTCTTCGCGGCGATCCAGCCGTACGTCCAGGACATCGAGGAGATGCGCCACTACCGCGCCACCGGCGTGGTCGGCGAGGGCGCGGCGGCCGGGCGTACCGACCCGACGCTCTACGAGTACCTCGGCGGGGCGCCCGCGCTGGCGCGGCTGACCGAGGTCTTCTACGCCAAGGTGCTGGCCGACGAGCTGCTCGCGCCCGTCTTCGCGGGCATGGACCCGGAGCACCCGCAGCACGTCGCGCTCTTCCTCGGCGAGGTCCTGGGCGGCCCGCCCGCCTACAGCGCCGAGCGCGGCGGCCACCCGCACATGATCTCCCGTCACCTCGGCCGGGCGCTGACCGAGCCGATGCGCCGCCGCTGGCTCTGGCTGCTGGAGGACGCCGCCGACGAGGTCGGCCTGCCGACCGACCCGGAGTTCCGGGCCGCGTTCCGGGGCTACCTCGAATGGGGGACGCGGATGGCCCTGCTCTTCTCCGCACCGGGTGCGCAGCGCGTCGTGCACACCCCGATGCCCGCGTGGGGCTGGGGATTGACCCCGCCGTACCGTCCCGAGGGCTGAAACCCGAGTGAGCCACGGGGTCCGGTTCGCGTAGATTGCTGACCAGCGGTGGGGGCTCTCCGCCGCTGACAGCAGCGGACGCACGGCTACGGGAGCGACGGCGTGACAGGCACCACCCTCCGGGAAGACGTGCTGCAGGCGCGGCGCATCGTGGTGAAGGTGGGCTCCTCCTCGCTCACCACCGCGTCCGGCGGCCTCGACGCGGACCGGGTCGACGCGCTCGTCGACGTCCTGGCCAAGGCCCACGAGCGCAGCACGGACGCCGGACCGGTGGAGATCGTGCTGGTCTCCTCCGGCGCGATCGCGGCCGGACTCTCCCCGCTCGGCCTGGAGAAGCGCCCCTCCGACCTGGCCCGGCAGCAGGCCGCAGCCAGCGTCGGGCAGGGCCTGCTGGTGGCCCGCTACACGGCCTCCTTCGCCCGCTACGGACTGCGCGTCGGCCAGGTGCTGCTGACCGCCGACGACGCGTCCCGGCGGGCCCACTACCGCAACGCGTACCGGACGCTGGAGCAGCTGCTGGCCATGGGCGCGGTCCCGATCGTCAACGAGAACGACACCGTCGCCACCGCGGAGATCCGCTTCGGCGACAACGACCGGTTGGCCGCGCTCGTCGCCCACCTGGTCCGTGCCGACCTGCTGGTGCTGCTCTCCGACGTGGACGGCCTCTACGACGGCGACCCGAGCAAGCCCGGGACCAGCAGGATCACCGAGGTGCGCGGCCCGCAGGACCTCGACGGCGTCGAGATCGGCAGTGCGGGCAAGGCCGGGGTCGGCACCGGCGGCATGGTCACCAAGGTCGAGGCCGCGCGGATCGCCACCGGCGCGGGCATCCCCGTCATCCTCACCGCCGCCCGCCACGCGGCGGACGCGCTCGCGGGCCGGGACACGGGAACGCTCTTCCACCGTACGGGCAGGCGTGCGGCCGACCGGCTGCTCTGGCTGGAGCACGCCAGTTCGCCCCGGGGCGCGGTCACCCTCGACGCGGGGGCCGTCGCAGCCGTCGTGGAACGGCGAACATCGCTGCTCCCCGCTGGTGTGACCGGAGTTGAGGGAGATTTCGCTGCTGGCGATCCGGTGGACCTTCTTGACGAAAACGGCCACATCGTCGCGCGTGGGCTGGTCAACTTTGATGCAAGGGAGCTTCCCCGGCTCCTCGGCCGGTCGACGCGGGACCTGGCACGCGAGCTCGGTCCCGCCTACGAGCGGGAGGTCGTGCACCGCGACGACCTCGTCGTCCTGACCGGCTGAGGTGCCTACGGTGGCTGCCCGGGGTAAAGGGGCTCAGACCGCGGGGACGAATCGCCGACAGGGAGGCCGCCGGTGGGACGCAGGCGCCAGGGAGCGCGACCCGTGGGCAGTGGGGGAAGCGGAGGCAGCGGAAGCGGTGAGGGCCGCGCGCGGGCGGTGCTGACCAGCATCCCCGGCGGCGCGGGCGCGCCCGACGCCGACGCGCGTGACGATCACGACCGCGCGGAGGCGCCGGAGCATGCGGGCCGGGTCCAGCCCGGTTCCAGCGCGGCGGAGATCGGGCAGCGTGCCCGGATATGGCACGTGGTCCTCAACGTCGCCGGCCGGGTCACCCCGTTGCCCCAGCTGAAGCAGGGCCTGGAACAGCTGGCCCACGAACACCCGCCCTTCCTCACGGCCCGCTACGCCGCGGACCACGCGGAGATCCGCTACTGGGAACAGGCCGACGACCTCCAGGACGCGGCGGCGCTGGCGCTCAGGCTCTGGGGCGAGCACCGGGTCAGCGCGCAGTTGCCTCCGTGGGAGGTCGTGGGCCTGGAGGTGGTGGACCGCCCGACGTACCACAAGCGCATCGCCGAGGGGTACGGGGAGCCTCCGGCGTTCCTCGGGGGAGTGCATCCCTACTGAGGGTGAGTTGCAAACGTCAGGGGCGCGGGGAACTGCGCGACAAGCCACCCACCCGGGTGGTGCGCCGAACGAGCAGGGCCATCCGCACCGGGTGGTTACCCGCGCCGCTCCCCGTGCCCCTCAGGTGAGTGCGACTTCCCCGTCGTCCGAAACCACCTGATCTCACCCACTGAAAGTGCCAACAGCCACCCCCGCTGGAGGCCTTACGCTGTGCGTATGAGCAGCCACTCCGTCGAGTTCCCCTCGCCCGACCTGCCCTCGCCGCTGCCGAAGTCGCCGGTGCTGCAGGCCGCCTACCGGGCGCGTGCCGCCGCCGCGACCCTCGCTCCGCTGCCGCGGACGCCGAAGGACGACGCGCTGCTCGCCGTCGCGGACGCGCTGCAGGTGCGCACGCGGGAGATCGTCGAGGCGAACGCCGAGGACGTGGAGCGGGCGCGGGCCGCGGGGACGGACGAGGCCGTGGTGGACCGGCTGACGCTGACCCGGGAGCGGGTCGCCGCCATCGCCGAGGACGTGCGGCGGGTGGCCGGGCTGCCTGACCCGGTCGGCGAGGTGGTGCGCGGGTACACCCTCCCCAACGGGCTGGACGTCCGCCAGGTGCGGGTGCCGCTCGGGGTGGTCGGGATCATCTACGAGGCGCGTCCCAACGTCACCGTCGACGCCGCCGCACTCTGCCTGAAGTCCGGCAACGCCGTCCTGCTCCGCGGCTCGTCCTCCGCGATCGCGTCGAACCGGAAGCTGGTCGAGGTGATCCGCGACGCCGTCGGCGGCGCGGGGCTGCCCGCGGACGCGGTCCAGCTGGTGCCGGGGGAGAGCCGCGACTCCGTGCAGGAGCTGATGCGGGCGCGCGGCATGGTCGACGTGCTGATCCCGCGCGGCGGCGCCTCGCTGATCCGCACCGTCGTGGAGCAGTCCACCGTGCCGGTGATCGAGACCGGTACCGGCAACTGCCACGTCTACGTCGACGCCGAGGCCGACCTGGCCATGGCCGTGGAGATCCTGATCAACTCCAAGGCGCACCGGGTCAGCGTCTGCAACTCGGCCGAGACCTTCCTGGTCCACAAGGACATCGCCGACGCGTTCCTGCCGCTCGCGCTGACCGCGCTCGCCGAGGCGGGCGTCACCGTCCACGCCGACGCGCGGGTGCAGGCGGCGGCGGAGCGCGAGGGCAGCAAGGCCGTCGTGGTCCCGGCCACGCCGGAGGACTGGGAGACCGAGTACCTCTCCTACGACATCGCCGCCGGCGTCGTCGACTCCCTGGAGGACGCGGTCGCGCATATCCGGCTCTGGTCCTCCGGTCACACCGAGGCGATCGTGACGACCTCTCAGGCCGCCGCGCGCCGCTTCACCCAGCTGGTCGACTCGACCACGGTCGCGGTCAACGCCTCGACCCGGTTCACCGACGGCGGCCAGTTCGGCTTCGGCGCGGAGATCGGCATCTCGACGCAGAAGCTGCACGCCCGTGGCCCCATGGGGCTGCCGGAGCTGACGTCCACCAAGTACATCGTCACCGGCGACGGCCACATCCGCCGCTGACCTGGCACAGGGCAGCGCGGCGGCAGGCCGTCCAAGGGCCGCCGAGGGGCCGACGCAGCACCACGAAGCGCCTCGCAACCCGCAGACAAAGCGGGCGCGCTGCCCTAGGCTGATGCTGTGTCCGACGGTCCCGACCGCGACGCCGATCCGTTCGACGGCGCAGGCGACGACGACCACGGCCTGGTGAACGGGGAGTTCACCGCCGTGGTGTTCGACGAGGCCTTCGTCCGCGCGGCGCTGGTGCACGAGCCGTCGGCGACCGAGCGCACCCTGGCGACCGGCACCCGCACACCGATCGAGTACGCCGACGTGGACGAGGAAGACGACCCGGACGGCCTGCCGCTCGAACTCAAGCCGCTGCCCTACGCCGACCGTCACTCCGCTCGCTGGCAGCGGGTGGTGGCCCGGGTGATGCTGGTCGTCATAGGGATCGTGGCCGTGCTGGGCGCGGCCGCCGCGGTCTACCGGGCCTCGGGCGGATCGGCCCCCGGCACCAATCGGGGACCGGGGCCCTCGGCGCCGTCTTCGTCCAGCTCACCTGCTGCGTTGGCGCACAGCTGAGCACATCCGAGCGCACCGGCCACGGCCCGTTTGTGGCGAATGTCTCATTTGTCCGTCAGCTGACGAACAATCAAGGCCAGTTCCCACCGAGAACTTGCCGGGCCGGGCATCTCCCACTTACCGGAAGCGACTTACTCTAGGTTCATGGGCGGCCCGACAGAGCCCCCCGAGGGCGGGCCGGAGGGCAACGCCGGGGGCGAGGACGAGTTCCGATCCGTCGTGTTCGACGAATCGTTCATCCGTGCTGCCCGGATCCAGGAGCTCTCCGCCAGCGAGCGGCTCTCCAGCGGGCAGCGGGCGGTTCGCCGCCGCAGCGGCCGGGGCGGCGGCAGCGGCGAGGGGTCGACCCACCACGGCCACGGTGGCGGCGGCCTGCCGCGCCAGGCGCTCGCGCTGATGCTCCTGATCGGCTTCGCCTTCGCCACGGCCGTCTACATGGGCGTGCGTCATCCGTACCCGACGCCGGTCTCCGGCGTGGCCGCCAACCTGAGCGTCCAGATCATCCCGCTGCAGCCGGGCCCGAACGGCATCCCCACCGGCCGGGCGACCCTCCCCCCTGGCACGGCCACGACCGGTAGTAAGCCGACGACCAGCAGCAAGCCCACCGGTGGCAGCAAGACTGGCAGCCCGAGCGGCTCGTCGTCCGCGTCCGGCTCCGGTTCGCCCTCCGCCTCCGCCTCCGCCTCGCCGTCCGGCGGGGACACCACCGGGCCCTTCGCCGGGCTGCCGGGTCAGGAGTTCCTGGCGGTGGGGGACCAGGGCTTCAACCTGCCCAACACCCGGCACACGGACCACTTCACCCACGACCAGGTGCTGGCCGCGCTCACCACCGTCCAGGACTACCTGAAGGCCTCCTCGCTCGACCCCGAGGTGCTGTCCGGCCAGGACACCGACGCGGTCCGGCTCTGGATCTCCCCGGGTCAGTACCCGCAGTTCGACCAGAGCGTCAGCCGTCCCACAGACGACCAGCGCCACGAGGCCACCGGCTGGATGGTCCGCTTCGACCCGACGACGACGCAGCTGGCCACCGACGAGGTGCTGGTCGGCCCCGGCAAGATCACCTACAGCGAGCTCGACGCCCAGACGCTCCAGGTGACCAGCGACTACACGTTCCTCTACGCGCTGACCCCGAAGCAGAGCGCCTCCGCCTCGCCGTCCGCCTCGCCTTCCGTCACGCCGTCGCCGTCGTCCACCGCAGCCGCGTCGTCGACCCCGGGCGCGTCCGGTTCGGCGGGGGCTTCGGCGGCGGGCGGTGCCAAGGCCGCCGAGCCGCAGGTCCAGCCGGTGGTCTACTTCGCGGTGCGCCGCTCGCTGACGTACTGGCTGACGCCGGACGACATCATGAGCCGCCGGGTCCAGCTGGTCGACTCCGTCGTCCAGGCCGGTGCGACCAGCTGCCAGGTCGACCAGAGCGCCTATCTGGAGCCGCTCTTCCCGCAGCAGCACGCGAGCGGCTCGGCCGCCAAGGCGTCGCCCACCGCGCGCCCCAGCGCCAGCGCCAGCCCGACCGGGATCGACCCGTTCGACCACCAGTCCAACGCCTGGACCGTCTGCGGCACCCTCCAGGGCAACCTCTGACACGAACGAGGCCCTCCGGAGCAGCTCCGGAGGGCCTCGTTCGTGCGGTGCGTCAGTGCGTGCCGTCGCCGTCCACGGGGGCTTCGCCGTCGCCCTCGGGGCCCGACGCCGGGCCCGAGGTGCGGCCGGCGAAGACGTCCCGCAGCTTGCCGCCCAGGTCGGCGGTGCCGCCCGCGACGTCGCGGATCAGGCCCATCAGCGGGTCCTTGGTGTCCTTGAACGACTGCGCGTAGGAGTCCGCCGCGGCCTTGGCCTGCTCGCGGAAGGAGGCGTCGGAGTCCTCCTCCCGTCGCGGGTAGGCGCCGGCCATGATCGAGCGGTACTCGTCGCCCTCGGCCCACTTCTTGATCTTCGCCACCCGGACGGCCGCGAACGGGTGCTGCTGCGGCAGCACCTGCAGCAGCTTGATCACGCCGTCGCGCAGGTCACCCGCCCGGTCGTACTCCTCGGCCTGCTCCAGGAAGGCGTCGGTGTTCATCTCGTGCAGGTGGTGGCCGCCCGCCAGCTTCATCAGGCCGCGCATCGAGGCCTGCAGGTCCTGGCCCACAAGCAGCCCGGCCCGGTCGCAGGAGAGCTCGGCCTTGCGGAACCACTCGTTGAGCGCGGTGATCAGCGCGCCGATCGCCAGGCCGCCGAGCGGGATGAAGGCGATCCGGGTGGCGATGTTGGTGAGGATGAGCAGCATGGTCCGGTAGACCGCGTGGCCCGACATCGCGTGCGCGACCTCGTGGCCGACCACCGCGCGCATCTCCTCCTCGTCGAGGAGCTCGACGAGCGAGGTGGTCACCACGATCACCGGAGCGTCCATGCCGATGCACATGGCGTTGGGGCGCGGGTCCTGGGTGACGTAGAGGGCCGGGATCTGCTCCAGGTCCAGGATGTAGGCGGCGTCCCGCACCATCTCGTGCAGCTGCGGGAACTGCCGCTCGCTGGCGCGGACGGCGGAGGCCAGGAACATCAGCCGGACCGCGCGCTCGGAGACGAAGCCGCCGAGCTTCTTGAGGATGTCGTCGAAACCGCTCAGCTTGCGCAGGGCCACCAGCGCCGAACGGTCGGCGGGGTGCTCCCAGGCGCGGGTGGAGATGCCGGGGAAGCGCTTGCGGGCGCGGCTCGGCACCTTGCTGTCGTTGGGCTGGGTCATCTGCTGGTTCCTCCCGGCATGACCGCGGACCCCGGTTTCTGCCACCGGCCCCCGCCGTCCTGTGACTCGACTTGTGTTCGCTGCATGTGCGCTGCGGTCACGCTACTGCTCGTCCCCTCACGGGGGAGACGTTCCGGGCCGGTGTCGGGTTCCCGGTCGGCCAGGACTACTCTCGGAGGGCGCCACCACTCCGTTCGAAGGGCTTCCCCATGCACACCAACGACGCGCTGCTCCAGCTCGCCGCCATCTCCAACGGCAGCGGTCCGGGCATGTTCCTGCGGGTGCTCGTGATCGCTGCCATCGTCGGAGTGGTCGTCATGGCGTTCGTGCTGCTGCGCGGCTACCGCGACTGAGCGAAGTGCGTAGCATGAGCATCACCAGCCAGACCTGCCGCCGAGTCAGAAAGTCCGACTTCAGATGACCTCACACGCCACAGCCGCGATCGCCCAGCTCGCCGAGGGCAATGGCATGCACGACTCGCTCCAGCCGTGGTTCACCGGTGGCGGCGCCCTGCTGATCCTGCTGACGCTGCTCTTCATCACCACGCGTTTCAACAAGGACCGCTAGAACCTCGCGCGATCCTGACGGCGTGTTCACCGCGACGGCGGCCCGCCGCAGGGTCGCCGGGCCGGGCCACAGACCCCAGCGTCGTGGCCCGGCGGGATCGCGTAGGGTGGCCGCCTATGAGAGAGCACGCCGAGGCTCCCGCCGGTGCCGTCGAGCCGCTGAAGAAGCGGCTCGGGGTGATGGGCGGCACCTTCGACCCGATCCATCACGGCCACCTCGTCGCCGCAAGTGAGGTGGCGAGCCTGTTCCAGCTGGACGAGGTCGTCTTCGTGCCGACCGGCAGGCCGTGGCAGAAGTCCGGCAGCCCGGTCTCGCCCGCCGAGGACCGCTATCTGATGACGGTCATCGCCACGGCGTCCAACCCGCAGTTCTCGGTCAGCCGGATCGACATCGACCGCAGCGGGCCGACGTACACCATCGACACCCTCCGCGAGCTGCAGGGCGAGCACCCGGACGCGGACCTCTTCTTCATCACCGGCGCGGACGCCCTGGAGCAGATCCTCTCCTGGCGCGACGCCGAGGAACTCTTCGACCTGGCGCACTTCATCGGAGTGACCCGGCCAGGGCACACTTTGACGGACCCCGGTCTGCCCGAGGGCGGCGTGTCACTGGTGGAGGTCCCGGCGCTGGCCATCTCCTCCACCGACTGCCGCGTACGGGTCGCCCGGGGCGAACCGGTCTGGTACCTCGTCCCCGACGGCGTGGTGCGCTACATCGACAAGCGACGCCTCTACGCCGACCTGGTCGACGATCTCGACCAGGAGGACGCAGACACAGTGCCGACCGGGCCGAACAAGGGAACTGGGATAGGGGCGGCGTGACCGGAACCGCAGACCGCAGGGGACCGGGGGACCAGGGCCAGGAGTTCTACGGCGGCGTGCCGCAGCAGAACTCCTACGAGCAGGGGTACCAGGACCCCTACACGGGCGAGTGGGTCTTCCCTTCGCAGCAGCAGCGGCCTGCGCAGGTGCAGTACGGCGCGCAGCAGGGGTACGAGCAGCCGGGACACGGGCAGCAGGGGTACGCGCAGCCGGGCCATGAGCAGTCGGGCCATGAGCAGGGCGGCTACCAGCAGCAGCCCGGCTACAGCCAGGCCTACCAGCAGCAGCCGGGCTACGGGCAGGGCGGCTACGGCGGCGAGCAGAACGGCTACGGCGGCCAGCAGTCCTACCAGGGCCAGGACTACTACCAGGACTACGGTCCCGCCGACACCGGCTCGTTCGCGCCCCCGGTCAGCGCACCGCAGGCGCCGGCGCAGCCGCAGTACACCGCCGAGCAGCAGTACCGGGTCACCGAGCCCGAGCCCCCCGCCGCGCCGACCAGCGCCGGCCCCGCGGCCCCCAAGGCCCCCGGGCCGCTCGACGACAAGTCCTACACCGACGACTCCTTCACCTTCGTCGACGACGAGGAGGAGGACTCCCAGGACGTCATCGACTGGGTCAAGTTCTCCGAGACCCGAGGCGAGCGCCGGGACGAGCGGCGCCGCAAGATGCGCAGCAGGGGAACGGCGCTCCTGGTCGCGCTGGCCCTGATCGCCGTCGGCGGCGTCGGCTACCTCTGGGCCACCGGCAAGATCCTCTCCTCCTCGCCCGGCGCCGTCGCAGCCAGCACGCAGCGCGAGGTCATCGCGGTCCACCTGCACGACCTGAACAAGAACGTCTACAGCGCCCTGCTGGTCTCCGAGCCCAGCTCCGACAAGGGCGTGACCATGCTGCTGCCCGGCACGCTCGGCATCCCGCAGGACTCGTCCAGCACGCTGTTGCCGCTCTCCGCAGCCGTCGACAGCCAGGGCACCGACGCCACCAGGACCGGCATCAACGCGCTGCTCGGCACCGACGTCTCCGGCACCTGGGACGTCTACGAGCCGTTCCTGCAGAACCTGGTCGACCTGGTCGGCGGGGTCCAGGTCCAGAACGACGTCCCCATCACCGTCAACGGCAAGGAGGTCGCCACGCCGGGCCAGAACCTCCTCAACGGCCAGGCGGCCATGACCTACGCCACCTACCAGGGCAAGGGCGAGCCGGCGCAGGCGCAGCTGAACCGCTTCGGCCAGGTGCTGGCCGCGCTGATCAAGGCGATGCCGACCGACCCGACGTCGGCCGCGACGAAGATCGACGAGATGGGCGCGGTCGCCGACCCGTCGTTCTCCGACAGCCAGTTGGGCGCGCTGTTGGCCCGGTTGTCCACGGACGCCCGCTCCGGCTCATACTCCACCGAGACCCTGCCGGTGCAGGGCAACGGGACGCTCGGCGGCGACGCGGCGTCCATGGTCTCCGGGCTGCTCGCGGGCAAGGTCAAGCAGAACGGCGCGCAGGTCGCAGCCCGGGTACAGATCGTCGACGCCTCGGGGAAGTCCAACGCGCTGACCAACGCCGACGCCGCGGTCACCAACGGAGGCTTCACCCTGGTTCCCGGCGGCGGCAAGCAGTCCGAGCGCAGCAGCTCGGAGATCACCTACACCGACGACTCCCGCCTGAAGGACGCACAGACCCTGGCCAACTACCTGGGTCTGTCCACTACGGCGATCAAGAAGGTCTCCCCCGGCAGCCAGTCGGTCGACCTGCTGGTGGTGCTGGGCCACGACTTCAAGGTCGGCAGTTAGCCGATGTTCGAAGTCGGCATGGTCGGCGACTGAGCCGACGGGCCTGCCCACGGTCGCGTGGATGCCCGCGAAGGTGCTGCTCCTCCCGGTGGGGACCGGGGTGTGAGCCAACGCCTTCGCGGGCTGTCCGCGGTTCGTGAGATCCTGGACAGATCGTGTCCCCTAGCGGAGAGATCCTTGTGACCGCAACTGACCGGGCCCTCGAACTCGTCGAGGCAGCCGCCCAGGCCGCCGCCGACAAGCTGGCCCACAACATCATCGCCTTCGACGTCAGTGAGGTCCTCGCCATCACCGACGCCTTCGTCCTCGCCTCCGCGCCCAACGACCGCCAGGTCAAGGCCATCGCGGACGAGATCGAGGAGAAGCTGGCCAAGGACCACCAGGCCAAGCCCGTCCGCCGCGAGGGCGAGCGGGAGGGTCGTTGGATCCTGCTCGACTACCTGGACATCGTCGTCCACGTCCAGCACTCCGAGGAGCGCGCCTACTACAGCCTGGAGCGGCTCTGGAAGGACTGCCCCGAGCTGGAGCTGCCGGAGGACGCCAAGGCCAGCCGCAAGCGCGCCGAGGAGTCGGACGAGGCCCCGGTCGAGCAGCCGAGTGAGTTCGCCCACGTCGAGGCGGTGCTCGCCGCCGAGGCAGCGAAGGTCCGGCGCTGAGCGGCCGGAACGGCGGACGCCGTGTCGTCTTCTGGCGGCACGGCCAGACGTCGTGGAACCTCGAAGGTCGTTTCCAGGGCAGCACCGACATCCCGCTGACGGAGACCGGTCTGGCCCAGGCGCGCCGTGCCGCGCGCCTGCTGGCCGCGCTGAACCCGGACGCGATCGTCTCCTCCGACCTCCAGCGGGCCGCCGCGACGGCGCAGCAGCTGGCGGAGGTCACCGGCCTGGGGGTCAAGCACGACCCCGGCCTGCGGGAGACCTTCGCGGGCACCTGGCAGGGCCTGACCAACGAGGAGATCCGGGCGCAGTACGCCGAGGAGTACCGGCTCTGGAAGCAGGGCGAGCCGGTCCGCCGCGGTGGCGGCGAGCTCCACACGGAGGTCGCCGACCGTGCGGTCCCGGTGGTCGCCGACGCGGTCGAGGGGCTGCCGGACGGCGGCACGCTCGTCGTGGTCAGCCACGGCGGCACGATCCGGATGGCCATCGGCCGCATGATCGGCCTGGAGCCGAGCAGTTGGGAGGCGCTGGGCGGCCTCTCCAACTGCTGCTGGTCGGTGCTGGGCCGCGGCTACCGCGGCTGGCGCCTGGAGGAGCACAACGCGGGGACTCTCCCGGAGCCGGTCATCGGCGACGACACCTGAGAGCTTCCGCAGGTCGCGGGCGGGGTCGGATTTCACAGTTCGGCCCCACAACCGCTAAAGTCTTCTTCGTTCGCAGGAACGCGGGGCTATAGCTCAGTTGGTAGAGCGCTTGCATGGCATGCAAGAGGTCTGGGGTTCAATTCCCCATAGCTCCACGCAAAACAATTGCACATCGTCGGTACCCTCACGGGGCTATAGCTCAGTTGGTAGAGCGCCTGCATGGCATGCAGGAGGTCTGGGGTTCAATTCCCCATAGCTCCACAGCGAATGAACCGCCTCCGGCTCCCGCCGGGGGCGGTTCTGCGTTCGGCGGGTGCGGTCGTCCAGTGGGCGCTGTCGTTCAGTGGGTGTGGTCCACCCTCGCCAGGCCGGGGTGGGACTGGAGGAAGGTGATCCGCTCCTGCGTCTCTGCGTCGTTGGGCGTGTAGACGACCATCCGGGCCGTGGGCATGCCGAGCACCTGCATGCTGGTCGCGGTCATCCGGAGTTCGCCCACGGCGTGGTGCCGGAATATCTTCAGCCGCGACGACTGCAGCGCGACGTCCTGCTGCGCCCAGAGCCGCGCGAAATCCGCGCTGGCGGCGGTGAGGTCGGCGATGAACCGCTCCCACTCCGGCTCGCCCACGTGCTCGCCGTAGGCGGACCGCAGTACCGCGATCATGCGCGGCAGCTCCTCGTCGCGGTTGACGAAGACGCTGCAGCACTCCGGGACCACGGCGGCGGCCCAGAGCGCGTTGCGGCGGTAGGCGTCGGTCAGCGTCGCGCCCGGGAAGATCGCCTCGTAGCCCGCGTTCCAGCGCAGGATGTCGTAGCGGGCGCTGCTGATCGCCGCGGGCAGCGGGTCCAGCGCGTCCAGGATCGCCTGCACCTGGGGCTGCGTGGCGCACTCGTCCGAGTCCGGCACGTCCGGGCGCAGGCCGGCCAGCCGGAAGAGGTGGGCCTGCTCGGCCAGGTCCAGCTGGAGGGTGCGCGCGATGGCCGCCAGCACCTGCTCGCTGGCGTTGATCGGCCGCCCCTGCTCCAGCCACGTGTACCAGGTCACCCCGACCCCGGCGAGCTGCGCCACCTCCTCGCGCCGCAGACCCGGCGTCCGCCGCCGCGCCTGCGGCCCGGGAGCCATCCCGACCTGCTCGGGCGTCACCCGCGCCCGTCGGGCCTTGAGGAACTCGGCGAGCTGCGCGCGGCGATCGACTGAGACGGTCGTCATGCCCTCCATCCTGCCGGACCCCACTGACAGCGGCGGATCTGACCACGACGGAGCTGACGGCGGCGGCTCCCTCGCGCCCGAAACGGATTGGTGGGCGGTGTCTGCGAACGTGTACAGTAGGCGCATCGCCGGGAGGCGGAAACGCGGGGCTATAGCTCAGTTGGTAGAGCGCTTGCATGGCATGCAAGAGGTCTGGGGTTCAATTCCCCATAGCTCCACAAGACGAGATCGAAGGGCCGGTATCCGATACGGATGTCGGCCCTTCGGCATGTGTGCCGGCATGCGTCCCGATGCGCGTGCGGGCAGGCCTGCGGGAGCGTCCGTGCAGACAGGCCGACAAGTAGCACGAACTGATGAATAATCAGTCGATCATCGGCGCGATCAGCCGCAGCGCTGCAGCGACCCCCCTCACAAAGCGCATCCTCCAGTCGATCGCATGTCCGCACCGGGTCGGACCTGCACGACAAGAGAGGTGTTCGTCCCATGCGACGTGTAAGGCTCCTGGCGGTCACGGCCGCCCTGGTGTGCGCGGGCGTCACGGCCGCTGCCGCGCTTCCCGCGGGCGCCGCCGCGGACTCGTCCCGCCCGGAGCGGATTCCGCTGCCCGGCTCCGCCCCCGCCTGGACCGCGGCGCAGGCTCACGACGAGGGCCGGGTCCCCGCCTCCTCCGCGGTCACCGTCCGCGTCTACCTCGCCGATCGCGACAGTGCCGGGCTGGCGGCCCGCGCCCGCGCCGTCTCCGATCCCCGATCGCACATGTACGCGCACTATCTGACGCCGCAACAGATCCAGCAGCGGTACGCGCCGACCCAGGCCCAGCGCGACGCGGTCGGCGCCTGGCTCACCGGCGCGGGCTTCCGCGTCGTCGCGACCGACGCCCACTACGTGACGGTCCACGGCGACGCGGGCTCCGCGCTCCGCGCCTTCGGCGCCCGGCTGCACGCCTATCGCAAGCACGGCCACGTCTGGACCGCTCCCGACGGGCCGGCCAGCGTCCCCGCCATCGTCGCGGGCGACGTCCTGGCCGTCACCGGTCTGGACACCTCCCCGCACGAGGTCCGGCACGGCCGCCGCGACACCCTCCCCGGCCCGGCCACCGCGTTCGTCAACGCCCCGCCGACGTCCGCCTACTACGGGCAGAACCCGGCGAGCAGCACCCCCAAGGCGTACGGGCGCACCATGCCGTACGTGGTCAAGGGCTACACCGGCGCCCAGTTGCGCAGTGCCTACGGCGCCACGGCGAGCGGCCTGACCGGCGCGGGCGTCCGGGTCGCGGTGGTCGACGCCTACGACTCCCCGACGCTGCTCTCCGACGCCGCGCGGTACGCCTCCGCGCACGGCGACGCCGCGTACACCGCGGGCCAGCTGGTCCGCGACGACGCGCCGACCTGGACCAACACCGAGCCCAACACCCCGAAGACGCCCGACGGCTGCGGTGCCTCCGGCTGGTACGGCGAGCAGACGCTCGACGTCGAGGCCCTGCACGCGATGGCTCCCGCCGCCGGTGTCACCTACGTCGGCGCGGCCTCCTGCCAGGACAATGACCTGGTCGACGCGTTGAACAAGATCGTCGACAGCAAGCTGGCGACCATCGTCAGCGACTCCTGGGGCGAGCCGGAGAACGCCAGCGACCCCTCCCAGGACCCCGTCTACGACCAGATCTTCGAGACCGGCGCCAACGAGGGCGTCGGCTTCTACTTCTCCAGCGGCGACAACGGCGACGAGCAGGCCGCGACCGGCACCAAGCAGACGGACGTCCCCGCATCGCTCCCGTGGGTCACCGCCGTCGGCGGGACCTCGCTCGCTGTCGGCGCCAACGGCCAGTACGAGTTCGAGACCGGCTGGGGCACCGACAAGGCGCTGCTCTCCGCGTCCGGCAAGACCTGGGCGAGCCTGCCTGGCGCGTTCCTCTCCGGCGGCGGCGGCGGGGTCAGCGCCCGTACGGCCGAGCCGAGTTGGCAACAGGGTGTGGTCCCGTCGACCCTGGCCGGCGGCCACCGCACCGTCCCCGACGTCGCGGCGGACGCCGACCCCAACACCGGCTTCGTGGTCGGCCAGACCCAGACCTTCCCCAACAACACGACCGCCTACAGCGAGTACCGCATCGGCGGCACGAGCCTGGCCGCCCCGCTGTTCGCGGGCATGCAGGCCCTCGCCGAGCAGGCCGCCGGCCGCCCGCTCGGTTTCGCCGACCCGGCGATCTACCAGCGGTACGGCACGCAGGCGCTGCACGACGTCACCGACACCCCGTACGGCAAGAACGTCCAGCTGGCGGATGTCCGCGTCGACTACCGCAACAGCGTCGACGCGACGGACGGCACGGTGACGTCGCTGCGTGCGCTGGGCCACGACTCGTCGCTCCACGCGACGGCGGGCTACGACGAGGTCACCGGCGTCGGCTCCCCGTCGCAGGATTACTTGGCGTCCTTCGGCGCGAGCAAGGGCGTTCCCGCGGCGAGGTAGCCGCACGTCGTTTGGGGGCGTGAGGCCCGCGCAGTTCCCCGCGCCCCCAAACTGTGCAACTGACCGCCCTGCTACCCTTGCGCCATGCGAACCGCGCGCCTGCTCCTTAGCCGGCCGCGCTGACAAGGACCGGCCAGGAAGAAGAGACGGCCGGAGTCAGCGTGGCGACCCCTCCTGGGCGAGGGGTTTTTTCGTTTTCCGGCTAAATCCTTCTTTCCGAGCTGGCACCCCTGGAGTCTGAGGACGATGAGCGAGAGCACCCCCGAGGCGGCAGCCGCCGCTCCGTACCGGTACACCCACGCCCTGGCGGCGCAGATCGAGGCCCGCTGGCAGGACCGCTGGGAGAAGGACGGCGTCTTCGCCGCCCCGAACCCGGTCGGACCGCTGGCCGAGGCCGCCGGCCACGACACCGCCGAGCGTCCGCACGCGTTCATCATGGACATGTTCCCGTACCCCTCGGGCGCCGGTCTGCACGTCGGTCACCCGCTGGGGTACATCGCCACCGACGTCTACGCCCGCCACCTGCGGATGACCGGTCACAACGTGCTGCACACCATGGGCTTCGACGCCTTCGGCCTGCCGGCCGAGCAGTACGCGGTGCAGACCGGCACCCACCCGCGGGTGACCACCGAGGCCAACATCGCCAAGTACCGGGAGCAGCTGCGCAGCCTGGGTCTGGGCCACGACCTGCGGCGCTCGATCTCCACGATCGACCCGTCGTACTACAAGTGGACCCAGTGGATCTTCCTGCAGATCTTCAACTCCTGGTACGACCCCGAGGCCGCTTCGGCGCGCCCGATCAGCGAGCTGGTCGAGCTGTTCGCCTCCGGCGCCAAGGCCACCCCGGACGGCCGCGCGTGGTCCGCGCTGACCCCGGCCGAGCGGGACGAGGTGCTGAGCGAGTACCGCCTGGCCTTCGTCAAGCAGGCCCCGGTCAACTGGTGCCCGGGCCTGGGCACCGTGCTGGCCAACGAGGAGGTCACCGCCGACGGCCGCTCCGAGCGCGGCAACTTCCCCGTCTTCAAGGCCAACCTGCGCCAGTGGATGATGCGGATCACCGCTTACGCGGACCGTCTGATCGACGACCTGGACCTGCTGGACTGGCCCGAGGCCATCAAGCTGCAGCAGCGCAACTGGATCGGCCGCTCCGAGGGCGCCAAGGTCGACTTCACGGTCCACCGGACCGCCGGGGCCGACGGCGCAGCGGACGGCGAGGCGGCGATCACCGTCTTCACCACCCGTCCTGACACCCTGTTCGGCGCCACCTACATGGTGCTGGCGCCCGAGCACGAGCTGGTCGAGTCGATCATGCCGGCCGCGTGGCCGACGCAGCCGTCGGGGAACCTGCCGACCGAGTGGACCGGCGGCTTCGCCACACCCGCCGAGGCCGTCGCCGCCTACCGCCGTACCGCCGCCGCCAAGTCCGACATCGAGCGCCAGGCCGACGCCAAGGTCAAGACCGGTGTCTTCACCGGCGCCTACGCGGTCAACCCGGTCAGCGGCGAGCAGGTGCCGGTCTTCATCGCCGACTACGTGCTGATGGGCTACGGCACCGGCGCCATCATGGCCGTCCCGGCGCACGACAGCCGCGACTTCGCCTTCGCCCGCGCGTTCCGGCTGCCGATGCGCTGCGTCGTCCAGCCGAGCGACGAGCGCGGCACCGACCCGTCGACGTGGGACGACTCGTTCGACTCCTACGACGCCGCCATCGTCAACTCCAAGAACGACTTCGTCTCGCTGGACGGCCTGGGCGTCGTAGACGCCAAGAAGGCCGTCACCGAGTGGCTGGACTCCCAGGGCATCGGCGAAAGCACCGTCAACTTCAAGCTGCGCGACTGGCTGTTCAGCCGTCAGCGCTACTGGGGCGAGCCGTTCCCGATCGTCTACGACGAGGACGGCGTCGCGCACTCGCTGCCGCAGTCGATGCTGCCGGTCGAGCTGCCCGAGATCGAGGACTACTCGCCGCGCACCTTCGACCCGGACGACGCCGACACCCGGCCGGAGACGCCGCTGTCGCGCGCCGAGGAGTGGGTCAACGTCACCCTGGACCTGGGCGACGGGCCGAAGCAGTACCGCCGCGAGACCAACACCATGCCCAACTGGGCCGGTTCGTGCTGGTACGAGCTGCGCTACGTGGACCCGGAGGACGACACCGAGGTCGTCAACCCGGTCAACGAGTCCTACTGGATGGGCCCGACCGAGGCCAAGCAGGCCGGCGGCGTCGACCTGTACGTCGGCGGCGCCGAGCACGCCGTGCTGCACCTGCTGTACGCGCGCTTCTGGCACAAGGTGCTGTTCGACCTGGGCCACGTCAGCTCCTGCGAGCCGTTCCACAAGCTGTTCAACCAGGGCATGATCCAGGCCTACGTCTACCGCGACGAGCGCGGCTTCCCGGTCCCGGCCGCCGAGGTCGAGGAGCGGGACGGCGTCTGGTACTTCGAGGACAAGCCGGTCAGCCGCGAGATCGGCAAGATCGGCAAGTCGCTGAAGAACGTCGTCGCGCCGGAGGAGGTCACCTCCGAGTACAGCGTCGACACGCTGCGCCTGTACGAGATGGCGATGGGCCCGCTGGACGTCTCCCGTCCCTGGGACACCCGCGCCGTGGTCGGCTCGTTCCGCTTCCTGCAGCGTCTGTGGCGCACCGTGGTCGACGAGGAGACCGGCGCGGTCGTCGTCACCGACGAGACTCCGGATGAGGAGACACTGCGCGCGCTGAACAAGGCGATCGACGGCGTCCGCACCGACATGGCCAACCTGCGCTTCAACACGGCGGTCGCCAAGGCCACCGAGCTGAACAACTTCCTGGTCAAGCGCGGCTCGACGCCGCGTGCCGTGGCCGAGCAGGCGGTGCTGCTGGTCGCCCCGCTGGCCCCGCACATCGCCGAGGAGCTGTGGGAGAAGCTGGGCCACGAGGACTCGCTGGTCCACGCCCAGCTGCCCGAGGCCGACGCGGCGTACCTGGTCGAGGACTCGGTGACCTGCGTCGTCCAGGTCAAGGGCAAGGTCAAGGCCCGCCTGGAGGTCCCGCCGGCGATCGGCGACGCCGAGCTGGAGGCGCTGGCGCTGGCCGACCCGGCCGTCGTCGCGGCCCTGGGCGGCGCGGAGGTGCGCAAGGTGATCGTCCGCGCGCCGAAGCTGGTCAACATCGTCATCTGAGTCGTCCGGCTCGCTCTCCCGTCCGGCTCGCTCGTCGGTCCGGCTCGAATTCTCGGCCGGTTCGATCTCGTGTCCGGCCGTCGCAAGCCGGTCGGAGAAAACGATAAATATCCCTCCGGAAGGGGCAGGTTCGCCTGTCCCTTCCGGTCCATCGGCGGGTAACCTCCAGGCCATGTCCCTCGCGATCCTCACCGACTCCACGGCGTACCTTCCGGCCGACGCGGTGGACCGCTACGGGATCTCCGTCGTCCCGCTCAGCGTGGTGATCGGCGACCGGGTCCTGGCGGAGGGCACCGAGGTCTCGCCCGGCGAGGTCGCCGCCGCGCTGCGCGCCAAGGGACCGGTCACCACCTCGCGTCCCAACCCCGAGGAGTTCGCGGCGGCCTACCGCGCGGCGGCCGAACGCGGCGCGACGGAGATCGTCTCACTGCACCTGTCGGCGGAGTTCTCCGGCACCTACGAGGCGGCCCTGCTGGCCGCGGAAGACGCCCCGCTGCCGGTACGCGTGGTGGACACGCGGATGGTCGCCATGGCGCTCGGCTTCTGCGTCCTCGCGGCGGCCGAGGTCGCCCGCTCCGGCGGCACCGCCGACCAGGCGGTCGAGGCCGCGTCCACCCGTGCCAAGGGCACGGCGGGCTTCTTCTACGTGGACACCCTGGAGTACCTGCGGCGCGGCGGCCGGATCGGCGCGGCCCGCGCGATGCTGGGCTCCGCCCTCGCCGTCAAGCCGCTGCTGCACCTGGCCGACGGCCGGATCCAGCCGCTGGAGAAGGTCCGCACGGCGGGCCGCGCCATCGCCCGCCTGGAGGAGCTCGCCGTCGCCCACGCGGGCGCCGCCGAGGTCGATCTGGCGGTCCATCACCTCGCCGCCCCCGAGCGTGCCGAGGCGCTCGCCGAACGGCTGCGCGAGCAGATCCCGCACCTCGGCGAGCTGACGGTCTCGGAGGTCGGCGCGGTCATCGGCGCGCACGTCGGCCCGGGGCTGCTCGCGGTGGTCGTCTCCCCGCGCTGAGCCGCTTCGCGCGCTGCGCGTCCCGCCGTGCGCATCGTGCGGCACAGGAGTGGGCAACCTCCTCGCAGGAGGAGGGAGGAACCCATGGCCTTCGCCTGCCCCCGGTGCGGTCTCCCCGGACAGGTCTTCAAACTGGACGCCTTCTGGCGGTCGCTGGCGCAGGACGCCGAACTCAAGGCCGCCCTCGCGCCGCCGCCGACCCGTGCGGTCGGCTACGCCGGTCCGGCTGCGGTCGCCGTGCTGGGCGTGTTCGCCTTCGCCTCGGGGAACACGGTGCTCGGGATGCTGCTCCTGCTCACCGGCGCGGTGGTCGGCTTCGTCGTGTCCCGTGCGGTGGACGGCGCGAGGCGGATCCGCGCCGACTGGGAGCGGCAGCTCTACTGCCGCCACTGCGCCTGCCAGTTCCTGCCGGAGGACGCCGTGTTGTAGTCGTTCTCCCCGCGTTCCTCACCCCTGCGGGTGAGCGGGTTTTCCACAGGGCCAGGTTGTCCACAGGCCGTCAGTTCACCTGCCCGGAACGGGGGTCGCGGCTCCTAACGTCTGCGGCATGCGAACCCTGCTCACCCCCGCCGCCCGGGCCCGTCGCGAGGAGACGGCCGCGCTGGTCCGCCACCGCGTCGACACCCTCTTCGGCCCGCAGCAGCCGCTCCCGTCCGTCAGCCCGCCCATCGACCAGCCGTCCCTCGCCCAGCCGTCCCTGGGCCCGGCGACCTCGGATCCTCCCCACTCGCCGTCACCACCCCACTCGCCCACCTCACCGCATGCGCCCACCTCACCGCGCGTTCGTCTCTCCTTCGGGCTCGCGCTCAAGGAGCGCTGGGATCTGGACCGGCGCGCCGTCATCGGCTTGGCCGTGCTGCTGGTCCTGGCGCTCGGGTACGGCGTGCAGCACTTCTGGGCCGGGCGGCCGGAGCCGGTCGCCGTGCCTGCCCCGGCTGTGGAGGGGGCGGCCGTGGCGGTGGCGCCGACCTCGACGAGCTCGCCGGCGGCGGGAGCGCCCGTGCCGCCGGCGCAGCCCGGGCCGCCCGGATCGCCCGCGCCGTCGACGACGGCCATCGCCGAGCTGGTCGTCGACGTCTCCGGCAAGGTCCGCGCGCCGGGCCTGCGGACGCTGCCGCCGGGCTCACGGGTCCAGGACGCGATCAACGCGGCGGGAGGCCCGCTCCCCGGCACCGATCTGACGGGGCTGAACCTCGCCCGCAAGGTCAACGACGGCGAGGAGATCATCGTCGGCCCGGGCGCTCCGGCCGGTCAGGGCGGGCCCGGAGCGTCGCGCGCCTCCGGGCCGCTCAGTCTCAACGCGGCCACCGGGGCCCAGCTCGATGCGCTGCCCGGGGTCGGCCCGGTGCTGGCCGGGCGCATCATCCAGTTCCGGGAGCAGCACGGCGGTTTCCAGTCCGTCGACCAGCTCCGCCAGGTCCCCGGCTTTGGCGAGCGCCGACTCGAGGACCTCCGTTCCCAGCTCCGCCCATGAGCGGCAAAGCTGTGAGCGGCAGGGCCACGCGCGGCAAGGCCACCCGCGCGACGGCGAAGGCCGAGCCGCCGCCGCTGGACCTGCGGCTCACCGGGCCCGCTGCCGTCGTCTGGGCGGTGACCGCCCTGCTGCTCTGTCTCCACGGCTCCCACACCGACGCGATGTTCGTCGCCGCGGGTGCGTTCGCCGTCGGCGCGGCCCTGCTGCTGCGACGGGCGCGTTGGCGCTCCGTCGGCGCGCTGCTGCTCAGCGCCGCCGCCGCGTGCTTCAGTACCGGCCTCGCCGGGGTGGCGCTGCACCGGGGCCCGGTCGCGGAGTTGGCCAGGACCGGACGCCCCGCCGAGGTGCGGCTGTTGGTCAACACCGACCCGCACACCCGCGACGCCGACGGCTCCACCGCGCTGCGGGCGGCCGTGGTCCGCGTCGGCGGGACGGCCACCCGCTCGCCCGTCGCCGTGGTGGTGCGCGGCCAGGCCGCCCGCGCCTGGCTCGGGCTGCTGCCGTCCACCGAGGTCGTCGTCACCGCCCGTGCCCGGCCGCCCGGTCCGAACGCCACACCGGACCTGGTCGCCACCCTGCTGACGACCGATCAGCCCCGCGTGCTCGGCCCGCCCAACGTCGTCGAGCGCGCCGCCGGATCACTCCGCGCCGGACTGCGTCGCGCCGTCGCGCCGCTCGACCCGGACGAACGGGCGCTGCTTCCGGGCCTGGTCGACGGCGACGCCAGCGCCATGACCGCCGACCTGGACGACGTCTTCTCCGCCACCGACCTCAGCCATCTGGTGGCCGTCAGCGGATCCAACCTGTCGATCCTGATGGTGCTGCTGATCGGACGCGCCTCCCGCGCCCGGACCCCGGAGCGTGGTGGCCTCGCCGCCCGGCTCGGCCTGCGGTTGCGCGTCGGCGCGGTCGGCGGCGTGCTGCTCATCGGCGGCTTCGTCGTCCTCAGCCGCCCGGAGCCGTCCGTGCTGCGGGCCTCCGCCACCTGCCTGGTGATGCTGCTGGGCCTCGCCACCGGCCGCCGGGCCGCGCCGCTGCCCGCCCTCTCCGGCGCGACGCTGCTGCTGATCCTCGCGGATCCGGCGCTGGCGCACTCCTACGGCTTCGCCCTGTCCGCCCTGGCCACGGCCGGGCTGATCACCGTCGGCCCGCGCTGGACGGCTGCGCTCCACCGGCACGGCATGCCCGAGCGGTTCGCCGAGCCCCTCGGCGCCGCGGCCGCGGCCCAGGCCTGGGTCGGTCCGCTGCTGGTGCTGCGCGCGGCACGGATCAGCCTGGTCGCCATCCCCTGCAACCTGCTGGCCGAGCTCTGCGTCGCCCCTGCCACCGTGCTGGGCTTCGCCGCCCTCGCGGCAGCCCCCGTCTCGCTCACCCTCGCCCAGTGGATCGCCAGGCTCGCGGCGCTTCCCGTCGCCGCACTCATCGCGCTGGCCCGGTTCGGGGCCTCGCTGCCCGGCGCGGAGATCGCCTGGCCCGGCGGCTGGTGGGGCGCGCTGCTGCTCGTGGCCGTCACCTGCGCGCTGGTCGCCGCCGCGACCGTGCTGCGTCATCCGGTGGTCGCCGGCGTGCTCGCGTTGGCCCTGGTGCTCGCCCTGCTCCGGCCCGCGCCGCTGACCCGCTTCGCCACCGGCTGGCCGCCGGAGGGCTGGCGGCTGGTCGCCTGTGACGTCGGCCAGGGGGACGCACTCGTCCTGTCGTCGGGGGACGAGCCGTCCACGGCGCTGCTGGTCGACGCCGGTCCCGATCCCCACGCCGTCGATGCCTGCCTGCGCACCCTCGGCGTGACCACCCTCGCCCTGGTGATCCTGACGCACGATCACGCGGACCACGTCGAGGGCCTGCCTGGCGTGCTGCGGGACCGCCACGTCGGCGCGATCGAGACCACCACGGTCGACGACCCGCCCGCCGAGTACGCCCGCGTCCGCCGCTGGGCGGCGGCCGACGGCGTCCCGGTGCTGCGCGCCTCGCGCGGGGAGAACCGGAGCATGGGGCGGCTCCGCTGGCAGGTCCTCTGGCCCGACGCCGCCCGGCTTCCGCCGCACGGGCCCAACAACGCCTCCGTCGCCCTCCTGGTCACCCTCGCGCTCGGCGACCCCGGCTCCCACCTGCCGCCGCTGCGCATCGCCCTCCTCGGCGACCTCGAACCTCCCGCCCAGCAGCGCCTGCTCGCGGACCTGCCCGCCTACCCGCAACTGCGCGACGTCGACGTGCTGAAGGTCGCCCACCACGGCTCCGCCAAGCAGGACCCGGCGCTCCTCGCGGCCCTCCACCCGCGCCTCGCCCTGATCTCCGTCGGCGCCGACAACACCTACGGTCACCCGGCGCCGAGCACCCTCCAGCTGCTCCACGCCTTCGGCGCGACCGTGCTGCGCACCGACGTCTCCGGCGACCTCGCCGTCCTCGACTCCTCCGGCCACCTCGCGGTCGCTGTGCGGAAGGAGTAGACGCGTGCCGGAGAATGAGTCCTGTGAACTCGAATGACCACTACGTGCTGGTGCTGCCCGACCGCGACGTCGCCGGGGAGCTCGCGCAGAAGCTCGCCGCCGAGTACCCCGGCCTGCCCGAGCCGGAGCTGCACCGCGACGCGCTGGCAGGTGAGGACGACGCCGAGGACGCGCAGTGGCTGGTCGTGCTGGAGGCGCCGCTCCCCTCCGGGCTGACCCCGGCCGCGCTCGACGCCCTCGCCGCCGACCACGACGGCTGGCTGGAGAGCTGAACCCAGCGGGTGGACCGAACCCCGTCCGGGGCCGGACTGTCGGTGGCCCCGGATAGGGTGGGGTGCGATGGCCAGGAAACCCACCGTAGACCTGCTCTCCCCGCTGACGCTGATCGTCGGTCAGGAGGAGCTGTTGCTCGACCGCGCCGTGGCGGAGATCGTCGCCGCCGCGCGGGCCGCCGACGCGGACACCGACGTGCGGGATCTCGTGCCCGGCACACTGCAGCCCGGCATGCTGAGCGAGCTGACCAGCCCGTCGCTCTTCTCGGAGCGCAAGGTCATCGCGGTCCGCGCCGCCCAGGACGTCGGCGCCGACGTGGTCAAGGAGATCAAGGCCTACATCGACGACCCGGCCCCCGACGTCATGCTGGTGCTGGTCCACGCGGGCGGCGCCAAGGGCAAGGGACTGCTCGACGCGGGCAAGAAGGCCGGGGCTCGCGAGGTGGCCTGCCCCAAGCTGACCAAGCCCACCGACAAGCTCGCCTTCGTCCGCGCCGAGTTCCGTGCCTCGGGCCGCTCCGCCAGCGAGGACGCCTGCCGAGCCCTGCTCGACGCCGTCGGCGGTGACCTGCGCGAGCTGGCCTCGGCCTGCAGCCAGCTGGCCGCAGACACCGAGGGCACCATCGACGAGACCGTCGTCGCCCGCTACTACACCGGCCGCGCCGAGTCGACCGGCTTCCAGGTCGCCGACCTGGCCGTCGCCGGACGCACCGCCGACGCGCTGGGCCAGCTCCGCTGGGCGCTGGCGGTGGGGGAGAAGCCCACCGGCATCGTCTTCGCGCTCGCCTCCGGCGTCCGGGCCATCGGCCGCGTGGCCACCGCCGACCGCTCGCTGCGCCCGGCCGACCTCGCCCGCGAGCTCGGCATGCCGCCGTGGAAGGTCGACCGGGTCCGCCAGCAGGTCCGTGGCTGGACCGGCGACGGGGTCGCCGCCGCGCTGCGCGCCATCGCCGAGGCGGACGCCGCCGTCAAGGGCGGCTCCGGCGACCCGGCGTACGCACTGGAGCAGTGCGTCGTCGCCGTCTCCCGCGCCGCCCGCTCCACGCAGAGCCGGTAGCCGCGTCGGTAGGGGCGCCCGGACGGAAAACCAGAAGGGCCCCGTGATCCGAGTGGATCACGGGGCCCTTCCGTCAGCTTCAGCTACTGCAGCCCACCCGCGTGGCGAACGCAGGCCGCGTGGGCTGCTGGTTGTGCGGCCCGTCCGGCGCGTTTGAGAGGGAACGCAGTCCGGTCGGGCGGTCGATCAAGGAGTTTCAGCCCTTGAGCGCGTCAACCTTGGTGGCCAGCGCGGACTTCTTGTTCGCGGCCTGGTTCTTGTGGATGACGCCCTTGCTGACGGCCTTGTCCAGCTCACGGGACGCGACACGGGCCAGCTCGTCGGCCTTCGCGAAGTCGCCGGCCTCCACAGCCTCACGGGTCTTGCGGATGGCGGTCTTCAGCGAGGACTTGACAGCCTTGTTGCGCTGACGAGCCTTCTCGTTGGTCTTGATGCGCTTGATCTGGGACTTGATGTTCGCCACGAATGAGCCTCAGTCTGAGTTGATTCTTCTGTCTTCCGGGACTGCGTCTGCGCCGGGCCAGGTTAGAGGGCATGGCACAGCACAGACACGGTGCTCCACGATACCAGAGCTGTTCAGGGCCCCCGTAACCCGGTCAGACGCAACCCGGTCGGACGTGACCCGGTCAGACGTGACTCGGTCAGAGCACCGACTCGCCGAAGTGCTCGACCAGCGGGAACGGGTCGTAGTAGCGGTGCAGCAGCGCGCGCCACTGCTCGTACTCGGCCGACCGGCGGAAGCCCTCGGTGTGGTCGGTGAGCCGCTCCCACTCCACCAGCAGCAGGAAGCGTGCGCTGCTCCCCTCGGCCCTCTCGTCCACACAGCGGCGCAGCTCCAGGGACCGGAATCCGGGCTGTACCGCGATGAGCGGCCGGGCCTCAGCGAACGAGGCGAGGAAGGCGTCCTCCTGGCCGGGGCGGACGTCGAGCAGAGCGGATTCCATGATCATGGCCCAGGATTCTGCCGCACGGCCGGGCCATGGGACGATGGGTGGGAAAAACTTGTCCCGGCCGATCAGAAGAACTGGATCCTTAGTGTCCGCCATTCCGTCCAACGTTCCGCAGCCGAGCAACACCGATCCGGCGCTGATCCGCAACTTCTGCATCATCGCCCACATCGACCACGGCAAGTCCACCCTTGCCGACCGGATGCTGCAGATCACCGGCGTGGTCGACCCCCGCCAGATGCGGGCGCAGTACCTGGACCGGATGGACATCGAGCGTGAGCGCGGCATCACCATCAAGTCGCAGGCGGTCCGGCTCCCCTGGGCCCCGCGCACGGGTGCGAGCGCCGGCGCCACGCACATCCTCAACATGATCGACACGCCGGGCCACGTCGACTTCACCTACGAGGTCTCCCGCTCGCTGGCGGCCTGCGAGGGCACCCTCCTCGTGGTCGACGCCGCGCAGGGCATCGAGGCGCAGACCCTCGCCAACCTCTACCTGGCGCTGGAGAACGACCTCACCATCATCCCGGTGCTCAACAAGATCGACCTGCCGGCCGCCCAGCCGGAGAAGTACGCGGACGAGATCGCCCGCATCATCGGCTGCGAGCCGACCGACGTGCTGCGGGCCAGTGCCAAGACCGGCCTGGGCGTCGAGGACATCCTGGACGCCGTCGTCGAGAAGGTCCCGGCCCCGGTCGGCGTCAAGGACGCCCCCGCCCGCGCGATGATCTTCGACTCGGTCTACGACGCCTACCGCGGCGTGGTCACCTACGTCCGTGTGATCGACGGCCAGCTCAACAAGCGCGAGCGCATCCAGATGATGTCGACCGGCGCGACGCACGAGCTGCTGGAGATCGGCGTCATCTCGCCCGAGCCGATCCCGTCCCAGGGTCTCGGCGTCGGCGAGGTGGGTTACCTGATCACCGGTGTGAAGGACGTCCGCCAGTCCCGCGTCGGTGACACCATCACCTCGATGCACAAGGGCGCCACCGAGGCGCTGGGCGGCTACAAGGACCCGAAGCCGATGGTCTTCTCCGGCCTCTACCCGCTGGACGGCTCGGACTACCCGCTGCTGCGTGACGCCCTCGACAAGCTGCGCCTCAACGACGCCGCGCTGGTCTACGAGCCGGAGACCTCCGTGGCGCTCGGCTTCGGCTACCGCTGCGGCTTCCTCGGCCTGCTGCACCTGGAGATCATCCGGGAGCGCCTGGAGCGCGAGTTCAACCTCGACCTGATCTCCACCGCCCCGAACGTGGTCTACCGGGTCGTCATGGAGGACGAGTCCGAGCACACGGTCACCAACCCGAGCGAGTTCCCCAGCGGCAAGATCGCCGAGGTCCACGAGCCGATCGTGCGCGGCACGATCCTCGCGCCCAACGAGTTCGTCGGCGCCATCATGGAGCTCTGCCAGGCCCGACGCGGGGTGCTCCAGGGCATGGACTACCTCTCCGAGGACCGCGTCGAGATCCGCTACAACCTGCCGCTCGCGGAGATCGTCTTCGACTTCTTCGACCAGCTGAAGTCCAAGACCCGCGGCTACGCCTCGCTCGACTACGAGCCCATCGGCGAGCAGAGCGCCAACCTGGTCCGCGTGGACATCCTGCTCCAGGGCGAGCAGGTCGACGCCTTCTCCGCGATCGTCCACCGGGACAAGGCCTACAGCTACGGCGTGATGATGGCCGGAAAGCTGCAGAAGCTGATCCCGCGCCAGCAGTTCGAGGTGCCGATCCAGGCCGCCATCGGCTCGCGCGTCATCGCCCGTGAGACCGTCCGCGCCATGCGCAAGGACGTCCTCGCGAAGTGCTACGGCGGTGACATCTCCCGTAAGCGGAAGCTGCTGGAGAAGCAGAAGGAAGGCAAGAAGCGTATGAAGATGGTCGGCCGCGTGGAGGTCCCCCAGGAGGCCTTCATCGCCGCGCTGTCGACCGACGACAACGCTGCCGCCGTCGAGAAGAAGAAGTAGCCGGGAGCGTTCGTACCGGACCGTTGGTGAGACCCCCGCACGGAAGTTGTGCGGGGGTCTCACCTTTGTCCGATGATCTGCACGACTGCGGTAACCTCCCCCTGCTTGAATGACCGTATTTCTGTATGACCGTTAGCGCGCGCGGCAGGGGCCGCGCCCAAGCCGGGGGCCTGCCGTTATGACCGAGCCGAACAACATGTCGCCGGACGTGTTCGCCGACCCCAGACTCTTCGGCTCGACCGGGCTCGACCGCGTCGGCGCGTCCCCGCTGCGGGCGATGGACCCCCGCCGGGTCGGCCCCTACTCCGTGCTCGCGCTGCTGGGCGGCGGCGGGATGGGACGCATCTACCTGGGGCGCCCGACTGACGGGTCGTCAGGTCTGGCTGCGGTCAAGGTGATCCGTCCCGAGTATGCCGAGGACTCCGGCTTCCGCAAGCGCTTCGAGCGCGAGTCCGCCGCCCTGGCCCGGGTGCGCGGCGAGCAGGCGGCCGTGCTGCTCGGCAGTGGCTACGACGGCGACCTGCTCTGGATGGCCACCGAGTATATCCCCGGCCCGAGCCTCTCCGAGGCCGTCGTAGGCTTCGGTCCGCTCAGCTCCACCGCGGCCTGGCGGGTCGCCCTCGAACTCGCCCAGGCGCTCTCCGCGATGGAGCGCGTCGGGGTGGTCCACCGCGACATCAAGCCGTCCAACGTCATTCTGGGACCGGCCGGTTGCCGGGTCATCGACTTCGGCATCTCGCAGGCCGCCGACACCAGCTCCATCACCACCACCGGCCAGCAGGTCGGCACCCCCGCCTACATGTCGCCGGAGCAGGTGCGCGGCCAGTCGGTCGCCACCTCCTCGGACATCTTCGCGCTCGGCTCCGTGCTCGCCTTCGCGGTCACCGGCCACGGCCCCTTCGGGGACGGCACGACTGTGGACGTGCTGCACCGGGTCGCCTTCGAGGAGCCGAAGGAGGAGATCCTCGGCCAACTTGCCGAGATCGACCAGGAGTTGGCCGAACTGGTCCGCTCCTGCCTGAGCAAGACCCCGGACGGCCGCCCGACCGCCGAGGCGGTCGTCGAGCGCGCGGCCTCGCGGCAGGTGGCCGCGCCCTGGTCGGCCGAGCTCAGCGGCGCGATCATGACCCGCGTCGAGGTGGCCATCGCCGCGCAGCAACTGCCGCTCCCGGCAGCGCCGCCGGAGGGCACCATGCTGCTCGGCGGTCGCGGCGACGCGGGTGCCGGTGGCGTGGCAGGAGCGGCGGGAGCGGTCGGCGCAGCGGCGGCGTTCGGCATGCCGGGCACGCCCCCCATGGGGCACACGCCCCCGCACATGGGCCAGCACACCCCGCCGACCGCGCAGGCGCCGGTACAAGGCACCCCGCCGACCGTTCCCGTCGTGGACAACCACGCCCCGACCGCGGCCGGTTATCCGGCCCAGCCGGGTTATTCGGGGCAGGGGAGCTTTCCCGGGCAGGGCAGCTTCCCGGGCCAGGGCGGTTACCCCGGGCAGGGCGGTATGCCGGGGCAGGGGAGCTTCCCGGGCCAGGGCGGTATGCCGGGCCAGGGCCCCGCACCGGTGCTGCCCGCCTACGTGCACGTCTCGCCCGACGGCGCGCCGCCGGAGCAGCAGCCGAACCGCAACAAGCGACGCGGCGTGCTGCTCGCCGTCGCCGCCGTGCTTGTCGTGGGGGCGCTGACCGGTACCGCGATCGCCCTGACGGGCGGAAGCCCCGGCAATCACCCCGTCGCGTCCGTCACCACCGGCGGCGGCACGCCGAGCGGCAGCGCGGGCAGCGACACGGCCTCCGGCTCCGCCGCGCCGAGCAGTTCCGCCTCCGGCCCGGCGTCCGCCTCGCCCGGCTCCCCGTCGGCCACCCACCCGGGCCCGAGCGGATCCACCGCGTCAGGATCGTCGGGCAGTTCCGGCTCCGGCTCCCAGGGCGGCACCTCTGGTGGCGGCAAGACCGGTGGGAGCACCTCGGGTGGTGGGACCTCTGGCGGCGGCACTTCGGGCGGTGGGACTTCCGGCGGTAGTACGTCCGGTGGCGGCACTTCGGGCGGTGGGACCGCCAGCGGTGGGACGTCCGGTGGCACTTCCGGCGGCAACACCCCGCCGCCCCCGCCCCCGACCCCCGTCTGGGACCAGAAATGCACGTACTACTCCGGCAGCGCTGAGACCGACCCGGGCACGACCGGTGCCCGGGTGCAGGAGGTGCAGTGCCTGCTCTGGTACCGCGGCGGCAGGTACCAGAGCATCATCACCTCGAGCGGCGGGATCGACGGCCAGTTCGGCAATGGCACCAAGCAGGCGGTCGAGGACTTCCAGAGCTGCATGGGCCTCAGCGTCGACGGCGGCGTCGGTCCGCAGACCTGGCCGGCCCTCCGGAGCAGCTCCAACTGCTAGTGGCTCCACCCGGGCCTCCGCCCTGACAGGGCCAGCGCACGGTCGAAGGCCGGGGCGTCGTCCGCGACCTGGACCGCCTCGGCGAAGCCGTCGTACTGCCGGAACATCGGCGCGTACTGCTCGACCTGCGCGAGCACGGCTGCGACCGTCACGTCGTCCAGCACGTACTGCTGGCCGGAGCCCCGGGCGGCTTCCCAGCCGTGGAGGGCGAACTCCAGCAGCATCATGCCCGCGATCGCCGTCGCGGGCATCGTGCTGTCGCCCACCTTCATCTCCCTCTTCCAGACGGCCGGTTCGGACCACGCCTGGAGCGCCTTCTCCACCTGCGTTGCGTAGTCCTCGGCCCAGCCCGGCTCGGCGGTGAAGTCCCGCTCGTACCACTCCGACGGCACCAACCCGCCCTCGGCGCGTAGCGCGAAGTTGTACGCGGTCCACAGCGTCAGGTGGTTCACCACGGCGCGCAGGTCCCACTCCGCGCTCGGAGTGGGGGAGCCCAACTGCTCGGGCTTGATGCCCCGGATGACGCGGACGGTCTCCGTCGCCGCGTTGGTCAGGTGCTCGTGCATCTCGTGCTGTGCGTCATTCACGTCCATACACACGAATCTAGGAACCCGTGACGCTGCTGTCTTGAAGAAACGCGACAGCTGAGCCCTAAGCTCGATCATGTGGCAGCGGCGGAAACCGGCGGGCGGCGCGGCGTGCTCCATCCCGAGCAGGGGGCGAGCCGGTTCACGGTGACGCCCGTGGCTCCGGGCCCGACGCTCGTGCCCTACCTCGAGTACCACTGGATCGTCCGCTGGGACGTCACCGGCCAGCCGCCCTACGAGCAGCAGGTGCTCTCCCACCCCAACGTCCACCTGGTCTTCGAGGAGTCGGGCCCGCTGGTCTACGGCGTGATCCGGGGCGTCTACACGCGACGGCTGACGGGCGCGGGGCAGGTCCACGGCGTCAGGTTCCGGCCCGGCGGATTCCGGGGCTTCAGCGACCGGCCGGTGCAGGACCTGGTCGACCAGGTGCTCCCGGCCGCCCGCTTCCTCGGCCCGGAGATCGATGCCCTCTGCCCGCGCGTGCTCGCCTGCGCCGAAACGGACGAGATGGTCCGGCTGGTCGAGGACTTCCTGCCGACCGTGCCGACCTTCCCGACCGCGCTCCCCGATCCGCAGGCGGCGCTTGCGGCCACCGTCGTCGACGAGATCACGCGGGACCGGGCCCTGCTCCGGGTCGAGCAGCTGGCGGACCGGTTCAACACCTCACCGCGCACGCTGCAACGGCTCTTCGCCGAGTACGTCGGGGTGTCGCCGAAGTGGACCCTCCGCCGCGCCCGTCTGCACGAGGCCGCGCAGCGCGCGGACGGGGAGGCCGACATCGACTGGGCCGCCCTCGCCGCCGACCTCGGCTACGCCGACCAGGCCCACCTCACCCGCGACTTCACCGCCGTCGTCGGCGTCTCCCCGGCCCGTTACACGCGCGGCCGTCCGCACTAGCCTCACGGCATGGACAGCAGAAGCCCCGGCAGGAGCACCCGCGACCAGCAGGAGCCGGAGTCCCCGCGCAACCCGTTGCTGGACCCGCGCCTGGCGGGCGCCGGCGGGATGTTGGTCGCCGCTGCGGCGATCGCCTGGCTGCTCACCCACGGGACCGGCGGAAACCCGTCCGGACCTGCGCCGTTGCCACCCCCGTCGGCCACGGCGGTGGTGACCGGATGAGCAGGAATCGAGAAGTCGGGTGACGTGGCCGCGACCTGGCGTGGGCGCCAGCCGATCGACCAGCCCTGGGGCCCGCGCGACTGCGCCTTCCACGACCCTTCGGGCAACACCGTCCGGATCCAGGCCGCCGCCAAGAAGTAGAACGCCACAGCGGGGCCCGCTCCCCATGGCGCGGGCCCCGGCTGCCGGTTCGGCTCGACGCCCGCTCAGCCCAGTGCCAGGGCCTGGACGCGGGTGATGTCGCCGTTGAACTTGTCGTGGTCGCCGACCGTGGGCCCGGAGTCGGTGTACTGCCACATCGTGTAGTAGCCCCAGCCGGCCGGGAGGGTGCCAGGCGTGCCGTTGTAGTCGGCGATCCAGAGCGGGTCGTTCGCGGCGAAGCCGGAGTAGTTGCCGGTGCACTCCGTCCACCACGAGGTCGCGGTGTAGATCACCGGGTACCGGCCCGTGCGGTTCAGGTACTCGTCGACGAAGCTCCAGATCCAGTTGACCATCGCGCTCTGGGACAGGCCGTAGCAGGCCGCGCCGTACGGGTCCCACTCGATGTCCAGCGTCCCCGGCAGCGTCTTGCCGTCGGCCGACCAGCCGCCGCCGTGGTCGACGAAGTAGTCCGCCTGGGCCGCGCCCGTCGTGGTGTCCGGGGTGGCGAAGTGGTAGGCGGCGCGGATCATGCCGACGTCGTACGGGCCGTTGTACTGCTGGGCGAAGTCGGGGTTGGTGTAGTAGGTCCCCTCGGTGGCCTTGGTGTAGGCCCAGCGGACCCCGCTGTTCCACAGCGTCGTCCAGTCCACCGTGCCTTGGTAGCTGGAGACGTCGACGCCTTCGGTCTGCGTCACCAGCGGCTGGACGGTTCGGCCGCGGCCACCGCCTCCGTGTGCGCGCACGCCGATGCCCATGTACGCGGAGCCGCGCGGGAGTTTGGCGCTGGGGGACCGGGCGGCGGCGTTCGCCGCGCCGGTGGGTGCGAGAGCGAGCAGGAGCAGTGCCCCGACCAGGGTCGAGGCCACTCCCAGTCGACGGCCGTGTCTGTGCCGGAAGTTACGGGTGTTCATTGCGTCGCGCCTCCGTGGTGTCGTCGTGCAGGACGGCAAAGCACTTGCGAGAACGCTGAACTGACGGCACGCCGGCATGCGACACGGCAGCCGTGGCGCGGTCATGCCACCTGAATGCTACGCAGGTAGACGCGGTTCCGGAAAGGGTCGCTCGTGCACCGACCGTACACAAACACCGGTGCCCGCCTCCTTCGGGAAGGAAGCGGGCACCGGTCCTGCGGTGTCACGGAAGTGACGTGGCGTCAGTCCACCTCGGCCACGGCCTGCGCGAACTGCGCCTTGTACAGCCGGGCGTACGCGCCGTCCTGCTCCAGCAGCGAGGTGTGGTCGCCCTGTTCGACGATCGCACCGTTCTCCATCACCAGGATGGTGTCCGCGTCGCGGATCGTGGAGAGCCGGTGCGCGATCACGAACGCCGTGCGGCCCGCGCGCAGCTTGGCCATGGCGCGCTGGATCAGCACCTCGGTGCGGGTGTCGACCGAGCTCGTCGCCTCGTCCAGGACCAGGATCGACGGCTCCGCCAGGAACGCCCGCGCGATGGTGATCAGCTGCTTCTCGCCCGCGCTGACGCCGGTGCCCTCGTCGTCGATGACGGTGTCGTAGCCCTCCGGGAGGGTCCGCACGAAGCGGTCGACGTGGGCGGCCTTCGCCGCCGCGACGACCTGGTCACGGGTGGCGCCCTCGGACCCGTAGGCGATGTTGTCGGCGATGCTGCCGCCGAACAGCCAGGTGTCCTGGAGCACCATGCCGATGTGGCTGCGCAGCTCCTCGCGGTTCATGGCCGCGATGTCCACGCCGTCGAGCGTGATCCGACCGCCCGTCACCTCGTAGAACCGCATCAGCAGGTTGACCAGCGTGGTCTTGCCTGCTCCGGTCGGACCGACGATGGCCACGGTGTGGCCGGGGTCGGCGACCAGCGACAGGTCCTCGATCAGCGGCTTCTCCGGCTCGTAGCGGAAGGCCACGTGCTCGAAGGCCACCTTGCCCTGGACGATCTCCGGACGCTCCGGCTGCTCCGGCTCCGGCGACTGCTCGGGTGCGTCCAGCAGCTCGAAGACGCGCTCGGCCGAGGCCACACCGGACTGCACCAGGTTGGCCATCGCCGCGACCTGCGTCAGCGGCTGGCTGAACTGCCGCGAGTACTGGATGAACGCCTGGACGTCACCGATCGACAGCGCCCCGGAGGCCACCCGCAGACCGCCGACCACCGCGACCGCGACGTAGTTGAGGTTGCCGATGAACATCATGCAGGGCTGGATCAGACCTGAGATGAACTGCGCCCGGAAGCTGCTCGCGTAGAGCTTCTCGTTCTCCTCGTGGAACTGCGCCGCGGACTCCTCCTGACGGCCGAACACCTTGACCAGCGAGTGGCCGGTGTACATCTCCTCGATGTGGCCGTTCAGCTTGCCCGTGGACTTCCACTGCTGGACGAACTGCGGCTGCGCCCGCTTGCCGACCTTGGCCGCGATCACGGCCGAGGCCGGGATCGACACCAGCGCGATCAGCGCGAGCAGCCAGGAGATGTAGAACATCATCGCCAGCACGCCCACCACGGTCAGCAGTGAGGCGATGATCTGCGACATCGTCTGCTGCAGCGTCGTGGCGATGTTGTCGATGTCGTTGGTGACCCGGCTCAGCACCTCGCCGCGCGGCTGCTTGTCGTAGTAACTCAGCGGCAGCCGGGACAGCTTGTCCTCGATGTCGCTGCGCAGCCGGTTGGCGGCACGCTGCACCGCCACGTTGGCCAGCCGCGCCTGGATCACGCCGCACAGGCCCGCGACCGCGTAGATCAGCGCCACCCAGAGCAGCACCGTGCCGACCGCGCCGAAGTCGATGCCCACACCCGGCGTGAAGTGGATGGTGGAGAGCAGTTCCTGCTGCTGGTGCGTCGGCGGGTGCCCGGCCGTGGCGCCCGGCGCGCCGGACGGGTGCTTGCCGAGCAGCTTGCCGATGTAGCCGCCGAAGATCAGGTCGGTCGCGTGACCGAGAATCTTCGGACCGATCACCTGAAGCGCGACGCCGACCGTCGCCAGCGCCAGCACGCCCAGGATCAGCGGCCGTTCGGGCCGCAGGCGGCCCAGCAGCCGCTTGCCCGAGACCTTGAAGTTCATCGACTTCTCGGCGGGCTGCGCGCCCATCCACCGCCCGGGGCCCATGGCCGGTCCGGGTCGGCGGCTCGCCGCCGCCTTGGCTTCGTCGCCCCCCGCGCTCATGCGGCCTCCTCCTCGGTCAGCTGCGAAAGGACGATCTCGCGGTACGTCTCGTTGTCGTCCATCAGTGAGTGGTGCGTGCCCTCGCCGACGACCGCGCCCTCGTCCATGACGATGATCCGGTCCGCGTCGCGGATCGTGCTCACCCGCTGGGCGACGATGACGACGGTCGCCTCGGAGGTCTCGTTCGACAGCGCCGCCCGCAGTCGGGCGTCGGTGGCGTAGTCGAGCGCCGAGAACGAGTCGTCGAACAGGTAGATCTCCGGCCTGCGGACCAGCGCGCGGGCGATGGCCAGGCGCTGCCGCTGACCACCGGAGACGTTCGTCCCGCCCTGCGCGATCGGGGCGTCGAGACCCTCGGGCAGCGCGCTGACGAAGTCCCGCGCCTGCGCGGTCTCCAGCGCGGCCCAGAGGTCTTCGTCGGTCGCCTCCGGGTTGCCGTAGCGGAGGTTGGAGGCGACGGTGCCGCTGAAGAGGTACGGCTTCTGCGGGACGAGCCCGACCGTCCGGGCCAGCAGCGCCGGCTCCAGCTCGCGCACGTCGACGCCGTCGACGAAGACCGAGCCGTCGGTCGCGTCGGAGAGCCGGGGGATCAGGTTGAGCAGCGTGGTCTTGCCCGCGCCGGTCGAGCCGATGATCGCCGTGGTCTCGCCCGGACGCGCGGTGAAGCTGACGTCACGCAGCACCGACGCCTCGGCGCCCGGGTAGCGGAACTCCGCACCGCGCAGCTCCAGGAAGCCACGACGGGACAGCTCGCGCACCGGGCTGCTCGGCGGGACGACCGTGGTCTCGGTGTCCAGCACCTCCTGGATGCGCTCGGCGCAGACCTCGGCGCGCGGCACCATCATGAACATGAAGGTGGCCATCATGACCGACATCAGAATCTGCATCAGGTAGCTGAGGAACGCGGTCAGCGCGCCGATCTGCATGCCGCCGCTGTCGATCCGGTGCGCACCGAACCACATCACGGCCACGCTGGACAGGTTCACCACCATCATGACCAGCGGGAACATCAGCGCCATCAGCCGACCGACGCGCAGACCGGTGTCGGTCAGGTCGTCGTTGGCGGCACGGAAGCGGTCCTTCTCGTGGGTGTCCTTGACGAAGGCCCGGATCACGCGGAGACCGCTGATCTGCTCGCGCAGCACCCGGTTGACCGTGTCGATCCGCTCCTGCATCGAGCGGAACAGCGGACGCATCCGGCTGACGATGATGCCGATCATGATGCCCAGGATCGGGACGATGGCCACCAGCAGCGTCGACAGCTGGACGTCCTGGTTGAGCGCCATGATGATGCCGCCGACGCACATGATCGGCGCGGAGACCATCAGCGTGAAGGTCATCAGCACCAGCATCTGCACCTGCTGCACGTCGTTCGTGCTGCGGGTGATCAGCGAGGGCGCGCCGAACTGGCCCACCTCGCGGGTCGAGAACTCCTGGACCCGGGTGAAGACGGAGGCGCGCATGTCGCGGCCGAGGGCCATGGCGGTACGGGCGCCGAAGTACACCGCGCCGATGGCGCAGACGACCTGGGCCAGCGTGACCCCGATCATCACGCCGCCGGTCTGCAGGATGTAGCCGGTGTCGCCTTTGACCACGCCGTTGTCGATGATGTCGGCGTTGAGGGTGGGAAGGTAGAGGGTCGCGATCGTCTGGACCAGCTGGAGCAGTACCAGCAGGGTGATCGGCCTGGAATAGGGCCTCAGGTGGGCGCGCAGGAGTCGGATCAGCACTCGGGTCTCTCAGTGAAGCTCGGTAGTGCTCGGGCGTATGGGGCGTGCGGGCGGTTCAGGAAGCTCAGACAGTTCAGGCATTTCGGGCGTGCTGCTCGTGGAGCCGGTGGGCGGAGTTTGTGTGGATGTCACACGGGGCCGATGGAGCGATCCCCATCTGCGTACACCGTACCCGGTTGACGGGCGGGCGGCTATGCATTTATTGCGCCTCGCGGGAGCGCATGCTACGTGCGCGCGGTGTACGGTCGGATTCCGGTGCGCGGCGGCTCATCGTAGATAGCTTACCTGCCGACCGGCAAGCAATGTGGTCCACACCACAATTCCCCCCTTACGTACGGGGCGATAACGGCCTACTCTGATCGTTGCTTGCCAGTTACTGGTGAGTTAAATAAACATCAGCAGGCACAGCATCCTCGGGGTCAGCCCGGGATCACACCGCCTCACTTCGGCACCGCCTTACGTAGTACCGCCCCACCTCAGCAACGCCCCCGCCGTCCGCACCGCATCAGCCCTCCCGCCGCCCCATACCGGCCGGACGGGCACCGGAGGAAGCCGTGAGCTTGAAGCCGCTCGTCGCAGAACCCCTGCTGGACAACCGCCCCGAGTCCGTTGCCCAGCTTTTCCTGGCCCGCGTGGCAGCCACCCCGGACCGGGTCGCCTACCGCTACCCCGTGCCGGTGGACGAGCATGCCGCAGACGGTGCCCCGGGCGCGGAGCAGTGGCGGCCGATGACGTGGGGCCAGGCTGCGGAGCGCGTGCAGCACATCGCGGCCGGGCTCATGTCCCTGGGGATCGAGCCGGAGCAGCGCGTCGGCATCTCCTGCTCCACCCGGGTCGAGTGGATCCTCGCCGACCTCGGCATCATGTGCGCGGGCGCGGCGGTCACCGCGGTGTACCCGAGCACCAACGCCGAGGAGACGGCGTTCATCGTCTCCGACTCCGGCAGCCGCGCCATCGTCGTCGAGGACGCCAAGCAGCTGGCCAAGATCCTCAGCGTGCTGGCCGAGACGCCCGAGCTGCGGACGGTCGTCACCATCGACGGCAGCAAGCCCGACGCCGAGGCGGCCTCCGCCGCCGCTGCCGCGGGCGTCGAGGTGCTCGGCCTGTCCGAGCTCGAGGAGCGCGGGGCCGCCCACCTCAAGGACCATCCGGACGAGGTCACCGACGCCGTCGCCGCGATCAAGCGCGAGCAGCTGGCCACGCTGATCTACACCTCCGGCACCACCGGTCGCCCCAAGGGCGTCCGCCTGGTCCACGACTGCTGGTCCTACCAGGCCGCGGCGCAGAGCTCCCTGGGCCTGACCGACGACACCGACGTGCAGTACCTGTGGCTGCCGCTGTCGCACGTCTTCGGCAAGACGCTGACCTCGGGTCACATCCAGCAGGGCTCGGTGATCGCCGTCGACGGTCGCGTCGACAAGATCATCACCAACCTGCCGGCGGTCCAGCCGACGTACATGGCTGCCGCGCCGCGCATCTTCGAGAAGGTCTACAACGGCATCGCCAGCAAGGCCCGGGCCGAGGGCGGCGCCAAGTACAAGATCTTCATGTGGGCGGCCGGTGTCGCCCGCGAGTACGCCGAGACGGCGCAGAAGAACCAGATCGCCACCGGTTCGCGGACCGTTCCTTTCCCGCTCCAGGCCAAGCACGCGGTCGCGGACAAGCTCGTCTACGCAAAGATCCGCGACGCGTTCGGCGGTCGGCTCCGCGCCTGCGTCTCCGGCTCGGCGGCGCTGGCACCGGACATCAACTTCTTCTTCTCCGGTGTCGGCGTCCACATCCTCGAGGGCTACGGCCTGAGCGAGAGCAGCGCCGGCTCCACGGTCAACCCCGGCGAGGGCTACCGCGTCGGCACGGTCGGTCGCCCGCTCCCGGGCACCGAGGTCCGCATCGCCGAGGACGGCGAGGTCCTGCTCCGCGGCCCCGGCGTCATGCGCGGCTACCACAACCAGCCGGAGAAGACCGCCGAGGTCCTGGAGTCCGACGGCTGGTTCCACACCGGCGACATCGGCGAGCTCGACCAGGACGGCTTCCTGCGGATCACCGACCGCAAGAAGGACATGTTCAAGACCTCCGGTGGCAAGTACGTCGCCCCGAGTGAGGTCGAGGGCCGGTTCAAGGCGGTCTGCCCGTTCGTCAGCAACATCCTGGTCATCGGCAACGGCCGCAACTTCTGCGCCGCGCTGATCACCCTGGACGAGCCGGCCATCATGCAGTGGGCGGCGGACAACGGCCAGGCCGGCAAGGACTACGCCGACGTCTGCACCTCGCCGCAGACGCACACGTTGATCGGCGGTTACGTCGACGAGCTCAACGGCCAGCTGCAGCGCTGGCAGACGGTCAAGAAGTTCACCGTCCTCCCGCGCGACCTGGACATCGAGCACGGCGAGCTGACGCCGAGCCTGAAGGTCAAGCGCCCGGTCGTGGAGCGCGAGAACGCGGCGCTGATCGAGGCGATGTACGAGGGCTCGCGCGAGGCCTGAGCCCGGCCCGGTGGGGCGGAAACCCCCGTCCCACCTCCTCGGGGAGCGGCCCGTCGGCATGTCCACGCGCGTGATCACGGACAATGGGTGTCATGCCTTCCGCTCTGCCTGACGGCGAAGCCGTCCCGGCTGACGGTTCGCTTCCCGAAACCGCCCTCGCCGGGCTCGGGACGCGTCCGTTCGGCTTCTACGTCCACGTGCCCTATTGCGCCACCCGCTGCGGGTACTGCGACTTCAACACCTACACCGCGACGGAGCTGCGCTCCTCCGGCACAGTGGCGTCGCAGGAGACGTACGCCGAGCATCTGGTCGCCGAGATCCGCCTCGCGCGCACGTTGCTCGGGGACGCGGACGTGCCGGTGGAAACCGTCTTCCTCGGCGGTGGCACGCCGACGCTGCTGCCCGCCGCCGACCTGGTCCGGATGCTGGCCGCGATCCGCGAGGAGTTCGGCCTCGCGCCCGGAGCCGAGGTGACCACCGAGGCCAACCCGGAGTCGGTGGACCCCGCGTACCTGGCGGAGCTGCGCGAAGGCGGCTTCAACCGGCTCAGCTTCGGGATGCAGAGCGTCCGCCCGCACGTGCTGCAGCTGCTCGACCGGCACCACACTCCCGGGCGTCCGCAGGCCTGTGTCGCGGAGGCACGGGAAGCCGGGTTCGAGCACGTCAACCTCGACCTGATCTACGGCACGCCGGGGGAGTCGGACGACGACTGGGCCGCCTCGCTCGACGCGGCGCTCTCGGCGGAGCCGGACCACATCTCCGCCTACGCGCTGATCGTGGAGGACGGGACCCGACTGGCGGCCCGGATCCGGCGCGGGGAGATCCCGATGACGGACGACGACGTCCACGCCGACCGCTACCTCCAGGCCGAGGAGCGGCTCACCGCTGCCGGAATGGAGTGGTACGAGGTCTCGAACTGGGCCACCTCGAAGGCCGCGCGCTGCCGCCACAACGAGCTGTACTGGACCGGCGCGGACTGGTGGGGCGCCGGACCGGGCGCGCACAGCCACGTCGGCGGCGTCCGCTGGTGGAACCGCAAGCACCCCGCCGCCTACGCCGCAGCCCTCGCGGCGGGTGAAACTCCGGCGCAGGGACGCGAGCGGCTCGCGTCGGAGGACCGCCGCGTCGAGCGGATCCTGCTGGAACTCCGCCTCTCCGAGGGCTGCCCGCTGGACCTCCTCCAGCCGGACGGCCGCACTGCGGCGGACCGCGCCCTCGCCGACGGCCTGCTGCAGCCCGAGCCCTTCGCTCAGGGCCGCGCCGTCCTCACCCTGCGCGGTCGCCTCCTTGCCGATGCCGTCGTCCGCGACCTGGTCGACTGAGCAGGCGGGATTGGGCGTGACCAGGCGGGATCGAGCGGGATCAGGCAGGGTTGAGCGCGTCGCGCAGGGCGCGCAACCAGTGCGCCGTCGTCCGTCGGGTGACAGACGTCTCCGGCGCGTAGGCCTCGAAGAGGTGCCACGCACCGGGGACGTCCTTGATCTCGACCGGGACGTCCGCCTCGATGAGGCGGCGCGCGAAGTCGAGGCCCTCGTCGCGGAGCGGATCCAGGCCGCAGGTCAGCACGTAGGCGGCGGGCAGGCCGCGCAGGTCGGTGGCACGGGCGGGTGCGGCGTAGGCGGGGGCGTCGCCGCGGTCCGCGCCGAGGTAGGTGTCCCAAGTGCGGGGGATGCCGGGGCCGTTGGTGAAGCGCCGGTCGGTCACCCGCCGCCGGGACGGGTAGTCGTCCCGATCGTCCAGGAGCGGGATCAGCAGGCCCTGGAAGGCGACCGCCGGGCCGTCCCGGTCGCGGGACATCAGGCAGACCGCCGCCGTCAGTGAGGCACCGGCCGACGCCCCGGTGACGGCGATCCGGTCGGGGTCGATACCGAGCCGCTGCGCGTGGGCGGCGATCCAGACCAGCGCGGCGTAGCAGTCCTCCACCCCGGCCGGGTAGCGGTGCTCCGGCGCGAGCCGGTAGTGCACGTTGACGACCACCGCGCCTGCAGCGACGGTTGCCTGACGGGCCATCGGGCTCGGTCCATCCAGCTCGCCGAAGGAGAAGCCGCCGCCGTGGATGTAGAGCACAGCGGGGAGCGGGTTCGCCGCGTCGCGGGGCAGTGCTGTCGGTCGCACGATCTGGAGGTCGATCCGGTTGCCGTCGGGCCCGGTGCAGGCCGCTTCCTCGATCTCGACGGTCGTGTCGGCGGCGACCGCCTCCATCCACGGTGCCATCAATGCCTTGAATCCGTCCCGGGTCGCCTGGATGTCGACAACGGGGTTCTCGGGACGCTCGGGGAGCTTGTCCAGGACAGGGGCGAGCTCGGGGTGAACGTAGGACATCACGGCTGTCAGCCTCCGCGGTCGTTGAATAGTCTCACTGATACGGTCGCGCTGATATCGAGACTATGGTCTCAATGATACGGTGTCAATGAGGTTATCGAAGGGGTAGGAGGAGGCAGCGTGGCAGCGGATGAGCAGGAGGAGTGCAGCCCCTCCGGATACGTCGTCCTGGGTCTGATCGCCCGGCACGGGCCGATGACGCCGTACGAGCTCAAGGCGCGGACGGAGGAGAGCGTCCAGTTCTTCTGGCCGATCCCGCACGCGCAGCTCTACCGCATCCCGGCGCGGCTCGCCGAGCTCGGGTTGCTGCACGAGGAGGCGGAGGAGGACGGGCGCCGACGTCGGGTCTTCCACCTGACCGACGCCGGACACGCCGCGCTGGCCCGTTGGCTGGCGAACCCGCACGCGCCGGAGCCGGAGACGCGCGACCCGGCCCAGCTGAAGCTCTTCTTCGCCGATCTCGGCGGCCCTGGCGACGTCGTCGCCTTGGCGAAGGCCCGCGCGGCCCAGCACCGCCGCTGGCTCGACCTCTACGAGGGCCGCCTCGCCGAGCTCGACCAGGCGGCGCAGCACGACGGCGAGCAGAGCCTTGCCCGGCGGCGCATCCTCACGCTGGCCGCCGCGCACGAGCGGGCCTATGTGGACTACTGGGAGTCCTTGGCCGCCGAAGAGGGTGAGTAGGGAGCCAGGGGTCAGCTGGTGACGAAGTCGATGAGCTCCTCGACCCGGCCGAGGAGGGCCGGGTCGAGGTCCTTGTAGGAGTGGACCGAGCCGCGGATGCGCTTCCAGGCGGCGGACGTGTCGAGGGGCCAGCCGAGGCGGGAGCAGATGCCCGTCTTCCAGTCCTCACCGCGCGGGACGTCCGGCCAGGCGGGGATGCCGACAGCGGCGGGTTTGACGGCCGCCCAGATGTCGATGAAGGGGTGGCCGACGACCAGCACGTGGTCGCCCGTCACCTGGGCGGCGATCCGGGACTCCTTGGAGCCGGGGACCAGGTGGTCGACCAGCACGCCGAGGCGGCGGCCCGGTTCGGGGCCGAACTCGGCGACGATGGCGGGGAGATCGTCGATGCCCTGGAGGTACTCGACCACGACGCCCTCGATGCGCAGGTCGTCGCCCCAGACCTTCTCCACCAACTCGGCGTCGTGGACGCCCTCGACGTAGATCCGGCTCGGCAGCGCGACCCGTGCCTTCGCGCCCCGGACCGCGACCGACCCGGACGCGGTCCGGCCGGGTCCTGCGGAACCACCCGCGGGACCCGGAGCCGAGCCGCCCGTCGGGCGGACCAGGGTGACCGGTCGGCCGTCGATCAGGAAGCCGCGTGGCGTCATCGGGAATACGCGGTGCTTGCCGTGGCGGTCCTCCAGGGTGACCGTGAAGCCCTCCGCCGTCTTCTCGCAGCGGACGACCGCGCCGCAGAAGCCCGTGGACGGCTCCTCCACCACCAGGTCCCGTTCGGCGGGGACCTCCGGCACCGCGCTCGGGCGCTTCCACGGGGGCGTCAGATCGGTCATGCCACGGGCGTCGTAACGGCTCACGGGACGATCATTACAGACCGGGCGCGCCCCAGACCGGGAACCAGCGGGTCAGGTCCTGCTCGATCCGGAGGTCGTTGCCGATCATCGCCTTGATCTGCAGCTCCAGCGGGTTGTCCCGCTTCTCGCCGGGGAGCGGGGCGAACGGGTAGAAGGCGCCGCGCTTGTAGAGGTAGACCAGGGCGAACCGGCGGCCCTGCGCGTTCTCGAAGTTGACGAGGGTGCAGAGCAGCTGCGGGCCGAACCCCTGGGACTCCAGCGCCGAGTTGACCGCATGGACGTCGTTGACCAGCGAGACGATGTCGTCCGGGTCCTGGCGGGCGGTGATCCAGGAGTAGCCGTACGAGTCGCGCGGGGTGACCTCCACAGGGCGGCGGCCACGGCCCGTGTCGGCGTCCAGCAGGGCCTGGACCTCCTGCTGGACCTCGGCGAACGCCCCGCCCTCAGCGGGGGCGAAGCAGACCGAACCGACGCCGGTGGGTTTGTAGCCGGCCGCGGCCTCCAGGGTGATGGCCGCCGAGGGCAGGCCGAAGAGCTGGTCCAGATCCGGCTTGACCGGCTTGGTGCGGCCGAGCAGGGCGTCCAGGAAACCCATCGCTCAGTGGTCCTCTCTACTACGCGAGTGCAGTCAGGAGTGTTCAGCTCCGGCCCAGCTCGGCGGAGATCTTGCCGAGCTGCTCCAGGCGCTGGTCCAGCGTCGGGTGGCTGGAGAAGGCGTTGCCGACCGCCTCGCGGGCCGAGAGGGCCGGGGCGAAGTAGAAGGCGTTGAACGGCTGGGACTTGCGCAGATCCTGGGTCGGGATGGCGCCGATGTCGCCGGTGACCTTGGTGAGCGCGGAGGCCAGCGCCGACGGCTTGCCGGTGAGCAGCGCGGCCGAGCGGTCCGCCGAGAGCTCGCGGTAGCGGGAGAGCAGGCGGGTCAGCAGGAAGCTGATGGCGTAGACGATCGCGCTGACCGCGATCACGGCCAGAATTGCCATGCCGGTGTTGTCGTTGTCGCGGTTGTCCCGGCGGTCGAAGCCGCCGAACATGCCGAACTGCAGGCCGACGCGGGTGATGATGCCGGCCAGCACGCCGAGGAAGCCGGCGATGGTCATCACCGCGACGTCGCGGTGCGCGACATGGGACAGCTCGTGCGCGAGGACGCCCTCGAGCTCCTCCGGCTCCAGGCGCCGCAGCAGACCGGTGGTGACGCACACCACAGCGTTCTTCTCGTTGCGGCCGGTGGCGAAGGCGTTGGGCATGTCGCTCTGGGCCACGGCGACGCGCGGCTTGGGCATGTCGGCCAGTGCGCACAGGCGGTCGACCGCCCCGTGCAGCTCCGGGTACTCCTGTGGCGACACCTCGCGCGCGCCCATGCTGAACGCGGCGATCTTGTCGCTGAACCAGAACTGCACCACGAACAGGCCGCCCGCGATGATGACGACGATCGGCCACGCGCCACGCAGCACGACCAGCAGCACGCCCACGAAGACCACGAACAGCAGGCCGATCAAGAACATCGTGATCAGCATGCGGCTGGTCAGGCCGCGGTCCGGCGCGAAACGAGTCCTGGACATGGTGTCCCTCCTGGGCGGTGAACTGCGGCTGCAATTCTGCCTTGCCGCACTCGGTATGTGGGCCGCCCTCGGTATGTGGTACGTCTGACGAGGTCCAGTCGTTCCGGTCGCGGACCGTCGCGCTTTACACTGACAGCTGACCGATCCTGGCACTCGTATGTCCAGAGTGCCAGAGCTGATGTAGTGACGAGATCAGTACGAGCGGTGCTTGCAGCAAGAGCAGCGCTGCGACAAGCACAGCAAGCCGACCGGACCGACTGGAGGTGCGTACCGTGCCCGAGGAGCGCCGGCTCGACGACCGCAAGCTTGCGGTGCTGCGGGCCATCGTCCAGGACTACGTCGGCACGGAGGAGCCGGTCGGCTCCAAGGCGCTGGTGGACCGGCACAGCCTCGGTGTCTCGTCGGCCACGGTCCGCAACGACATGGCCGTCCTCGAGGAGGAGGGCTACATCCACCAGCCGCACACCAGCGCCGGCCGGGTGCCCACCGACAAGGGGTACCGGCTGTTCGTGGACCGGCTGACGGAGGTCAAGCCGATGTCGGTCGCCGAGCGCCGGGCCATCACCAACTTCCTCGACCACGCCGTCGACCTGGACGACGTCGTGGCGCGCACGGTCCGGCTGTTGGCGCAGCTCACCAGACAGGTGGCGGTGGTCCAGTACCCCTCGCTCACCCGTTCCACGGTGCGGCACGTCGAGTTGGTCCCGTTGACGCCGACCCGGGTGATGCTGGTGCTGATCACCGACACCGGCCGGGTCGAGCAGCGCATCGTCGACTGCCCGGGGCAGGTGGGCGAGGTCATGCTGGCCGACCTGCGGACCAGGCTCAACGCCCGGGCGGCGGGACAGCGCTTCGCCGAGGTGCCGACCTTGCTGCAGGACCTGCCCGAGACCTTCGCGCTCCAGGACCGGGCCTCCGTCACGACCGTGCTCTCCACTCTCTACGAGGCGCTGGTCGAGCAGACCGAGGAGCGCGTGGTGATGGGCGGCACGGCCAACCTGACCCGGTTCCCGCACGACTTCCCGCTCACGATCGCGCCGGTGCTCGAGGCGCTGGAGGAACAGGTGGTACTCCTTCGACTACTCGGGGAGACCGCTGATCCTGGTGTGATGGTCAGGATCGGTCACGAGAACGCCTATGAAGGGCTCAATTCCACGTCCGTCGTCTCGGTGGGCTACGGTTCCGGCGAGGAGACCGTCGCCAAGCTCGGGGTGGTCGGGCCGACTCGGATGGACTACCCGGGAACCATGGGGGCCGTCCGGGCGGTTGCACGGTACGTGGGTCAGATCCTGGCCGCGTCCTAGTGGCAGCACGGCAGTAGCACGCAGGTGCACGGCAGGCGCACGGCAGGCGCACGAGCCTCAGACGGAGAACAGCGGAGCATTTTGGTGGCCACGGACTACTACGCGGTACTCGGCGTCCGACGGGACGCGGGTCAGGACGAGATCAAGAAGGCTTTCCGCCGACTGGCGCGTGAGCTGCATCCTGACGTCAACCCGGACCCGAAGACCCAGGAGCGGTTCAAGGAGATCAACGCCGCCTACGAGGTGTTGTCGGACCCGAGCAAGCGCCAGGTCTACGACCTGGGCGGCGACCCGCTCTCGTCCACGGGCGCCGCCGGTGGGGCCGGCGGCTTCGGGACCGGCGCGGGCTTCGGCTTCAGCGACATCATGGATGCCTTCTTCGGCGCAGCCGGTAACCAGCGCGGCCCGCGGTCGCGGACCCGGCGCGGTCAGGACGCCATGATCCGGATCGACATCGATCTGGAGGAGGCGGCCTTCGGCACCACCAAGGAAATCCAGGTCGACACCGCCGTCGTCTGCAACACCTGCAACGGCGAGGGCGCGGCCCCCGGTACCTCCGCGCAGACCTGTGACATGTGCCGCGGTCGCGGTGAGGTCTCCCAGGTGACCCGGTCCTTCCTGGGCCAGGTCATGACCTCGCGTCCGTGCCCGCAGTGTCAGGGCTTCGGCACCGTCGTGCCCACCCCCTGCCCGGAGTGCGCCGGCGACGGCCGGGTCCGCGCCCGCCGCACGCTGACCGTCAAGATCCCGGCCGGTGTCGACAACGGCACCCGGATCCAGCTGGCCGGCGAGGGCGAGGTCGGCCCCGGCGGCGGCCCGGCCGGTGACCTCTACGTCGAGATCTCCGAGAACGCCCACGAGATCTTCCAGCGGCGCGGCGACGACCTGCACTGCACGGTGACCCTGCCGATGACGGCGGCCTCGCTCGGCACCAAGGTCCCGCTGGAGACGCTGGACGGCGCGGCGGAGATCGACATCCGTCCCGGCACCCAGTCCGGCCAGTCCATCCCGCTGCACGGCCGGGGCATCACGCACCTGCGCGGCGGCGGACGCGGCGACCTGATAGTGCACGTCGAGGTCCTGACGCCGAGCAAGCTCGACGCCGAGCAGGAGGACCTGATGCGCAAGCTCGCCAAGCTCCGCGGCGAGGAGCGCCCGTCGGGCCAGTTCGCACCGGGTCAGCAGGGCCTCTTCTCGCGCCTCAAAGACGCATTCAACGGTCGCTGACGCGTTCAACGGTCGCTGACCAACCCTCAAGAAGCACGTCGGAAAGAGCACGCACGTGACCGCGCCCGTCTTCCTGCTGGACGCCGACCGCTTCGCACCCGTGGGCGGGCTGGTCCGCCTGGACGGGGCGGAGGGGCGGCACGCCGTCTCGGTCAAGCGGTTGACCGTCGGTGAGGAGGTCGTCCTCACCGACGGAGCGGGCCGGGGCGTGCGCGGCGCCGTCGCCTCGGTGGAGGGCAAGGACGTCCTTGCCGTCACCGTCACTGAGGTGCTGGACGAGCCGGAGCCGGAGCTGCGGATCACCGTCGTCCAGGCGCTGCCCAAGGGCGACCGGGGCGAGCTGGCCGTCGAGTTGATGACCGAGGTCGGCGTCGACGAGGTCGTGCCGTGGGCCGCGTCGCGCTGCATCACGCAGTGGAAGGGCGACCGGGGCGCCAAGTCGCTGGCCAAGTGGCGGGCCACCGCGCGCGAGGCGGGCAAGCAGTCGCGTCGGCTGCGCTTCCCCGTGGTGCAGGACCTGATGACGACCCGTCAGGTCTGCGCGCTGCTCGCCTCGGCCACCGTCCCGGGTGTCCTGCACGAGGAGGGCGCCGCTGCGCTCGCCTCCGCGCCGCTGCCGGTCTTGGGCTCGGTGGTCCTCGTCGTCGGGCCGGAGGGCGGCGTCTCCCCGGACGAGCTGGACGCCTTCACCACCGCCGGTGCGGGGGCGTACCTGCTCGGGCCGTCCGTGCTGCGCACCTCCACGGCGGGCGTGGCCGCCGGCGCGCTGCTGCTGGGGCGCAGCGGGCGCTGGGGGTAACCGCCGACTACGCGTGCGGCAACTCGCGTGCGCTAAATGCGCGTGCGCGGAGCGGGTGCCTCGGCTAGCTTGCGCGTGATGCTTACAACAGACGGATATCTCAGCTACCCGGACATCCACGGTGGCTTGGTCGCCTTCGTCGCCGAGGACGACATCTGGCTGGCGCCGGTCGGGGGCGGCCGTGCCTGGCGGGTCAGCGCCGACCGGGTTCCGGCGGCTCGGCCCCGCTTCTCGCCGGACGGAACCCAGTTGGCCTGGGCGTCGACCCGCGACGGCGCGCCGGAGGTGCACGTCGCGCCCGTTGCCGGAGGCCCGGCCCGACGCCTGACCCACTGGGGCAGCGCCAAGACCAGCGTCGTCGGCTGGAGCGAGACCGGCGAGGTGCTGGCACTGAGCACTCAGGGCCGGCGCTCCCGGGCGCACACCTGGGCCCACGCGGTCCCGCTGGACGGCGGCCCGGCCCGGACGCTGCCCTACGGCCGCGTGGGCGGCGTGGCCTTCGGGGCCGGCGGCGTGCTGTTGGCCTCGGCCGGGATGGGACGCGAGCCCGCGCAATGGAAGCGCTATCGCGGCGGCACGGCGGGCAGGCTCTGGATCTCCGCCGGGGAGGACGGCGAGTTCAGCCGGATCCACGCGGAGCTGGACGGCAACATCGACTCGCCGATGTGGGTCGGCGACCGCATCGCGTTCCTCTCCGACCACGCGGCCGGCGAGGACGACGGCGAGCCGGTGGGCCGGCTCTGGTCCAGCCTGCCGGACGGCAGCGATCTGCGCTGCCACACCGAGCACGGCTTCTACGCCCGCAACGCCGCCACCGACGGTGGTCGCGTGGTCTACCACTGCGCCGGTGAGCTCTGGCTGTTGAACGACCTCGACGAGGGCACCCGGCCGCAGCGGCTGGAGATCGCCCTGGGCGGGCCGCGGACCGATCGGCAGCCGTACCCGATCGCCGCGTCCGACCACCTCGGCACGGTCGCCCCGGACGCGCAGGCGCGGGCCAGCGTGGTCGAGGTGCGCGGCACCGTGCACCTGCTGACCCACCGTGACGGCCCGAGCCGCGCGCTGGCCGTCACGTCGGGTGTGCGCAACCGGCTGCCGCAGCTGCTTCCTGACGGCTCGTCGGTGTGGGTCACCGACGCCGAGGGCGACGACGCGCTGGAGTTCTCCGACGGCCGTCGCGTGCTGGGCGGGCGGCTGGGGCGGGTCGAGGAGCTGGCCGTCTCCCCGGACGGCAGCCTGCTGGCGGTGGCGGACCGGCTCGGCCGGATCCTGCTCGTCCCGGTCGCGGAGCCGGAGGCGCTGCGCGAGGTCGACCGCAGCAGTTTCGAGCAGGCCGAGGGGCTCGCCTTCTCGCCCGACTCACGCTGGCTGGCCTGGTCGCACTCGACCGCGGCCGAGGGGATGATGCGTCAGATCCGGCTGGCGCGCACGGTCGGTGGCAGCGAGTCGACCGAGCCGATCGAGGTGACGCCGGTCCGGTTCCGCGACTGGTCGCCCGCGTTCACCGCGGACGGCAAGCACCTCGCCTTCCTCTCCGCCCGTGACTTCGACCCGGTCTACGACCAGCACGTCTTCGACCTGTCGTTCCCGCTGGCCGCCCGTCCGTACCTGCTCACGCTGGCCGCGGAGACGCTGTCCCCGTTCGGCCCGCAGCCCGACGGCCGGGCCACGGGCGGGGGAGCGGACGCCACGGCCGACGCCGGAAGCGACGGCGACAGCGCCGCGCCCCGGACCGTGGCAGCCACCGCGGCCGACACGGTGGTCGACACCGACGGCCTTGCGGCCCGGATCGTGCCGTTCCCGGTGCCGTCCGGGCGCTACGGAGAGCTGAAGGCGGTCAAGGGCGGCGTCGCCTGGCTGCACCACCCACTGGTCGGCAGCCTGGGCACCGGCAGGGCCACGCCGGATGCGAGCGCCGAGCGCAGCTCGCTGGAGCGGTTCGACCTCGAGAAGCTGCGGGTCGAGACCCTGGTCGACGCGCTGGACGGCTACGCGGTCTCCGGTGACGGCAGCCGACTGGTGGTCAGGGACCACGGTGAGCTGACGGTGCTGCCCGCCGACCGCAAGGTCGACAAGGACGAGAAGGACGACCGGGTCGCGGTGGACCTCGGCCGGATCCGGGTGACCGTCGACCCGACCGCCGAGTGGCGGCAGATGTTCGACGAGGCCGCCCGGCTGATGCGCGACAACTTCTGGCGCGCCGACCTCGGCGGCGTCGACTGGGACGCGGTCCAGGCCCGCTACCGACCGCTGGTGGAGCGGCTGGGCAGCCACGGCGACCTGGTCGACCTGCTCTGGGAACTCCAGGGTGAGTTGGGCACCTCGCACGCCTACGTGACCCCGCCGGGCGGTGGGGCACGAGGCGGGCAGGGACCGGACAAGGCGCGTCGGCAGGGATTCCTCGGCGCCGACCTCGCCCGTGACGAGCAGGGCGTCTGGCGGGTGGCCCGGGTGCTGCCCACCGAGTCCTCCGCCCCGGAGGCGCGGTCCCCGCTGGCCGCCCCCGGCGTCGCGGTACGGGCCGGGGACGCGCTGCTCGCGGTCGACGGTCGGGCGGTCGACCCGGTCACCGGCCCGGCCCCGCTGCTGGTCGGCACGGCCGGGAAGCCGGTCGGGCTGACCGTCCGGCGCAGCGGTGAGAGCGACTCCCGCACGGTGGTCGTGGTCCCGCTGGCGGACGAGGAGCCGCTGCGCTACCACGCCTGGGTCGCGGACCGCCGGGCCCACGTCCACGCCGTCTCGGGCGGACGGCTCGGCTATCTGCACGTGCCGGACATGGTGAGCAACGGCTGGGCGCAGCTGCACCGCGACCTGCGCACCGAGATCGGGCGCGAGGGCCTGGTCGTGGACGTCCGTGAGAACCGCGGCGGCCACACCTCGCAGCTGGTGATCGAGAAGCTCCACCGCCGGGTCGTCGGTTGGGACTTCCCGCGCGACAGCGTCCCGACCACGTACCCGTTCGACGCCGCGCGGGGACCCATGGTGGCGGTGACGGACGAGTACGCCGGCTCGGACGGGGACATCGTCGGGGCGGCCTTCCAGGCGCTGAAACTCGGTCCGGTCGTGGGCGTCCGCAGCTGGGGCGGCGTGGTCGGCATCGACGGCCGCTACCAGCTGGTCGACGGCACGGGTGTGACCCAGCCGCGTTACGCGATCTGGATGGAGGGCTACGGCTGGGGCCTGGAGAACCACGGCGTCGACCCCGACGTCGAGGTCGTCTGCACCCCGCAGGACTGGGTGGCGGGACGCGACCCGCAGCTGGACGAGGCGGTCCGGATCGCCCTCGCCGCCCTGACGGAGCACCCGGCGGCCCAACCCCCGGCCCTGCCGGAGCTCTAGTCCCTTCAGACCTCAGGCAGCCTCTTCGGAGCTCCGGCCCAGTCTGTCGGCAGTCCTCGGTACGATGCACGCGTAGCGAGGACTGCTGACGCGAGGAGCGTGCGGGATGATCGGCGAGGTCCAGGCGGACTGCCTGTTCTGCAGGATCGTGGCGGGCGAGATCCCGTCCACCAAGGTGCGCGAGACCGAGCACACCCTCGCCTTCCGTGACATCAACCCGCAGATGCCGACCCACGTGCTGGTGGTGCCGAAGGCCCACTACCCGAACGCCGCCGCGCTGGCCGAGGCGGACCCGGCGCTGGCGGGTACGGTGCTGGCCGAGGCCGGGCGGGTGGCCGGGGACGAGAAGGTGGCCGACAGCGGCTACCGGCTGATCTTCAACACCGGCAGCGGCGCGGGGCAGACCGTCTTCCACGCCCACGTGCACGTGCTGGGCGGCGGCAACGGCGAGCTGCACGAGCGGCTGGTCTGACGGGGTGTCGGCTCGTGAGCTGGTCGTGCTGGGCACGGCCAGCCAGGTGCCCACGCGCCACCGGAACCACAACGGCTACCTGTTGCGCTGGGACGGCGAGGGCCTGCTGTTCGACCCGGGCGAGGGCACGCAGCGGCAGATGCTGCACGCCGGGGTCAGCGCCCACCAGATCACCCGGATCTGCGTCACCCACTTCCACGGCGACCACTGCCTGGGCCTGCCCGGCGTGATCCAGCGGATCAACCTGGACAGGGTCCCGCACCCCGTCACGGCCTACTACCCGGAGTCGGGCGGTCACTGGTTCGAGCGGCTCCGGCATGCGAGCGCCTTCCACGAGACGGTGCCGCTGGGGTCCGAGCCGGTCGCGGGCGAGGGAGCGGCCTTCCCCGGCCCGCGCTTCGAGCTCCAGGCGATCCGGCTCTCCCACCCGGTCGAGTCCTACGGCTACCGCCTCGTCGAGCCGGACGGCCGCCGGATGCTGCCCGGGAGGCTGCGCGAGCTGGGGATCGCCGGTCCCGAGGTCGGGCAGCTCCAGCGCGAGGGCCGGCTCCAGCGCGACGGCCAGGCACCGGTGACGCTGGACGACGTCAGCGAGGGCCGGCCGGGGCAGCGGGCCGCCTTCGTCATGGACACCCGGCTCTGCGACGGCGTGCACGCCCTGGCCGAGGGAGCAGACCTGCTGGTCATCGAGGCGACCTTCCTGGACGCGGACGCGCACCTGGCCGAGGAGCACGGCCACCTCACCGCCGCCCAGGCCGCCCGCGTGGCCGCCGAGGCGGGCGTGCGGACGCTGGTGCTGACGCACTTCTCGCAGCGCTACCCGGACCTGGACGGTCACCTCACCGAGGCCCGCAAGCACTTCGACGGCGAGATCGTGGTCGCCGAGGACCTGATGCGGGTGCCGGTTCCCGCCCGTACAACGGGCCGTAAACCACTGGCGAATCCGCGCTGAGCAGCGCAGCATCATTGTTCCCGGCCGTTCCGTCCGTCGTACCCTTTCCCTATCAGACGGACCCGACAGTGAAATGGGATGAGGCAGGCCCGAGCGGCCGACCCATGGTTTCTCAAACTGGCGAGACTCGCACCAAGACGGATGCGCAGCCGAAGCAGAACCAGGCACGCATCGTCATTCCGGAAAAGCACCCGATGGTGACCGTGCTCGGCACCGGGGACTCACTCCTCCGCGTGATCGAGAAAGCCTTCCCCGCCGTCGACATCCATGCCCGTGGCAACGAGGTGACCGCCACCGGTGACCCGGCCGAGACGGCTCTCGTCCAGCGCGTGTTCGACGAGATGATGCTGGTGCTGCGCACCGGCCAGCCCCTGACCGAGGACACCGTGGAGCGTTCGATCGCCATGCTGCGCAAGGCGGTGGAGGACCCGAACAGCCCGGAGGCTCACGAGAGTCCGTCCGCCGTCTTCACGGCGAACATCCTCTCCAACCGGGGCCGGTCCATCCGCCCCAAGACGCTCAACCAGCAGGGCTACGTCGACGCCATCGACCGGCACACCATCGTCTTCGGCATCGGCCCGGCCGGTACCGGCAAGACGTACCTGGCCATGGCCAAGGCGGTCCAGGCGCTGCAGGCCAAGCAGGTCAACCGGATCATCCTGACCCGCCCGGCCGTCGAGGCCGGCGAGCGGCTCGGCTTCCTGCCGGGCACGCTCTACGAGAAGATCGACCCGTACCTGCGCCCGCTCTACGACGCGCTGCACGACATGATCGACCCGGACTCGATCCCGCGGCTGATGGCCGCCGGGACCATCGAGGTCGCCCCGCTCGCGTACATGCGTGGACGGACCCTCAACGACGCGTTCATCATCCTCGACGAGGCGCAGAACACCAGCGCCGAGCAGATGAAGATGTTCCTGACCCGTCTCGGCTTCAACTCCAAGATCGTGGTCACCGGTGACATCACCCAGATCGACCTGCCGGGCGGTACGACCAGCGGTCTGCGCGTGGTCCAGGACATCCTGGCCGATGTGGACGACATCCACTTCACCCGCCTGACCAGCGCCGACGTCGTCCGTCACAAGCTGGTCGGCCGGATCGTCGACGCCTACAGCCGCTACGACGCGCTGGGCGAGTCAGGTCGACCCGGCACGAACGGCGCCGCGCCGCACCAGGCCCGGCACTCCAAGTAGCCCCGGCACAACGAACAGCACCGCCACAACACACAACCCAGGCACCACCCCGCTTCCCGACGAGAACTCAGAAAGCCGAGACCCGCACCCGCCATGGCGATCGACATCAACAACGAATCCGGCACGGAGGTCGACGAGGAGGCGCTCCTCGACGTCGCCCGCTTCGCGCTGGACCGGATGCGCATCCACCCGCTGTCCGAGCTCTCCGTCATCGTCGTCGACGAGGAGGCCATGGCAGCCCTGCACGTGCAGTGGATGGACGAGCCCGGCCCGACGGACGTGATGTCCTTCCCGATGGACGAGCTGCGGCCCGGCAAGGAGGACGAGGAGCTGCCGCAGGGTCTCCTCGGCGACATCGTGCTCTGCCCGGAGGTGGCGACCACGCAGGGCGCCGCCAACGGGCACTCGATGGACGCGGAGCTGCAACTGCTCACGGTCCACGGGGTGTTGCACGTGCTCGGCTACGACCACGAGGACCCGGAGGAGGAGCGCGAGATGTTCGGCCTCCAGAAGCGGATCCTGGACGACTGGCGCGCCGCACGCGGCGAGACCGGCCCGTCCCCGGCTCCGACCACCCGATAACGCGGGGTAGTCGGACATGAGCGGCTTCAGTACCAGCTTCCTCGTCGGGGCGGTGCTGCTCGTCATCTGCGCGTGGCTGGCCGCGTGCGCCGAGGCGGGTATCTCGCGGGTCTCCCGGTTCCGGGCGGAGGAGGCGGTCCGGGCGGGCAAGCGCGGGTCGGAGCGGCTGCTGGCGCTCGCGCGTGACCCGATCCGCTACCTCAATCTGGCCACGCTGATCCGGGTCACCTGCGAGATGGCGGCGGCCGTGCTGGTCACCGTGGTCTGCGTGCGCGGCTTCCACCACACCTGGCAGGCGGTGCTGGTGTCGATCGGCGCGATGGTGCTGGTGTCCTTCGTCGCCGTCGGCGTCTCGCCGCGCACCATCGGCCGCCAGCACCCGCTGAACTCGGCGACCGCGGCCTCCTACGTGCTGGTGCCGCTGGCCCGGGTGATGGGCCCGATCCCGCGGCTGCTGATCCTGCTCGGCAACGCGCTGACGCCGGGCAAGGGCTTCCGCGAGGGCCCGTTCGCATCCGAGGCGGAGCTGCGTGCCCTGGTCGACCTGGCCGAGAAGGACGACCTGATCGAGGACGACGAGCGGCGCATGGTCCACTCCGTCTTCGAGTTGGGCGACACCATCGTCCGCGAGGTGATGGTGCCGCGCACCGACCTGGTGCTGATCGAGCGCGGCAAGAACGTCCGGCAGGCCCTGACGCTGGCGCTGCGCAGCGGCTTCTCCCGGATACCGGTGGTGGGCGAGAACGAGGACGACGTCGTCGGCATCGCCTACCTGAAGGACCTGGTCCGCCGTACCCACACCAACCGTGACGCGGAATCCGAGCCGGTCGGCCAGGTGATGCGCCCGGCCACCTTCGTCCCGGACAGCAAGCCGGTCGCGGACCTGCTGCGGGAGATGCAGCGGGACCGGATCCACGTCGCGGTCGTCATCGACGAGTACGGCGGGACGGCGGGTCTGGTCACCATCGAGGACATCCTGGAGGAGATCGTCGGTGAGATCACCGACGAGTACGACCGCGAGGCCCCGCCGGTCGAGCCCCTCCCGGACGGCTCCTACCGGATCACCGCCCGGCTGCCCGTGGAGGAGCTGGGCGAGCTGTTCGGTATAGAACTCGACGACGAGGACGTGGAGACCGTCGGCGGTCTGCTGGCCAAGGCTCTGGGCAGGGTCCCGATCCCCGGTTCCCAAGCCGAGGTCCTGGTCCCTGCCGCAGACGGGCTGCCGATCGCGGCGATCCGCCTGACTGCGGAGAGCACGGCGGGCCGCCGCAACCGGATCGGGACGCTGCTGGCGTCCCCGGTCCTGCGGGCGGCCCACCACTTCGCGGACGAGGCCGAATCCGGCGCCGACGCGGACTGATCACTTCCTGCGGGCCGCGGCGCCCAGGCCGGCGGCCACCGCGAGGGCGAGGACGGCCAGCGCCACGGCGTCCGCGCCCAGGCCCAGCTTGACGCCGCCCAGCACGTCCGCGTGCGTCGAGGCGAGCGCGCTCAGCAGCGGGATGCCGACGGTCATGCCGACCTGCTGCGTGGTCGTGGCCAGTCCGGTCGCGAGACCCTGCTCGGCGTCCGGCAGGCCGGAGGTCGCGGTGACGTTGTAGCCGACGATCGCCGCCATGTGGCCGATTCCCGCCAGCGAGATGACCGTCAGGAACAGCCAGGTGCCGCGCGTTCCGGCGCTGATGCCCAGCAGCCCGAAGGTGAGCGCCGCCTGCAGCAGCAGGCCGCCGACCAGGACCTTGGCGGAGCCGTGACGGGAGACCAGACGCGGTGCCACCGTCCCGGTGACCGCGCAGACCACGCCGAGGGCGCCGAAGACCAGCCCGGTCAGCACCGGCGACAGGTGGTTGACCTGCTGCAGGTAGAGCGTGCCGAGGAAGACCGCGCCGGGCATGGACGCGAGGGTGGCCAGGCCGCCGAGGTTGCCGAAGGCCACGGTCGGGCGACGCAGGATCCGCAGCGAGACCAGCGGCTCGGCGGTACGGGCCTCGATCACGACGAAGGCGGTCGGCAGCACGGCCGCCGCGATCAGGGTGACCAGTACGGACGTGTCACCGAAGCCGTGCTGCGCGGCCGTGGAGAGGGCGTAGATCAGCGACAGCAGGCCGCCGGTGACCGTCACCGCGCCGGGCACGTCGATCCGCGGACGCACCTCGTTGCGCGACTCGGTCAGCAGCAGCGGCGCGGCGACCAGCACGGCCGCGCCCATCACCACGTTCAGGCCCATGGTCGACCGCCAGGTCAGCAGCTGGGTCAGCACCCCGCCCAGCACCATGCCGCAGGTGAAGCCGATCGCCATCAGGCTGCCCATGATGCCGAGCGCCCGGTCGCGCTGCGGGCCCTCACGGAAGGTCGTGGTCAGCAGTGCCATCCCGGACGGTACGATCGCCGCCGCGCCGAGTCCCTGGAGCGCCCGGCCGATCAGGAAGCTGGTCGGTGACCAGGCGAGGGTGGCCAGCACGGACGCCGCGGTGAAGAGCGACAGCCCGGTCAGGAAGATCCGGCGTCGGCCGACCGAGTCGGCGATCCGCCCGAAGAGCAGCAGGAACCCGCCGGACGGCAGCGCGAAGGCGGTCATGCCCCACTGCAGGTTCGCCTGCGACAGGTGCAGCGCGCGGCCCAGCGTGGGGAGCGCGATGTTGAGGATGGAGAAGTCCAGCGCCACCGCGAACTGGGCGGCACAGAGCACGAAGAGGACCAGCCGGGTCCGTCCGGAGAGCCTGCCTGTGGACGGAGCGAAGGGGTCTTCGGTGAGAGCGTCTTCGGTCAGAGGGCCACTGGTGCGGGAGAGTGTCGAGTCGATCGCCATGACCAGCATCGTGCTGCGGTTCAACAGGTGGTGGAGAGAGGGCGCTTGTCCTGTTGGTGGGAACACCAGGCAACCAGGGTCGGTTAGTCTGGGCACGCAGCCGGACGGCATGGGGGAACAGGGGAGTCCGTGGACGTTCGTACCAGTACTGCTGACGCACGCCGCCGGGCGGATCTGCGCGAGTTCCTGATGAGCCGACGGGCGCGGGTCAGCCCCGCCGAGGCCGGGCTGCCGGACGGCGGAGCGCGGCGGCGGACGCCGGGGCTGCGCCGCGAGGAGGTCGCGGTGCTGGCCGGGGTCGGCGTGAGCTGGTACCAGTGGCTGGAGCAGGGCCGCGACATCACCGTCTCCGGCCAGGTGCTCGACTCGGTCTCGCGGGTGTTGCGCCTGGACGAGCCGGAGCGGCGGCACCTCTACGTGCTGGCCGGTATCAACCCGCCGCTGGAGGCGGTCCCGGAGACGAACACGCCGGTGGCCGAGTCGATCCGACGGCTGATCGACTCCTGGATGCCGATGCCGGCCAACGTCATCGACCGGTACTGGAACAGCATCGCGGTCAACGACGCGGCGGGGTCCGTCTTCGACATGACCGACTCCTGGCGCAACTGCCTGATCGCGTACTTCACCAACCCCATCTACCGCGCCCGGAACGTCGGTTGGGACCAGGACGCGGCGGCTGCCGCGGCCGAGTACCGAGCGGTCGCGGCGGAGTTCCCCGGGGACGAGGGGTTCCTCCAGATCGTCGAGGAACTGGCGGGAACGAGCGAGGAGTTCGCCGCGCTCTGGGCACGCGGCGACGTCCGCCGTCCGGGCACGCGCTCCAAGCTGATCGACCATCCGCTGGTCGGCGACCTGCACTTCGAGAGCACCCAGCTGCGGGTGCCGGAGCGGCCGGACCTGACCGTCGTGCTGCACAACGCGGTCCCGGGCACGGACACCATGGCCAAGCTGGAGTGGCTCGCCTCCCCGGAGGGCCGCCGCTCGACGTTCCGGCCGCTCGCGGGCTGATCCGTGCATGTGGCGGCCTCGTCCGGTTGATCCGTGCACAGAGGTGGTGCCCGATGGGCGGCGGAGGAGCATGTGCCTGCACGAGCAGCCGCACGAGCAGTCAGCACGAGTCGCCGGAGACGTCCATGGCCCCCACCTTTGCCGAGTCCGCAGCCTTCCTGCAACTGGAGTTGGCCGCGTTGCGGCGGGAGATCCACCGGGAGCCGGAGATCGGCCTGGACCTGCCGAAGACGCAGGCGCGGATCGTCGCGGCGCTGGACGGTCTGGGGTTGGACGAGCACAGCCTTGAGGTGACGCTCGGGCGGAAGCTGAGCAGCGTCACGGCGGTGCTGCGTGGCGGGCGTCCGGGTCCTGCGGTGCTGCTGCGGGCGGACATGGACGCGTTGCCGGTGCAGGAGACGAGCGGTCTGCCGTTCGCCTCGCAGATCCCGGGGGCGATGCATGCCTGTGGTCATGACCTGCATGTGGCCGGACTGGTGGGCGCGGCGCGGCTGTTGGCGGAGCGGCGGGAGGAGCTCGCCGGGTCGGTGGTCTTCATGTTCCAGCCCGGCGAGGAGGGCCAGGGCGGCGCGCAGCAGATGATCGACGAGGGCGTGCTGGACGCGGCAGGCGAACGCGTGGTCGCCGCCTACGCGTTGCACGTCGCCGCCGCGCTGCTCCCGGCCGGGTGGGTGGCGGGGCGTCCCGGGCCGATCATGGCCGCGTGCGACAAGCTGCAGGTCACCCTGCGTGGTCGCGGCGGGCACGGTTCCAGCCCGCATTCCGCCCTGGATCCGGTCCCGGCGGCGTGCGAGGCGGTGCTGGCGCTCCAGTCGATGGTGACCCGGCGGTTCGACGCCTTCGACCCGGTGGTGCTGACCGTGGGCACATTCCACGCGGGCAGCGTGGAGAACGTCATCCCGGAGACGGCGACCTTCGCCGCGACCATCCGCTCGTTCTCGGTCGAGGCGCGGGCACGGGTCTTCGAGGAGTCGCTGCGCGTGGTGCGCGGCGTGGCCGAGGCGCACGGGCTGACCGTGGAGGCCGAGATCGAGCCCGGCTACCCGGTCACCGTCAACGACCCGGCCGAGGCCGCCTTCGCCGCCCGGACGGTGGCGAGCACGCTGGGGGAGGGCCGGTACGCCGAGATGCCGCACCCGGTGGCCGGATCCGAGGACTTCGGCGTCATCGGCGCGCTGGTGCCGTCCGCGTACGTGATGCTGGGCGCGTGTCCGGCGGACCGGGATCCCCTCGCGGCCCCCTACAACCACGCCCCGGAGGCGGCCTTCGACGACGGCGTCCTGGCCGACGGCGCCGCGCTGCTCGCCGCGCTGGCCTTCGACCGCTTGGCTTAGCCGCCGAGGTCAGTCCAGGCGTTGGGGCCAGGTTAGCCGCCGAGGTCAGACAGGCGTTGAGGTCGGGTTAGGCGTCGATCGGCACATAGCCGACCGCGCGTCCCTCGGGGTCGAGGAGGCGGCCGACGAGTTTGACCGTGCGCAGCGTGACCTGACGGTCGATCACCCGGGCCGTCGGGAACGCGTGGCCGAACGCGGCTTCCACCCGGCGGGCCTCGCCGACCTGGTGGGTCATCACATACGCCACCACATTGGCCTCCGCGCCCGCGACCACGCCGCACATCCGGGTCTGGGCGAGGTCGCCGAGCCAGCGGCAGGCGGCGTCGAGGTCCGCCGACGGGACGTCCAGCCACAGCGTGGTGCCGACCGCGTGGCCGCCCAGGCGCGGGCTCGCGTCGCAACGCAGCACCAGGCGGCCGGAGCGGCGCAGTTCGTCGACGCGGCGGCGGACCGTGGTCGGCGGCAGCCCGGTCCGCTCCGCCAGCTCGGCGAAGGTCATCCGGCCGTCCGCGCCGAGCGCCTGCATCAGCGCCCGGTCGGTCGGGCCGAGGCGTGCGGGGCTGCCGTCGGTCGCGGGCCGCTCGCTGTCGAGCAGGTCCCCGTCGGGCCGGTCGCCGATGGCCTCGCGCTGCTCCGGGTCGAGTGCGCCGTCGCGCCAGGTGCTGCCCTCGCGCAGGGTGCGTTCGACGAAGGCGGTCCGGGTGCGCAGCACGCCGGGGACGTGGCTGACGCGGTCCAGCACGTAGGCCGTGAGCTGATGCGGGGTCAGCGCGGCCACGGTGACGATCACGTCCGCGCCGCCGCTCACCAGGTCGACGGTCGGCGCCTGCGGGTCCCTCGCCAGCGTCGCGGCCACCTGGGTGACGGCGTCGGCCCGGCACTCCACCGAGACCAGTGCCGTGAGGCCCCTGCCGATCCGCTCTGCGGACGGGTAGCAGGTCACCCAGGCGTCGCCGTCGGCGGAAAGCCGGGCCCAGCGCCGGGACAGCGTCGCGGGGTCGACGCCGAGCGGCCCGGCCAGCCGGGACCACGGCGCCCGCGGGTCGGCCCGCAGCGCGTCGACCAGGGCCAGGTCCAGTTCGTCGATCACAGCCGCCATGATGGCCGATCCGTACTGCCGTGTCCCCGCACGAACGGTGTCCACACTCGAACGGTGTCCCTGCACGAACCGTGTCCCTCCGGGCCCGCGAGGGCTAGCCTCGGAATCGATGTGATCATCGAGCTCGGGAGGTCCGTCCATGACCACGACACCCACCGCCGCCCTTCGCGAGTCCGCCGCCTCGCTGCAGCCGGAGTTGGCCGCGCTGCGGCGGGAGATCCACCGGGAGCCGGAGATCGGCCTCGACCTGCCGAAGACGCAGGCCCGGATCCTCGCGGCGATCGCGGGACTGGGTCTGGACCAGCACAGCCTGAAAGTGACGCTGGGTCAGAAGCTCAGCAGCGTGACGGCGGTGCTGCGTGGCGGGCGTCCGGGTCCTGCGGTCGTGCTGCGCGGGGACATGGACGCGTTGCCGGTGCAGGAGACGAGTGGTCTGCCGTTCGCCTCGCAGATCGCGGGCGCGATGCATGCCTGCGGTCATGACCTGCATGTGGCCGGACTGGTGGGCGCGCTGCGGCTGTTGGCGGAGCGGCGGGAGGAGCTGGCCGGGTCGGTGGTCTTCATGTTCCAGCCCGGCGAGGAGGGTCAGGGCGGCGCGAAGATCATGCTCGACGAGGGCCTGCTCGACGCGGCCGGGGTCGAGGTCGTCGCCGCTTACGGGCTGCACGTCGTCGCCGGGGTGCTGCCCGGCGGTGTGGTCTCCGGCCGCCCCGGACCGGCGATGGCGGCGGCCGACAGCCTCTACGTCACCATGCGCGGTCGCGGCGGCCACGGCTCGGCCCCGCAGGCCGCGCTGGACCCGATCCCGGCGCTCTGCGAGGCGGTGACCGCGCTGCAGACGATGGTGACCCGGCGGTTCGACGCCTTCGACCCGGTCGTCGTCACCGTCGGACACATCCAGGGCGGCACCATCAACAACGTCATCCCGGACGACGCGTCGTTCGAGGCCACCGTCCGCTCCTTCTCACCCGAGGCACGGGCCCGGGCCGAGGAGGAGACGCTGCGGGTGGTGCGCGGGGTCGCCGCCGCGCACGGGCTGGAGGTGGACGCGCGCTACGAGCGGCTCTACCCGGTCACCATGAACGACCCGGCCGAGGCCGAGTTCGCCGCCCGGACCGTCCGTGAGCTGCTCGGCGAGGACCGCTTCCGGCCGATGCCGCAGCCGCTCGCGGGCGCGGAGGACTTCTCCTTCGTCTGCGAGCGGGTCCCGTCCGCGTACTTCTTCCTCGGCGCCTGCCCGCCGGGCGGCGACCCGGAGACGGCCGCCTACAACCACTCGCCGGAGGCGCTCTTCGACGACTCGGTCCTCGCCGACGGCGCCGCCCTGCTGGCCCAGCTCGCGCTCGGTCGGCTCAGTCGCGAGAGCTAGTGCCTGGGCCTAGCCGCGCAGCTCCTTGAGCACGGTGGCGACCTGCCCGAGCGGGTCGGGGCCGACGGGCCGCAGCACCACCGTTCCGGCGCCCGCCGCGCCGAGCGCGCGGACCCCTGCCGCGGCCTTGGCCGGGGTGCCGGAGAGGGCGAAGGTCTGCTCCACCGGGCGTCCGAGCCAGGCGGCGTGCTCGGCCACGGCGCGGTGGAGCTCGGTCTCGGCGTCCGCGCCGACGCCGAGGTAGGCCAGGACGGCCAGCAGGTACGCAGGTCCCGCGCCGCCGCGCTCGGCGAGGGCACGGGCGGCGCGCAGGTCGTCCGGGCCCATGCCCTCGACGGCCAGCGTCCCGTCGGCAACCCGGCCCGCCAGCTCCAGCGACTTGGGCGAGACCACGCCGGCCAGCACCGGCGGCATCGCGTCCGGCGCGGGCGGGTGGACCAGCTCGACACCGTCCATCCGGAGCTCCCGGCCGTCGACGGTCACCCGTTCGCCACGCAGCAGTCCTCGGACGGCGGTCACCGTCTCCTCCAGCAGCGCGAGCGGTGACCGCGGCGCGACGCCGACCTGCCGCATCCACTCGCGGACGCCGTGCCCGATCCCGGCCGTGAACCGCCTGGGGAAGGCGCGCGCTAGCGTGGCGATCTCCATGGCCAGGAGGGCGGGGCTGCGCAGGGGTGCAGGCGCGATGCCGAGCCCGACCCGTATGCGTTCGGTCGCCCCCAGCGCCACGGCTGCGGCGGTCATACCGCCGTTCCAGCCCAGGTCCTCGACCACCCACAGATCGTCCACCCCGAGCGCCTCCGCATCGCGGGCGAAGGCGGCCAACCCGGCCGGGTCCCACGAGCGGTCGAACATCACACCGATCCGAAGGTCAGTCATGCCCGTATTCTCGTGCCATGAGCGAGCAGCCCGTCGAGCTTGACGCAGAAGACAAGAAGATCATCACTCTGGCCCGGTCCGCCCGGGCCCGTAATGGCGTCGCCGAGGGCGCGGCGGTCCGTGACGAGACCGGCCGCACCTATGTCGCCGGCACGGTCGCGCTGCCGTCGCTGCACCTCAGCGCGTTGCAGACGGCCGTGGCCATGGCCGTCGCCAGCGGCGCCAAGGGCCTGGAGGCAGCCGCGGTCGTCTCCGACGCCAATCACCCGGCCGACGAGGACGTCGCCGCGGTCCGCGACCTCGGCGGTGCCGGGACGTCCGTTTTCCTGGCCGGTACCGACGCCGTGGTGCGGCAGACGGTCGTCGTGGAGTAGGGCGAGTCCGGTGTAGGTCTCTTGTCGGGAGCCCCGGTCCGTTCAGGGTCGGGGCCGATGGCTCGGTGTCAGTGCGGCTTATTTCCAGTGTGGCTCGGTGTCGGTGACGGTCGGCGAGGGGGACGGGTGCGGGGCGTCGGGATCGTCTGCGGAGTGCTGTTCGTGCTCATGGGCATGGGCCACTGGCAGCAGAACCACAACTGGGGCTGGCTCGCGGCGTCGATCGCGGTCGCCCTGTTCACGCTCGTCTCCCTCTTCCAGCGGGGGAAGTAGGCGGGGGAAGTAGCCGGTGCCTCGGCGGGTGTTCCGGTCGGCGCCTTGGCGGCTCTGATCACGTCCGCTCCCCGCGTAGGGGACAATGGCCGCATGAGTTCTAGCTCCACCCAGCAGCACCGCTCGGGATTCGCCTGTTTCGTCGGGCGGCCCAACGCCGGCAAGTCGACGCTGACCAACGCGCTCGTCGGCACCAAGGTTGCGATCACCTCCGACCGTCCACAGACCACTCGGCACACCGTGCGCGGCATCGTGCACCGCCCCGAGGCGCAGCTCGTTCTGGTCGACACGCCCGGCCTGCACAAGCCCCGCACACTCCTCGGTGAGCGTCTCAACGACGTGGTGCGCGCGACCTGGGCCGAGGTCGACGTCATCGGCTTCTGCCTGCCCGCCGACCAGAAGATCGGCCCCGGCGACAAGTTCATCGCCAAGGAGATCGCCGGGATCAAGCGCCGGCCGAAGGTCGCCATCGTCACCAAGACGGACCTGGTCGACTCCAAGCGCCTGGCGGAGCAGTTGCTCGCCGTCGCGCAGCTGGGCGCGGAGTTCGGCATCGAGTGGGCCGAGATCATCCCCGTCTCCGCCAAGGACGGCCACCAGGTCGACCTGCTCGTCGACCTCCTGGTCCCGCTGCTGCCCGAGGGCCCGCAGCTGTACCCGGACGGCGACCTGACAGACGAGCCCGAACAGGTCATGGTCGCGGAGCTGATCCGCGAGGCCGCGCTGGAGGGCGTCCGCGACGAGCTGCCGCACTCGCTCGCCGTCGTGGTCGAGGAGATGCTCCCGCGCGAGGACCGTCCCGCCGACCGCCCACTGCTCGACATCCACGCCAACGTCTACATCGAGCGGCAGAGCCAGAAGGCCATCGTCATCGGTGCCAAGGGCGCGCGGCTCAAGCACGTCGGCACGGTCGCCCGTAAGCAGATCGAGGCCCTCCTCGGCACGCCGGTCTTCCTGGACCTCCACGTCAAGGTCGCCAAGGACTGGCAGCGCGACCCGAAGCAGCTGCGCAAGCTCGGCTTCTGACGCACGGTCAAAACCGCTGCTGCGCAGCCGGTTTGGCGAAGTGCGGGGGAGCACGAAAGGATGACGGGGAGACGACCCCGGAGGTGCCTCTCCCGGGTTTGACGCCCGGCGACCGGACCCGTCCCTGAGCAGTGCCTGGCCCAGGGGTGGGACCGGTTCCGGTTCCACCTCTCGCGTTCTCCGGAGTTGTGCGGAGTTCTCCAGGGCCCTCCGGATCAGACGGTGCTCAGGACCAGTCCTATCAGGGAGCGCTGACTCTCCGTCAGCTGTGGCTCCGTGCAGTAGCCCGTGGGGCGGCCGTCCACCGTGATGGCGTACTGGTAGCCGTGCGGCCCGGCCAGGATCGGGTTGCGGGTGCAGGCGCCGAGGGCCTCCCGGACGATGGCGTGGATGTGCGGGGCATCCGGCCGCCCCTCCGTGTCCAGCAGGGCCCGGTGCTCGTTCGCGGCGGACCCGTCCGTACGGGTGACCAAGATGCGCATAGTAATCAGTGTGCTCCGTGCAGCAACGAAAATGGAGCCCCGAAAGGCCTTGACTCTTGCTGAGTGATCACTCGATCACCAATCGCTCAGGACTCGCTCACCGCTTGACCGTTCCGGACGGGCGTCTCACAGAGCGGAACGCTCGCCTCATGAACTCGGTGTCGCGAAGTCGTTGGGTTACTCTGGGCTGCATCATGCGTTACGGGCTGCTTCTTCTTAGCTGCCGCGGCGAGGGCCCGAGTTGATCGAGGCCGACTCCCTCGCCGCGGGGGTGGGTGCTGCGCGTTTGTGACTCCGCAGCTCGTCGGCCGCCTCTCGGAGCGACAGACGCCACAGGAGACGAACCCACCATGACCCAGCAGCCCTTCAACGAGCGCCCCACCCCGATCACCGCCGCGACCGTCCGGCAGCAGCCCTCGGGGATGCCGTTCCAGCGCTACGTACCGTTCGGCGCCGTCGACCTGCCGGACCGCACCTGGCCGGGCAAGGTCATCACCAAGGCGCCGCGCTGGCTGTCCACGGACCTGCGGGACGGCAACCAGGCCCTGATCGACCCGATGTCGCCGGCGCGCAAGCGGGCCATGTTCGACCTGCTGGTCAAGCTGGGCTACAAGGAGATCGAGGTCGGCTTCCCCTCGTCCGGCGCCACCGACTTCGACTTCGTGCGCTCCATCATCGAGGAGGGCGCGATCCCCGAGGACGTGACCATCTCCGTCCTGACCCAGGCCCGCGAGGAGCTGATCGAGCGCACGGTGGAGTCGCTGCGCGGCGCGCCCCGGGCCACGGTCCACCTGTACAACGCCACCTCGCCGCTGTTCCGCCGGGTGGTCTTCCACGCCTCCAAGGACGAGATCAAGCAGATCGCCGTCGACGGCACCCGTCTGGTGATGGAGTACGCCGAGAAGATCCTGGGCGACGACACGATCTTCGGCTACCAGTACTCGCCGGAGATCTTCATCGACACCGAGCTGGACTTCGCACTGGACGTCTGCGAGGGCGTCATGGACGTCTGGCAGCCCGGCGAGGGCCGCGAGATCATCCTGAACCTGCCGACCACGGTCGAGCGCTCCACGCCGAACGTCTACGCCGACAAGATCGAGTGGATGTCGCGCAACCTGTCGCGCCGCGAGTTCGTCGCGCTGTCCACCCACCCGCACAACGACCGCGGTACGGGTGTCGCCTCCGCCGAGCTGGCCGTGATGGCCGGCGCCGACCGCGTCGAGGGCTGCCTGTTCGGGCAGGGCGAGCGGACCGGCAACCTGGACCTGGTCAACGTCGCGCTGAACCTGTTCTCGCAGGGAGTCGACCCCGAGGTCGACCTGTCGCAGATCGACGAGGTCCGGCGCACCTGGGAGTACTGCAACCAGATGTCGATCGCCGAGCGCCACCCGTACGTCGGCGACCTGGTCTACACGTCCTTCTCCGGTTCGCACCAGGACGCGATCAAGAAGGGCTTCGACGCGCTGGAGGCCGACGCCAAGGCGGCGGGCCACCCGGTCGGGGAGCACACCTGGGGCGTCCCGTATCTGCCGATCGACCCGAAGGACGTGGGTCGCTCGTACGAGGCGGTCATCCGGGTCAACAGCCAGTCGGGCAAGGGCGGCGTCTCCTACGTCCTGAAGAACGACCACAGCCTGGACCTGCCGCGCCGGATGCAGATCGAGTTCTCGCGGATCATCCAAGCCAAGACGGACGCCGAGGGCGGCGAGGTCACCCCGACGCAGATCTGGGACTCGTTCGAGAACGAGTACCTGCCCACCCCGGCGACCCCCTGGGGCCGGATCCAGCTGCGTTCGCACCAGGCGTCCTCGACGGCCGACGGCACCGACACCATCACCGTGGACGCGACGGTCGACGGCGCGGACATCACCCTGTCCGGCACGGGTAACGGCCCGGCCGACGCGTTCGTCGCCGCGCTGGCCCAGGTCGGCGTCGACGTACGGGTCCTGGACTACGCGGAGCACACCATGAGCCAGGGCGCGGACGCCCGCGCCGCGGCGTACTGGGAGTGCGCGGTCGACGGCAAGGTCGTCTGGGGCGTCGGCATGGACACCAGCATCGTCCGCGCGTCGATCAAGGCGATCGTCTCTGCGGTCAACCGCGCACAGCGGTAGTCACCCCGTACGTACGCCCGCACCAGGGGCGTGGGATCCCGCACACCGCGCGGTCCCGCGCCCCTGGTGCGCGTCCGGGCGGGGCGACACAAGGCCCGAGACCTGCCGTCCCAAAGCGTTCCCGGGGTACTGACAGGCCGTCATCCGCGTGGCAGCATCTTTGGTCAACCGACATCGAGGTCGGCCGACGCAGTCGGGAGCGCGCCGTGACGCACGTGGTCGCTGTCTCAGCCCGGTGGCACACCGAGCTTCTTGGGGAGTTCTACTGCCTCGCCTGCGGAGGCGACCGTAACTACCGCAGACAGCGCGGGCGGAACTGGCTGCGGGTGGCGGGGATCCCGCTGCTGCCGCTGCGGCGGGCGGCCGCGACGCTCCAGTGCACCTCGTGCCGGGCGCGCTACGGGCTGGACACCCTGGCGCATCCGACCTCCAGCCAGCTGCTGTCGATGCTGCGCAACGCCCACCATGCCGTCGCGCTCGCGGTCCTGGCCGCGTCCGGCGGCGACTCCGCCGCGCCCGCGGTGCGGGACGCGGCTTTGGCGGGGCTGCGCGAGGCGGGCTTCACGGACCTGGACGCGGACGGGCTGCTGGCTGGGTTGGCCGGGTTGGCCGGGATGGCCGAGTCGGACGGCGAGGGCGACGGGGAGGGCGGCGCAGACCTGGACGAGGACGGGGACGACCTGCTCGGCGAACTCTGTGGCTGCGGCAGCGCCCTCGTCGTCGAACTGCACACCGCGATCGAGCCGCTCGCGCCGCACCTGCTCGGGCCGGGGCTGACCCGGCTACTGACCCAGGGCGCGGTGATCGCGCTCGCCGACGGGCCCTACCGGCCCGACGAGCGGGCCACGCTGCGGGCGGTCGGGCAGTGCCTCGGGCTCAGCAGCGACGAGATCGACGCCACCCTGGCCGCCGCCGCCCGGACCCCGCGCTCCTGAACCGTTAGGCCTCCTGAACCGGTAGGTCTCCAGCAGGGTCCAGAATGGTCCCATGAGTCTGATCCGGGATGACGGAGTGGTGCTGCGCACCCAGAAACTGGGCGAGGCGGACCGGATCATCACCCTGTTGACCCGGGAGCACGGCCGGGTCCGTGCCGTCGCGCGCGGTGTGCGCAAGACGAAGTCGAAGTTCGGCGCCCGGCTGGAGCCGTGCAGCCATGTCGACGTGCAGTTCTTCTGCCGGGGCGAGGAGCTGGTCGGTCGGCATCTGGCGCTCTGCACGCAGGTCGAGACGATCGCGCCCTACGGCGGCCGGATAGCCGTGGACTACGACCGGTGGACCGCCGCCTCGGCCATGCTGGAGACCGCCGAGAGGTTCACCGAGAACGAGGGCGAGCCCGCGGTCCAGCAGTACCTGCTGCTGATCGGCGCGCTGCGGACCCTGGCAGGCGCGGACCACGAGCCGCACCTGGTGCTGGACGCGTTCCTGCTCCGGTCGCTCGCGGTCAACGGGTACGCGCCCTCCTTCGCTGCCTGCGCCAAGTGCGGCCTTCCCGGGCCGAATCGGTTCTTCTCGGTGCAGACCGGCGGTTCCCTGTGCGGTGACTGCCGGGTACCGGGGAGTGTCGTACCCTCCCCTGAGACACTGGAGCTGCTCGGCGCGCTGCTGTCCGGCGACTGGGCGACCGCGGACGCGTGTGAGCCGCGCCACCGGCGTGAGGGCAGCGGCCTGGTCGCCGCCTACGTCCAGTGGCACCTGGAGCGGGGTCTGCGTTCCCTCAAGTACGTGGCCCACTGACAGGCACGCCCAGGAGTACGAGCAGGCACGCCCAGCAGTACCCAGCAGTACCGAGCAGTACCGAGAGAACACGAAGTACCGAGAGAAGAAGCAGGGGCACATGGCTACGGCACGGCGCGGACTCTTCGGCAGCAGGCGGACCCGGGAGTACCTCCCGCCCACCCCGCACCCGAGCGGTGCCCGGCCGCCCAAGATCCCGGGCGAGCTGGTCCCGGAGCACGTCGCCATCGTGATGGACGGCAACGGGCGCTGGGCCAAGGAGCGCGGCCTGCCGCGCACGGAGGGGCACAAGGTCGGTGAGGGCGTAGTCCTCGACGTGCTCAGGGGCTGCCTGGAGCTGGGAGTCAAGAACCTCTCGCTCTACGCCTTCTCCACCGAGAACTGGAAGCGCTCGCCCGACGAGGTCCGCTTCCTGATGAACTTCAACCGTGACGTCATCCACCGCCGCCGCGACGAGATGAACGCCATGGGCATCCGGATCCGCTGGGCCGGCCGGATGCCGAAGCTGTGGAAGTCGGTGGTCCAGGAGCTCCAGGTCGCCGAGGAGATGACCCGCGACAACGACGCCATGACGCTGTACATGTGCGTCAACTACGGCGGTCGCGCCGAGATCGCGGACGCGGCGGCGGCGCTGGCCAAGGACGTGGCCGAGGGTCGGCTGGACCCGTCCAAGGTCAACGAGAAGACCCTCGCGCGCTACATGTACCACCGCGACATGCCGGACGTGGACCTCTTCATCCGCCCGAGCGGTGAGCAGCGCACGTCCAACTTCCTGATCTGGCAGTCCGCCTACGCCGAGATGGTGTTCCAGGACGTGCTCTGGCCGGACTTCGACCGGCGCGACCTGTGGCGGGCCTGCGAGGAGTTCGCGATGCGCGACCGCCGCTACGGCGGGGCGCTGCCGAACGCGGTGTCGGGCGCGGAGTCGAGCGCGGTGTCGGATGCCGCCTCGGACGACACCGGCCCGAGCGAGTTGGCGAGCGTGCCTGCTCAGGCCTCGGAAGACGCCTGAGCCTGCGCCTGCGCCGAAGCCGCCTGAGCTGCGCAGTCGGCGCAGGTACCGAAGATCTCCAGGGTGTGGGCCACGTCGACGAAGCCGTGGTCGGCGGCCACGCCCTCGGCCCAGCGCTCCACCGCCGGGCCCTCCACCTCGACCGTCCGGCCGCAGGAGCGGCAGACCAGGTGGTGGTGGTGACCGCTGCTGCACCGGCGGTAGACGGCCTCGCCGTCGTCGGTGCGCAGCACGTCGATCTCCCCGGCGTCGGCGAGCGACTGCAGGGTGCGGTAGACCGTGGTCAGGCCGACCGAGTCGCCCCGGTGCTTGAGCAGGTCGTGTAGCTCCTGCGCGCTGCGGAAGTCGTCGATCTCCGCGAGCAGCGAGGCAACGGCGGTGCGCTGACGGGTCGACCGGGCGGGGGACGACGTGTTCGCGGGGGTCACCGGCTCTCCTGCGGCTCTCGAACGGATGGGGCGGGAAGGGAAACAGGGTGGGCGGGGCGGCTCCAAGGAGTCTCCCCGCCGCCATTCTGCCAGTTCGGGCCGTCGACAGCGCCGTACCTGCGGATGAGGCGGCGGATGAGCTTTCGGACGAGGTCCCGGACGGGCTTTCGGACGACGTTTCCGGATGAGGCGGTGTTCCCGGGCCGCCGACCGGCTGGAAATCTCCACCGCGAACGCGCGACCATCGATGTGAAACGTCCCCCGCGAGGGCCGGTAGCCTGTGGTATCCGCGTGCATGGAAATCCATCCTTGACCGCCTTCGTCGTACCTGAAGAGAGCACTGTGGCCGCCGACAAGATCGACACCATCGTCAGCCTGAGCAAGCGCCGTGGCTTCGTCTATCCCTGCAGTGAGATCTACGGCGGTCAGCGTGCCGCCTGGGACTACGGGCCGCTGGGCGTGGAGCTCAAGGAGAACATCAAGCGTCAGTGGTGGCGGGCGATGGTCACCGGGCGTGAGGACGTGGTGGGTCTGGACTCCTCGGTGATCCTGGCCCGCGAGGTCTGGGAGGCCTCCGGCCACGTCGCCACCTTCAACGACCCGCTGACCGAGTGCACCTCCTGCCACAAGCGCTACCGTGCCGACCACCTGGAGGAGGCGTACGAGGCCAAGCACGGCCGCCTGCCCGCCAACGGCCTGGCCGACGTGAACTGCCCGAACTGCGGCACCAAGGGCCAGTTCACCGAGCCCAAGCAGTTCTCCGGGATGCTGAAGACCCACCTCGGTGTGACCGAGGACGCCGCCGGCCTGGCGTACCTGCGCCCGGAGACCGCGCAGGGCATCTTCATCAACTTCGCCGCCGTGCAGACCACCTCGCGCAAGAAGCCGCCGTTCGGCATCGCCCAGACCGGCAAGTCCTTCCGCAACGAGATCACGCCGGGCAACTTCATCTTCCGTACGCGTGAGTTCGAGCAGATGGAGATGGAGTTCTTCGTCAAGCCGGGCGAGGACGAGAAGTGGCACGAGTACTGGCTGCAGGAGCGCTGGGACTGGTACACCGGCCTCGGCCTGCGCGAGGAGAACATCCGCTTCTACGAGCACGCCAAGGAGAAGCTGTCCCACTACGCCAAGCGCACGGTGGACATCGAGTACCGCTTCAACTTCGGTGGCAACGAGTTCGGTGAGCTGGAGGGCATCGCCAACCGCACCGACTACGACCTGGCCTCGCACAGCGAGGCCTCCGGCGTCGACCTCAAGTACTTCGACCAGGACGCCGGCGAGCGCTGGTACCCGTACGTCATCGAGCCGGCCGCCGGTGTGAACCGCGCCATGCTGGCCTTCATGATCGACGCCTACCGCGAGGACGAGGCGCCGAACGCGAAGGGCGTCATGGAGAAGCGCGTCGTCATGCGCCTTGACCCGCGCCTGGCCCCGGTCAAGGTCGCGGTCCTGCCGCTGTCCCGCAACGCCGACCTCTCGCCGAAGGCGCGCGGCCTCGCCGCGGACCTGCGCAAGCACTGGAACGTCGAGTTCGACGACGCCGGTGCGATCGGGCGTCGTTACCGCCGCCAGGACGAGATCGGCACGCCGTTCTGCATCACCGTCGACTTCGACACCCTCGAGGACAACGCGGTGACGATCCGGGAGCGCGACACCATGGAGCAGACGCGCGTGTCGCTGGACCAGGTGCAGCAGTTCCTGGCGCCGCGGCTCATCGGCTGCTGATTCTTCGCTCGTAGAGGTCGTTGCACTACCTAGTCGTTGCACTCCGCCAGGGGCGCGGGGAACTGCGCGACAAGCCACCGTGTGTGGTGAGTCGCTCAGCGAACAGGGCCATCCCGACAGGGTGGTTGTTCGCGCAGTTCCCCGCGCCCCTGTTCGCTATCGCGACCAGCCCGCGCGGACCCGCAGTTGCTCGGTGATCCCGGCCGCGCTCGTCGCCGCGACCCGGTCCGCGACGCACGGCGTGCCCAGCGCAAGCCAGAAGCCGCCCGCCGTGGTGATCGCCTCCGCGCTGACCTTGCTCGTCACGTGCCTGCTGCCCCTCGCGAAGAGGACCTGCGGTGGCTCGCCACCTCGCGGAACGTGTCCCCAGGCCAGGACCGAGCGGACGCCGTCGCGTTCGCCGCGTCGGGCGCCGCGCAGCAGGTGGGTGGCGAAGGCGGACTCGACCATCACGTCCAGCAACAGGCCGTTGTTGTAGATCTCCAGCGCGCGGCGTCCCCGTGTGCCCCGCGCGAAGCGGACCGACCAAGGGGAGTCGAGCAGGCGCAGGCCGCGGAACTCCAGGTCCAGCGCGCTGAGTTCGGAGCTGCCCACGGTGCCCTCCCAATGTTCGGTGCCAGTTCGCTGCCACCGTCGAACTCCACAGTGGCGGAGCAGGGTTGCCGGCGCGGTAGCGTGCGACCCCGAATCGGGGGTGGTGCCAGGTACACCCTGAGACGGTCTCAGGGTTCAGAGCGCCAGCCGATCTTCGCCCTCTAACCTGGGCGCATGCCCCTCCTCACGGCGACCCGCACGGCGGTGCGCACCCTCTTCGCCCCCTACGGGCGCCAGGGTCTGCGCGACATCGCCTTTCTCGCGACGGCGGTGTTGCCGACCCTGGTGCCGGCCGCCGTCTTCGTGAGCGGGCCGAGCAGCGTCACCGGGGTCCTGGTCCCGGCGCTCGTGCTTGTGCTGCTGCCCTGGCTGACCCTGATTCAGCGCAGCCGGTTCGCCTCGCTGCTGAAGCTGGAGATCCCGGCCATTCCCGCGCCCGAGCCGCGCTGGCGGTGGATCGTCGCCGAGACGACCTGGCGGCAGGTGCTCTACCACCTGCTGGTCAACGCGCTGGTCGCGGTCTACGCGGTGGGTGTGCTCTTCGTCTGGGCCGCCGGGTGGGTGCTGGTCAGCGTCCCGGCCTGGTACTGGGCCTTGCCGCGAGGCTCGCACACGGTGCTGACCAAGCACGGTGTGACCCTGGGCATCGTCCTCGGGGCGCTCGCCCTGGTGGTGGTGCCGTGGTTGGCATGGCTCGGGCGGTGGGCGGACACCCGCGCCGCCGCCGGACTGCTCGGGCCGAACCGGGTACGGGAGTTGGCCCGCCGGGTCGAGGATCTGGCGGAGAGCCGGGCCGAGGTCGTGGACGCCGCCGACGCCGAGCGCCGCCGGATCGAACGCGACCTGCACGACGGTGCGCAGCAGCGGCTGGTCTCGCTGGCGATGAATCTCGGGCTGGCCCGCCGGACGCTGAAGAACCTCCCGCCGGAGGAGCAGGCAGTGCGGGCGATGACCGTGATCGACGAGGCGCACGACGAGGCACAGGCCGCCATCACCGAGCTGCGCGACCTGGTCCGCGGCCTGCACCCGGTGATCCTGGAGGACCGGGGCCTGGATGCCGCGCTCTCCGGGATCGCGGCGCGGGCGCCGCTGCCGGTCCGGTTGGACGTCCGGATGGACCGCCGGGCGGACCCGGCGGTCGAGGCGGTGGCGTACTTCGTGGTGTCCGAGGCACTGGCCAACATCGCCAAGCACGCCCGGGCCTCGCGGGCGGAGGTCACCGTGCGGACGCAGGGACAAGGCCTGGTCGTCACCGTGGCCGACGACGGCGTGGGCGGGGCGGACCCGGCCAAGGGGAGCGGCCTGGTCGGGCTGCGCCAGCGCGCCGCGTCGGTGGACGGGACCCTGCAGATCACCAGCCCCCTCGGGGGCCCGACAACCCTGATTGTGGAGCTTCCGTGCGTGCTGTGATCGCCGAGGATTCCGTCCTGCTCCGGGCCGGACTGGTCAAGGTCCTTGAGGCCGTGGGCTACACGGTGGTGGCCGCCGTCAACGACGCCGAGCAGCTGCTGACGGCGGTGGACGAACACACACCGGACGTGGTGGTCACGGACGTGCGGATGCCGCCGGGCTTCACCGACGAGGGCGTGCGGGCGGCGCTGCTGATCCGCCGTCAGTACCCGGCCATGCCGGTGCTGCTGCTCTCCCAGTACGTCGAGGAGCGCTACGCCGCCGACCTGTTGACCGGCAACAACCGGGGCGTGGGCTACCTGCTCAAGGAGCGGGTGGCCAATGTCGACGACTTCCTCGACGCGCTGGAACGCGTGGCCGCGGGCGGGACCGCACTCGACCCCGAGGTGGTGTCGCAGTTGCTGCTGCGCCGCCAGAGCGGGCCGCTGGACCAACTGACCCCGCGTGAGCGGGAGGTCCTGTCGCTGATGGCGGAGGGCCGCTCCAACCAGGCGATCGCGCGGGGGCTGGTGGTCAGCGAGAGCGCGGTGGCCAAGCACATCAACAACATCTTCATGAAGCTCGGGCTGGCTCCGACGGACGGAGAACACCGCCGAGTCAAGGCCGTGCTCCGGTTCCTGGAGTCGGGGGACGGCTCGTGACGCCGCGGCGCGGCCTCTGGTACGGGCTGGCGACGCTGGTCGTGGTCGGGCTGTCCGCGAGCTTCGTCGTCAGCCTGCTGGTGCAGCAGCAGGCCACCGACGTCCGCAGCTACCCCCACGACACCGTCACCGCCGTCGACGTGGTCGCGCCGGGAGCGGCGGTGGTCATCCAGCCCGGGCCCGGCGGCCAGGCACAGGTCACGGAGAACCTGCGCTGGTTCACCGACCGGCCGCATGTGTCGCAGAGCTTCGACCCGAAGACCGGCATGCTCAGCATCCAGGCCGACTGCAAGAGCGCGAAGTTCCTCACCGGCGGTGGGTGCAGCGTCGAGTTGGACATCTCCGTGCCTCCGACGGCCTCGGTGCACGCGGTCAGCGACTCGGGCGCGACCACCGTCAAGCAGATGGCCGGACCGGTGGACGTACAGACCGCCTCCGGCGCGATCGAGTCGGACGGCGTCTCCGGGCAGGTGTCCGCCCGGGCGGACAGCGGTGCCATCACGGCCAATGCCCTGCTCTCCGACGACGTCGCGGCCACGGCGACCTCAGGCGCGATCACGCTGGACTTCGCCGCGCCGCCCGCCACCGTCACCGCCGGGGTGACCTCGGGCGCGCTCGACGTCCAACTGCCGCGCGGCACGCAGTACCGGGTGGTGAGCACCGCCGGGAGCGGGCCGGCAGACGTGGACCCGGGCCTCAGCTCCACCAGCGCGGTCGACACCGTCACCACCTCGTCGACCAGCGGTGAGGTCGCCATCGGCTACCGCTGACGCTGGGCGAACGGGTCAGGCCAGCCGCTCACGGGCCTCCATCAGCGCGAAGCCCAGCAGGTTGAGGCCACGCCAACGGTCGGGGGCGTTGGCCGCGTCGTCGGTGGCGGCGAGGCCGATGCCCCAGACCCGGTCCACCGGGCTGGCCTCGACCAGCACCCGGTTGCCCGTGCCGAGCAGGTACGCGCGCAGCGCCTCGTCCTGGCCGAACTTGGCGATGTTGCCCTGCACCACCAGCTCGAACCTCCCGGCCGCCCAGCGCTCCTCGTCGAAGCCGGAGACCTTGCGGCCCAGCACCTTGGCCTCGGCCGGTGTGCGGGCCGCGAGTATCGCCGGGACCGACGCCTCGTCACCGAAGAGGCGCGCCTTGGCCGCCATCATCCAGTGCTCGGCGCTGCGGTACTCGACGCCGTCGACGGTGAAGCGGCAGGGCCACCACTGACTCAGCGACCCCGGTCCGACGGAACCGTCCTTCTGCGGCCGATGCCCCCAGAACATCAGCCACTTAGGGCGGGCTCCCGCCGCGACCAGGGCCGCCAGCTGCTCCCGGCTACGGGCTCGTGCCGGGTGGTCGTGGGCCGAGTTCTCGCTGACCGGGGTCTCGTTCGCGTTCATGGGAGAGATCCTGGCAGCACCCACTGACAGGTCGCCAAGGGTTATCCACAGGGCTGCTCATCGTGGCTCACCCGACCTTGCGCGGCAGTCGCGTCGACAGGGCGATGACCACGAAGGTCGCCACGAACTGCAGGCCCAGCACCAGGGCCAGCGCGTCGTGCATGCCCATCGAGGGGGAGAGGGAGAGGAAGAGCGTTCCCAGCGTGGCGACGCCGAGGGCCAGCGAGGACTGCTGGGTGGTGGCCAGGATGCCGCCGCCCACGCCCGCGCGCTCCAGCGGGACCTGACTCAGCACCAGCCGGATGAGCGGCGGCATGACCAGACCCTGTCCGGTGCCCGCGATCGCCATACCGGGCAGCAGCGTCCACGGGCTCAGGCCGTTCCAGTCCTGGAACACCGTCACAGTCAGCACGGCCAGGCCGATCGCCTGGATCACCGCGCCGGTGACGATCACCCGGGAACCGAACCGGGCCAGCAGTCGCGGACCGGCCAGCGAGGCGACGAAGAAGCCGGTCGCCATCGGGACCATGGCCAGACCGGACGAGATCGGGCCCTCGTGCAGGCCCACCTGGAGGGCGACGGCCATCACCATCATGAAGCCGCCGAAGCCGGTGAAGAAGGGGACGGCCATGGTCAGGCCCAGGCGCAGGCCGCGCACCCGAAGCAGCGTCATCGGGATCAGCGGCACCTGCCCGGCCCGCTCACCGCGCCGCTCGACCAGCACGAAGCCGGCCAACAGGAAGGGGAACAGGGCCAGCAGCACCCAGGTCCAGACGGGCCAGCCGAGCGAGCGGCCCTCCATCAGCGGGACCAGCAGCGCCAGCAGCGCCGCCGCCAGCAGCACGGTGCCGGGGACGTCGACGCGGGCCGGGTTGGCCGAGCGGGTCTCCGGGACGGAACGGAACGAGAGGAGCACCGCCGCCAGCGAGAACGGGACGTTGACCAGGAAGATGAACCGCCAGCCGGTACCGAACAGGTTGGCCGAGAGCAGCACGCCGCCCAGCACCTGGCCGATCACCACGGCGATGCCGCCGACGGCGCCGTAGATGCCCATGGCCTTGGCCTTGCGCTCACCCTCGGTGGCGGCCTGGATGGTGGCCAGCGCCTGCGGCAGCATCAGCGCGGCGGACGCGCCCTGCGCGACGCGGGCGACGACCAGGGCCAGCGCGGTGGGCGCCAGACCGCAGGCCAGCGAGGTGAGACCGAAGAGCAGTGCCCCCGCGACGAACAGCTTCTTGCGGCCGTAGAGGTCGCCGAGGCGTCCGCCGAGGACGAGCAGCATCGCGTAGGAGATGCCGTAGCCGGCGACGAAGAGTTCCAGAGTCGCCGGTCCGGCCGACAGGTCGTGGTCGATGGTCGGCAGGGCCACGTTGACGATGAAGAAGTCCAGCATCGGCAGGAACGCGCCGAGCAGGACGGTGACCAGACCCAGCGTGCTCAGCCGCGGGTGCGCGGCAGCAAGGGGGCGGTCCGGAGCAGTGGTCTGGGTCGGCCCGGAGGCTCGGGTCTGCTGGGGTGTGGTGTGGATGCTCACGGGGACTACTGTCCGCCTCGCCGTAGCCTGGTACCAGGGTCTGCTTATCCTGGTACTCGGAGTACCTGGCAACGGGATGAATACAGGCGCATCCTGGAATACATGAGTACCGCACCGGTGTCCAGCCTGGAACTCGTCCTGCCGCCCGTAAGGCCCCTCCGGCCCGACGAGCTGCGACGACGCGAGCTCGGCGCGTTCCTGCGCAGCCGCCGCGAGCGCATCTCGCCCGAGCAGGTCGGTCTGCCCAGCATCGGCCGCCGCCGCACGCCGGGGCTGCGCCGCGAGGAGGTCGCACAGCTCGCCGCGGTCGGCGTCACCTGGTACACGTGGCTGGAGCAGGCACGCGACATCCAGGTCTCGGCCCAGGTGCTCGACGCGATCGCGCGCGGTCTGCTGCTGGACCAGGTGGAACGCCAGCACCTGTTCTCGCTGGCCGGCACCCCGGACCCGACCGGCTCGCCCCGGGACTGCCCGGTGGTCACGCCGCCGGTCCGCGCGGTCCTCGACCAGCTCTCGCCGATGCCCGCGGTGGTGCTCAACGCACGGTTCGACATCATCGGCTTCAACGACGTCTACTCCGCGCTCTGCGGCGGCCTGGAGCGGTTCGAGCCGGAGGAGCGCAACCTCCTGTGGTTGGCCTTCACGGATCCCGGCTGGCGCACGCTGCTGGTCGACTGGGAGACGGCAGCGCGCGGCATGACCGCCAAGTTCCGGGTCGCGTTGGCCGAGCACGTGGCCGAGCCCAAGTACAAGTCGCTGCTCAAGCGCCTGCAGCTGGCCTCGCCCGAGTTCGCCACGGCGTGGGAGCACCACGACGTCACCGCCACCGCGGAGGGCACCAAGCGCTTCCTCCACGGTGAGGTCGGCCTGCTGAACTTCGAGTACACCAACCTCTGGCTCGGTCCGCGTCCCGGCTACCGCATGATCACCTACATCCCGGCGGACCCGGTGACCACGGCCCGCGTGGCGCAGCTGGCGGCGGTGGGACAATAGAGGTTCTGTCCGGCCCCGCCCGTCCGCCGGACGTCCGACCAAGCGAAGGACCGCCCGGATGACCAGCACGGACACCGCCACGCCGGTGGCTCCCGCCACCGCCGCTCCGCTGCGCCTCGGCGCGCTGGAGGTGTGGCCCCCGGTCGTGCTCGCGCCGATGGCGGGGATCACCAACGCCCCGTTCCGCACGCTGTGCCGGGAGCAGAGCGGAGGCAAGGGCCTCTTCGTCTCGGAGATGATCACCACCCGGGCGCTGGTCGAGCGGAACGCCAAGACCATGCAGCTGATCCACTTCGACCCGAGCGAGCAGCCGCGGTCGATCCAGCTCTACGGCGTCGACCCGGAGACCGTCGGCCGCGCGGCGAAGATGATCGCCGAGGAGGACCTGGCCGACCACATCGACCTCAACTTCGGCTGCCCGGTCCCCAAGGTGACCCGCAAGGGCGGCGGCTCGGCGTTGCCGTACAAGCGGAACCTGCTGCGCGACATCCTGCGCCAAGCCGTGGGCAACGCGGGCGACCTGCCGGTCACCATGAAGATGCGGGTCGGGATCGACGACGACCACATCACCTACCTCGACGCCGGCCGGATCGGCGCGGAGGAGGGCGTGGCCGCGATCGCCCTGCACGGGCGCACCGCCATCCAGCACTACAGCGGCCAGGCCGACTGGTCCGCCATCGCCCGACTGCGCGAGACCGTGCCGGACCACGTCCCGGTGCTGGGCAACGGCGACATCTGGTCGGCGGACGACGCGGTCCGGATGGTCCGCGAGACCGGCTGCGACGGCGTGGTGGTGGGCCGCGGCTGCCTGGGGCGGCCGTGGCTCTTCAAGGAGCTGGTCAGCGTCTTCGAGGGCGAAGTCGACTACGCCCGGCCGGACTTCGGCTATGTGGCGCGGACGATGATCCGCCATGCCGAGCTGCTGGGGGAGTGGCTGGGCGACGAGAAGCGCGGTGTCGTCGACTTCCGCAAGCACGTCGCCTGGTACACCAAGGGCTTCTCGGTCGGCTCCGAGCTGCGCAACGCGCTGGCCACCACCTCCTCGCTGAGCGAGCTGGAGGAGCACCTGAGCCGGATCGACCACGACCAGCCGTGGCCGGACAGCGCCGACGGCCCGCGTGGCCGCAGCTCGGGCGCGACCCGGGTGGTGCTGCCGGCGGGGTGGCTGGACGACCCGTACGACTGCGCGGTGCCGTCCGCGGAGGCCGAGCTCGACACCTCCGGCGGCTGAGCCCGGCGGCCGGGTGACGGGTCAGTTATTGCGTCACGGGTCGGCCACTGAGCGTGGACATGCCGCGACGGATGGTGAGACCGGCTACGCACGAGGGGTGAGACGGCAGCCGTCGCGGCGCGTGACTCCGGCCACATTCCTCGTCACTTTGCGTCAGAAGGACGTAAAACTGCAGGTGGCAAGGGTCGTGAAACGCTTCCCGAACGAGCCGTGGCCAGTGGTCGGGCTGTTGTCTCCAGAGGATTGAACCAAGGAAACGTCGCCGTAGCGCAGGGTGTCCGTCTGATGGCCCAAAGATGACGAAGGTGCGACCCTGCCTTCAACCTTTGAAGACGAGCTAGCGTCAGGGCGACGATTTAACTTTCGCAGGCGAAGCCCGATTCCGGGGTTTCGATCTCGTGGGTTACCCGTTGGTACGAGACCCTGACGGCCTAGTGGGGGCAGCCAACCGCCTTTGATCTGGGTATGTTCTCCGGCGTCAGGGCAACCGTGCGGCAGGAGACCCTCTCGTGGCCACCAAGGACACGCTCACCAAATTCGTCTTTGATTTCACCGAGGGCAACAAGGACCTCAAGGACCTTCTCGGCGGTAAGGGCGCGAACCTCGCCGAGATGACCAACCTCGGCCTTCCCGTCCCTCCGGGATTCACCATCACCACCGAGGCCTGCAAGGTCTATCTGGAGACCGGCTCCGAGCCGGCCCCGCTGCGTGACGAGGTGAGTGCACACCTCGACGCGCTCGAGGCCACCATGGGCAAGAAGCTCGGCAACGCGACCGACCCGCTGCTGGTGTCGGTGCGTTCGGGCGCGAAGTTCTCCATGCCCGGCATGATGGACACCGTCCTCAACATCGGCCTCTCCGACGCCTCGGTGAAGGGCCTCGTCAAGCAGTCCGGCAACGAGCGCTTCGCCTGGGACTCGTACCGGCGCCTAGTCCAGATGTTCGGCAAGACCGTGCTGGGCGTCGAGGGTGAGCTCTTCGAGGAGGCGCTGGAGGACGTCAAGCGGGCCAAGGGCACGGTCAACGACCTGGACCTGGACGCCGCGGACCTCAAGGGCCTGGTCAAGACGTTCAAGAAGATCGTCAAGGACCACGCAGGGCGTGACTTCCCGCAGGACCCGCGTGAGCAGCTCGACCTGGCGATCCACGCCGTCTTCGACTCCTGGAACAGCGACCGGGCGAAGCTCTACCGCCGTCAGGAGCGCATCCCGCACGACCTGGCCACCGCGGTCAACGTCTGCTCCATGGTCTTCGGCAACCTCGGCGAGGACTCCGGCACCGGCGTGGCCTTCACCCGCGACCCCGCCTCCGGCCACCAGGGCGTCTACGGCGACTACCTGTCCAACGCCCAGGGCGAGGACGTCGTCGCCGGTATCCGCAACACGGTGCAGCTGTCCGAGCTCGAGCAGCTGGACAAGAAGTCCTACGACGAGCTCATGAGCATCATGCAGACCCTGGAGAACCACTACCGGGACCTCTGCGACATCGAGTTCACCATCGAGCGCGGCAAGCTGTGGATGCTGCAGACCCGCGTCGGCAAGCGCACCGCGGCCGCGGCCTTCCGCATCGCCGTCCAGCTGGTCGACCAGGGCCTGATCGACCTGGACGAGGCGCTGCACCGCGTCAACGGCTCGCAGCTCGCGCAGCTGATGTTCCCCCGCTTCGACGAGGACACCAAGGTCGAGAAGATCGGCCGGGGCATCGCCGCCTCCCCGGGCGCGGCGGTCGGCAAGGCCGTCTTCGACTCCTACACCGCCGTCAAGTGGTCCCGCTCCGGCGAGAAGGTCATCCTGGTCCGTCGCGAGACCAACCCGGACGACCTCGACGGCATGATCGCCGCCCAGGGCATCCTGACCTCGCGCGGCGGCAAGACCTCGCACGCCGCCGTCGTCGCCCGCGGCATGGGCAAGACCTGTGTCTGCGGCGCCGAGGAGCTCGAGGTCGACACCAAGAAGCGCCGGTTCACCACCGCCGACGGTCAGGTGATCGAGGAGGGCGACCTGATCTCGATCGACGGCTCCACCGGCAAGGTGTACCTCGGCGAGGTACCGGTCGTACCGAGCCCCGTCGTTGAGTACTTCGAGGGCACCCTGCACGCCGGCGCCGACGAGGAGGGTGGCCTGGTCAAGGCGGTCCACCGGATCATCTCCCACGCCGACTCGGTCCGCCGCCTGCGGGTCCGCGCCAATGCCGACAACGCCGAGGACGCGAACCGCGCCCGCCGCTACGGCGCCCAGGGCATCGGCCTGTGCCGCACCGAGCACATGTTCCTCGGCGAGGAGCGCCGCAAGGAGGTCGAGCGGCTGATCCTGGCCGACAACGACGCCGACCGCGAGGCCGCGCTCTCCGTCCTGCTGCCGCTGCAGAAGACCGACTTCGTCGAGCTCTTCACGGCCATGGACGGCCTGCCGGTGACGGTCCGCCTGCTGGACCCGCCGCTGCACGAGTTCCTGCCGGACATCACCGAGCTGTCGGTGCGCGTCGCCCTCGCCGAGGCCCGCAAGGACCCGAACGAGAACGACCTGCGCCTGCTCCAGGCCGTGCACCGGCTGCACGAGCAGAACCCGATGCTGGGTCTGCGCGGCGTCCGCCTCGGCCTGGTCATCCCCGGCCTGTTCGCGATGCAGGTCCGGGCGATCGCGGAGGCCGCGGCCGAGCGCAAGCTGGCCGGCGCCGACCCGCGTGCCGAGATCATGATCCCGCTCGTGGGCACCGTCCAGGAGCTGGAGATAGTGCGTGACGAGGCGGAGAAGGTCCTCGCCGAGGTCCAGGCCGCGACCGGGACCGATCTGAAGATCGCGCTCGGCACCATGATCGAGCTGCCGCGTGCCGCGGTGACCGCCGGTCAGATCGCCGAGGCCGCCGAGTTCTTCTCCTTCGGTACCAACGACCTGACCCAGACGGTCTGGGGCTTCAGCCGCGACGACGTCGAGGCCAGCTTCTTCACGGCCTACCTGGAGAAGGGCATCTTCGGGGTCTCCCCGTTCGAGACCATCGACCGCGACGGTGTCGGCGCCCTCGTCCGGAACGCCGCGATCGAGGGCCGCAAGACCCGTCCGGACCTCAAGCTCGGCGTCTGCGGCGAGCACGGCGGCGACCCGGACTCGGTCCACTTCTTCCACGAGGTCGGGCTGGACTACGTGTCCTGCTCGCCCTTCCGGATCCCGGTGGCGCGCCTGGAGGCAGGCCGCGCCGCCATCGAGACGGCGGGCAGCGACTCGCGCTGACAACCCTCACCCGGTGCGCAACCTGCCGGGTGCCAGCGCGGGGGCAAACCCCCTCCTCACCACGTCCCTGTCCCCGACCAAGGATGGGTAGAGCCGAGGGACCGGAGGGGGCTCGCTGCCCGCACCGCACGTCCCCTGCGGAGCTCGGCGCAGAGTAGCCGCAGGGGGCCCGCCGGGGCGGCGGAACGGACAACGGCGTCCGTTCCGCCGCCCCGGCTTTTCTGTTTTCCTCCGGGCCGCAGCGGGACGCGTGTAGACCCTGATTTCGCGTCAGTTCCGCCTGGAATCTGGCTGGTTCGCGGGTTTGTTTTCGCTGGTGGGAGCCGCAACGTGGCGGTTTTGTTTCCGGAATCTCTGAGTTCGCTCAGAGGGGGCTGTCCGGCTCTTGAACGGACAATGATCGGCCAGCTAAGTTCTCGCATCGCAAGAGCAACCCCCAATCGTGGTGACACCACTGCCGCTCGGCCAGCGGCGCTGCACAGCCCTCCCGTAATTCCCCCGTCGAGAAGGGCAACACCCGTGCTCCGTTCTGCACTCGTCGCAGGCTGCGCCACCGCGATCGCCGCTGCGGGCTTCCTCGCCGCGAGCCCCGCCAACGCCAGCGAGCTCGCTCCGCACCACATGAACGCCCACAAGGCGTCCGCTGCGGTGAGCACCACCGGCAACCTGGCGTACGGCGGCGGAAACGTCGTCACCTCCCCCACCGTCTACGTCGTCTACTGGGGCAACCAGTGGGGGACCGGCTCCACGGTCACCAACGACCCGTCCGGCGAGGCCGCCCTCCAGCTGAACTTCTTCCAGCACGCCTACGGCAGCGGTGACACCTTCTTCACCTCGCAGACCCAGTACTGCGAGGGCGTCGCCACCGGCACCACCCAGTGCAACGGCGCGGGCACCCCGGTCGGCCACCCGGCCGCCAACCCGGTCGGCGGCACCTGGCTGGACAGCTCCACCAAGGCGCCGACCAAGCCCAGCGACGCCCAGATCGCCGCCGAGGCGGTCAAGGCCGCGTCGCACTTCGGCGTCTCCGGCGACAACGTGCAGATCATCGTCGACGCCGCCCACGGCGTGGTGCCGTCCGGCTTCAAGACCCAGTACTGCGCCTGGCACGACCACACCACCACGGCGTCCGGTGCGGACCTGCCCTACACCAACATGCCGTACATCACCGACGCGGGCTCGTCCTGCGGTTCGGGCTTCGTCGCCACCGGCTCCTCCGGCGTGAACTCGACCGACGAGGGCATCACCATCGTCGGTGGCCACGAGTACGCGGAGACGCTGACCGACCCGGCGCCGAGCAGCGGCTGGGTGGACCCGTCCGGCTCCGAGACCGGTGACAAGTGCGCCTGGATCTCCAGCGGCCAGGGCGCGTCCGCGATCATCAGCCTGAACGGCGCCAACTTCGCGGTCCAGTCGCTGTGGAGCAACAACTACGGAGGGGGCGCGGGCAACTGCGTCACCTACTACGCTGGCGCGAGCAACCAGCACTGAGTTCTGAGCACTGAGTTCTGAGTCCTACCGAGGCCGAGTCCGTCCCCCAGGGGGCGGGCCCGGCCTCGGGCCTTCCCGGAGGAGCGAGTGGTGAACCGAGTCCTGCGAATACTGCCTGTCCTGCTGCTGCCGTTCGTCGCCACGGCGTGCACGAGCGGATCGTCGTCTGCTTCCGCCCCGGCCTCGTCAGCACCGGCCTCGGCGGCTGCGTCGTCTGCGGCGGCAGCGGCGCCCGCGCCGGCGTGCACGCAGCTGCCGGCGGGTGTGCTGCCGCACTCCGCAGGGCAGCTGACGGAGCAACAGAACGGCGCCTACTGCCTGGCGAAGGGAGGCAGGGTGGACGTCTTCCTGACGGCGGTCAAGGGCAGCCAGTGGGGCCAGGTCCAGGCCTCCGGAGCGCAGATCCTCGCCCCGGCCAACACCGGCGTGATGACCGCGCCGCTCGGCGTCACCCCGGCGATGTTCGTCGGCACGGCGGACGGTACCGCCGTGCTGACCAGCACGACCAAGTCCGGAGGTAGCTGGAAGGTGACGATTGTGGTCAAGGGTTAGGGCAACGTCCCCCTACGCCGAGATCAGCGGTCGGTCAGGGGCCAGGGCGGTGGGGCGGCTCAGGGCCCTGAGCTCCAGCGCGGCCCGCGCCGCCGGCCACTCCTCGTCGAGGATGGAGTAGAACGCCGTGCCGCGGACCATGCCGTCCAAGCCGCGGGTGTGGTTGCGGTGGACGCCCTCCAGCACTGCGCCCAGGCGCTCGATCGCCACGCGTGACCGCATGTTCCGCGCATCCGCCCGGAGGGACACCCTGCGCACGCCCCACGTCTCGAAGGCGTGACGCAGCATCAGAAGCTTGGCCTCGGTGTTGATTCCGGTGCCCTGGGCGCGGGAGGAGAGCCAGGTGGCGCCGATCTCGGTGGCGTCGGGGGTGGCGGCGAGCGGGTCGCCGACGGGGCCACGTGGGCCGGGAGGCCAGATCACCGGGCCCTGCCAGTAGTCCAGCTCGGTGAACCGGGTCGACCCGACCACCAGGCCGTCCGAGGCTCTGACCGTGGCGAAGGGCAGCGCGCGCCCCGCCGCCTGGGCGGCGAGCGCGTCGTGGACGTAACGTGCCGTCGCTTCGACGCCGTGCGGAACCGGCGTGAAGGCATAACTGCTGCGGTCCTCGGCCGCAGCCGCGGCCAGGGGCTCGATGTGGTGCTCGGCGAGCGGCTCCAGCCACGCGGTGGTGCCGCAGAGGAAGACGGGAACGGGCACTTGGCCTTCGGTCCTTCGGCGGGTGGGGACGGGAGAGAGCACCCCGGCGTGCGCGGGTACGGCGACGGATCGCGTTCGCCGTGAGGCACGCGGGGAGCGGGGGGACAGTTTGTGTCCGGAAGATGGCCGAGGCGGAGACGAGAGCGCGAAGGACAGCGGGCGGCCAGATGAAGGCAAGGTGCGAAGCAAGGGGTGGTGCGGGCGCTCCACGCAGCGTACGCAGTGACGGGAGTGGAGTGCAGCGAGAGGACCATACCTGCACCGGGGGACTAAGTCATCCCAGCCGCGCGATTCCGGCATGCACGGCGTGTCATCGGGGGCGCACGTTTCCGCTCCGCGCACCGAATTGGGGAATGAACCAGGGTTCCGCAATGCTTGCACCAGGGTAGGGGAAGCCTTTTTCCGGGCACCCCGCGATCGGCGTGCACGCAGGCGAGCGAAGGAGTGGTACGCAGGTGCTGGAACCGCAGGGGCTGTACGCATTCGAGCCCGAAGCCGAGGAGCTGGCCGCGGACGCCTCGATCCTGCTCCACTTCTTCGAGGGCTTCATGGACGCCGGTGAGACGGGTGAGCAGATCGTCGAGGAGCTGCTCGCCGACCCGGAGAAGAAGCTGATCGCCCGCTTCGACGCGGACCGGCTGGTGGACTACCGGGCCCGCCGCCCGGCCATGGTCTTCGACCAGGACCACTGGGCCTCCTACGCGGCCCCGGCGCTCGACCTGCATCTGGTCCACGACGCCGTCGGCGTGCCGTTCCTGGTGCTGACCGGGCCGGAGCCGGACGTCGAGTGGGAGCGGTTCGCCGCGGCCGTGCTCCAGGTGGTGGAGCGGCTCGGCGTGCGCCTCTCGGTGACCTTCCACGGCGTCCCGATGGGCGTCCCGCACACCCGTCCCGTGGGCCTGACCCCGCACGGCAACCGCAAGGAGCTGCTGGGCGTCCACCCGCGCTGGTTCGAGAAGGTGCAGGTGCCCGGGAGCGTCGGCGGGATGCTGGAGTTCCGGCTGGCCGAGGCCGGGCACGACGTGATCGGCTTCGCCGCCCACGTGCCGCACTACCTCGCCCGCACGCCCTACCCGGACGCCGCTGTGAGCGTCCTGGAGGCCCTCCAGGGGGCCACCGGGCTGATGCTGCCCGGCACGGGCCTGCGCGGCCGGATCGACGAGGTCCGCGAGGACGTCGACCGTCAGATCGCCGAGGGCGACGCGGAGCTGCGTACCGCCATCCAGGGCTTGGAGCAGCAGTACGACGCGGTGGCGGGCGCCGCCGACCGGGAGAGCCTGCTCGCCGAGCCGGTGGACCTGCCCTCCGCCGACGAACTCGGCCGCGCCTTCGAGGAGTTCCTCGCCGAGCAGGGCGAGGGGGAGTGACCTTGTCGTGACCGCGTCGTGACGGCTCTGAGCCCGCATTCACACCGTGGTCATTACCGATACGAGAAGGGGTGGGGCCCGCTGGGCCCCACCCCTTCTGCGCTGTCCTGACGGTTCGTCTCAGCCCTGGCTACGGCCCGTCAGCAGGGCGTAGGTGCTGTCGAGTTTGGCGACCGCGTCGGCCTTGATCACCGGGGAGGGCGAGGGGCTCGGCGTCGCCGCAGGCTGAGGAGCCATCAACTGCTGGCTCAGCCACGGGAAGACCACCGGGTAGAGGCTCTTCCAGGTGTTCCAGTTGTGGCCGCCGTCGTTGAGGACGATCGGCTGCGGCATCTGCACCGGCCACTTGACCGTGTGGTACAGCAGCTGGGCGTTGGCCGGGGTGCTGAAACGGTCACTCTTGGTGGTGGCGATGAGTATGGACACGTCCGAGTTGGTCGCCTTCTTGGCGATCGCCAGCGGGTTCTGCGCGGCCAGGATCTTCTTGTCGCGGACGATGGTCGGGTCGCCGTGGAAGTCGTCGGGGCTCATGCCGACCGCGCTGCCGAAGACGGTCGGGTACTGGAGCACGAGCTTCGGTGCGCAGTAGCCGCCGGTGGAGTAGCCCACCAGGCCCCAGGCGTGCGGGTTGTTCATCACCCGGAACTGGTTCTTGATCATGCTGGGCACGTCCTTGGCCAGCCACGTGGCGTTCTTGTTCACGCCCACGTCCGTGCAGTCCGTGTTGACCCCGGACGGGGAGATCTCCGGGATCACCAGGATGGAGGGCTGCAGGGTGCCGTTGGCCATCATCCCCGAGATACTGTTCGGCACGCCGCCGCCGCCGATCCAGGACCACGGGCTGCCCGGGTAGCCGGAGAGCAGCGTGATCACCGGGAAGTCGTAGCGCGCGTACTGCGGCTCGTTGTACTGCGGCGGCACCCACACCAGCGCCTCGCCGGTCAGCCCGGACGCCTTGCCGAAGAAGTGGGCCCGCTGGAAGCCCGCCCGGTCCGCCGCGAACTGGATGTTCATGCCGTTGTCGGCGGAGGCGACCGGGACGCTGATCGGCTGCTGCTCGCCGAAGAGGTCCGCCCACGAGGTGTAGAGGCCGTTCGAGTTGTTGATCCAGACGGCGACCACCGAGATGGCGGTCAGCTGGCAGGCCGCGATCATCGCGACCCGGCTGACCCAGCGCAGCCACTGGGGGCCTCGCACCCGACCCCAGAGCACCAGAGTGCCCGCCATCGCGACGAGTGTCGCAATGATCAGGGTGTAGAAGAACGCTGTTCCGGTCAGGCTCACGTCTGGGTCTCTTCGTCTCTCGCGATTCGAGGTCGGGGGCAGGCCCGATGGCCTCTGTCTCTCTGTGAACACCCTGCGGCGGTGGACGCCGGAGTGGGGTGCCATCTTATTTGCACGCTAGCCAAGGCAGGTGAGGGCAGACCTCTTACCTGTACGTTCGTGACAGAACTGTCGAAAAAGCAGACAGTAGCCACGCCGCGCCTCTCGACAGCCCCCCCGAGCCGATGTCTATGATCCGACGGTGGACCGAGGACTGTTGCGACGAACGTCACGCTCCGTTGGGGCGCTGGCTTTCGTGGCGTGCTTCCTCGTGGTTCTGGTCCACGCGAGCACGGGTGCCGCCGGTGAGGCAGCCACCGAGCGCCGGGCCTCGGGACCGCTGGACGCATACAGCATGCCCCATCCGAAGGCGTCCGTACCGACAAGTCTCGCGGGGCCCCTGGCGACGCCGAACGGCCATGCGAGCGAGTTCGGGGGACTGCCCGCGGTCGGCGCGGTCTTCTCCGCCAGTGACACGTCGCTGTCCCACCACTTCTGCACGGCGAGCGTGGTCGACTCTCCCGGCGGCGACGTCATCGTCCTCGCCGCGCACTGCCTGAGCGACCCGGCCAACGGCTCGCCCACCCCCGGCCCGATCGCCTTCGTCCCCGGCTACCACGACGGCCAGCAGCCGTTCGGCGTGTGGTACTCCTCGGCGCTGCTGATCGACCCGCACTGGGCGGCCAACAGCGACCCGGACACGGACGTCGCCTTCGCCGTCGTCCACAAGAACGGTGACCCGAGCGCCCGGGTCGAGGACGAGGTCGGCGCCGAGAAGATCGCCTTCAACCAGCCGATGCCGGCGACGGTCGGGGTGGTCGGCTACCCGGCGGAGACGGACAAGCCGGTCTCCTGCCTCAACACGACCAAGATCTTCAGCCCCACCCAGGCGGAGTTCGACTGCACCGGCTTCACCGACGGGACGAGCGGTGGCCCGCTGCTCCGGGACATCGACCCGGTCTCCGGCCTGGGCACGGTCCTCGGCGTGATCGGCGGCTACCAGGAGGGCGGCGACACGGACGACGTGTCGTACGCGGCGTACTTCGGCGCCCCGGCCAAGGCGCTGTACCAGGCGGCGTCCGCAGCCGGAGCGGTGACGCCTTCGCCGTCGCGCTCCTGAGCCTTTTGCAGTGGGGGACGGCCTGGTGACCGAGCAGCCGCGCGGGAAGCGCCTGCTGCGAGCCTGACGCGAGCTGTCGGTCCGTCGGGTTACCGTGACGGGGATGGACGAAACCGCGCAGGTCACCAGCTACAGCCCCGCCGCGCAGGCGCGTTGGGTCGAGGAGCCGGACAAGCGTCCCGGCCGGACGGCCTTCCAGCGTGACCGCGCACGGGTGCTGCACTCCGCCGCGCTGCGGCGGCTGGCCGGGACGACGCAGGTGGTCGCGCCCCTGGAGAGCGACTTCCCGCGGACCAGGCTGACCCACTCGCTGGAGTGTGCCCAGGTCGGGCGGGAGTTGGGCGCGGCGCTGGGCTGTGACCCCGACCTGGTGGAGACGGCCTGTCTCTCCCACGACATCGGCCACCCGCCGTTCGGTCACAACGGCGAGGAGGCGCTGGACAAGGCGGCGCAGGCCTGCGGCGGCTTCGAGGGCAACGCGCAGAGCCTGCGCATCCTGACCCGCCTGGAGCCCAAGCGCTTCGTCCCGCACCCGGACGACCACGGCCGGACCACCAGCGTCGGCCTCAACCTGACCCGGGCCGCGCTGGACGCGGCCACCAAGTACCCGTGGGCGCGCGGCGAGCATGCCGAACTGCCGCACAAGTACGGCGTGTACCCGGACGACCTGCCGGTCTTCCGCTGGCTGCGCCAGGGCGCCCCGGCGGACCACCGCTGCTTCGAGGCGCAGGTGATGGACTGGGCCGACGACGTGGCCTACTCCGTCCACGACGTCGAGGACGGCCTGCACGCAGGCCATGTCCACCCGGCCGCGCTGGTGTCGACCGCCGAGCGCGCCGAGCTGTACAAGGTCGCGGCCCGCTACGCGCCCAACGCCGAGCCTGAGGAGTTCGCCGAGGCGCTGGACCGGCTGCGCGGCGAGGAGTGGTGGCCGCACAGCTACGACGGCTCCGCGCGGGACCGCGCCCGGATCAAGGACGCCACCAGCCAGCTGATCGGCCGGTTCTGTACCGCCGCCGAGACGGCCACCCGCGCCTCCTACGGCCCGGGCCCGCTGACGCGCTATCAGGCCGACCTGATCGTGCCGCGCTCGGTCCGGCTGGAGTGCGCGGTGCTCAAGGCGGTCGCCGACCGCTACGTCATGCAGCGCGACGACCAGGAGCTGTTGCGCCAGCGGCAGCGGGTGGTGATCGGCGAGCTGGCCGAGGCACTGGTCGCGATCGCGCCGCAGGGGCTGGACCCGGTCTTCCGCACGCTGTACGAGGAGGCCGAGGACGACGCCGGCCGGCTGCGGGCGGTCATCGACCAGATCGCCACGCTGACGGACGCGTCCGCGCTGGTCCGGCACCGGCTGCTGACCGGGCGTCAGTAGCCTCGGCAGGAGGATCCGAATTGACTCCCGCACGACGGACGGGTGACGCCCTCTTCACCTCCGGGTGCTCATGCGGGACTCTCGATGCCGAACACGGGAACTGCGCACACGGACCAGTGGCGCCGGGCACGGCACAGAGCGCCCGGCACAGAGCACACAGCTTCAGAGCACACAGCCGCAGAGCGAGTGAGTGATCCGACAGGCGGGAGAACGGAACATGGCGGACGCGCACGAGACGCACGTCATCGTCGGCGGAGGACTGGCCGGGGCCAAGGCCGCGGAGACGCTGCGGACGGAGGGCTTCTCCGGGCGGGTGATACTGCTCGGCGAGGAGCGTGAGCAGCCGTACGAGCGCCCCAACCTGTCCAAGAGCTACCTGACCGGGGCCTCGGAGCGGTCCGAGCTCTTCGTGCACGACTCCGCCTGGTACGCCGCGCACGAGGTCGAGCTGCACCTCGGCTCCGCCGTCGTGGGGCTGGACCGCCAGGCGCGCGAGGTGCAGCTGAGCGGCGACGGGGTGATCCGCTACGACCGGCTGCTGCTGACCACCGGTGCCGCGCCGCGAGTGCTGGACATCCCCGGCATCGACCTGGGCGGCGTCCACTTCCTGCGTCGCCTCGCCGACTCGGACCGGCTGCGGTCGACGCTTACGACGTTGGGGCGGGAGAACGGCACCCTGGTGATCGTCGGCGCGGGCTGGATCGGTCTCGAGGTGGCAGCGGCGGCCCGCGGCTACGGCGTCGAGGTCACCGTGATCGAGCCGCTGCCGACACCGCTCCACGCCGTCCTCGGTCCGGAGTTGGGCGAGTTCTTCGCCGAGTTGCACGAGGGGCGGGGCGTGAAGTTCCACTTCGGCGCCACGGTCACCGGCATCGAGGGCCGGGACGGCATGGTGCTGGCCGCCCACACCAGTGACGGTCAGGAGTACCCCGCGCACGCCGTGCTCGTCGCCGTCGGCGCGGCTCCCCAGACCGCGCTGGCCGAGCAGGCCGGGCTGGCCCTGGCGAGCCGCGAGGAGGGCGGCGGGATCGCGGTCGACGCGTCCCTGCGCAGCTCCGACGAGCGGATCTTCGCGGCCGGGGACGTGGCCGGGGCCTGGCATCCGCTCTTCCGTCGCAGGCTGCGCGTCGAGCACTGGGCCAACGCGCTGAACGGCGGCCCGGCAGCCGCCCGGTCCATGCTCGGACAGGAGGTCGTCTACGACCGCGTCCCCTACTTCTTCTCGGACCAGTACGACCTCGGCATGGAGTACTCCGGTTTCGTCGCGCCCGGCGACTACGAGCGGGTGGTGGTCCGCGGCGACGCGGGCAAGCGCGAGTTCATCGCGTTCTGGCAAAGCGCGGACGGCCGGGTGCTGGCGGGGATGAACGTCAACGTCTGGGACGTGACCGAGCCGATCCAGAACCTGGTCCGCTCGCAGCGCCCGGTCGACCCGGAACGGCTGGCCGACCCGGCGGTCCCGCTCGCCGAGCTGGCGGGGGAGTAGTCGGCAGGGGAGCAGTCGGCACGGGAGCGGTCGGCAGGGGAGCAGCCGCCGCAGCGGCGTGACCCTCGGGTGTCGTCGCACCCCCGTAGACTTCAGGCGTGGCCGGACGCATCAAGGACGAGGACGTGCAGGCGGTCAAGACCGCCCTGCGGATCGACGCCGTCGTCGGCGAGTACGTCCAGCTCGCCGGCGGCGGTGGCGGTCAGCTCAAGGGCCTCTGCCCGTTCCACGACGAGAAGTCCGCGTCCTTCTACGTCAACCCGGCCAAGGGCGTCTTCAACTGCTTCGGCTGCCAGGAGAGCGGCGACACCATCGGGTTCGTGATGAAGATCGAACACCTCTCCTTCGTGGAGACGGTGGAGCGGCTCGCGCCCCAGGTCGGCATCACGTTGCGGTACGAGGGCGGCTCCTACGTCCCCGGGCGTCAGCAGGGTGAGCGGACCCGGCTGCTGGAGATCAACAAGCTGGCCTCCGCCTGGTTCCAGGAGCAGCTGAACAGCCCCGAGGCCGAGATCGGCCGCCGCTTCCTCAAGGAGCGCGGCTTCGAGCGCGAGGCCGCCGCCCACTTCGGCGTCGGCTACGCGCCCGGTGGCTTCGAGAACCTGACCCGGCTGCTGCGCGGCAAGGGCTACACCGACCGCGAGCTGCTGCTCTCCGGCATCTGCTCGGAGGGCCGCCGCGGCCCGATGGACCGGTTCCGGGCCCGGCTGATCTGGCCGATCCGCGACCTGACCGGCGAGGTCGTCGGCTTCGGCGCGCGCCGCCTGCGCGAGGACGACAACGGCCCGAAGTACCTGAACACCCCGGAGACGCCGCTCTACAAGAAGTCCAACGTCCTCTACGGCATCGAGCTGGCCAAGAAGGAGATCGCCCGCTCCGGCCGGGCCGTGGTGGTCGAGGGCTACACCGATGTGATGGCCTGTCACCTGGCCGGGGTCCCCTCGGCCGTGGCCACCTGTGGCACCGCCTTCGGCGAGGACCACATCAAGATCCTGCGCCGGCTGCTGATGGACACCTCCGCCTGGAAGGGCGAGGTGGTCTTCACCTTCGACGGCGACGCCGCCGGCCAGAAGGCCGCGCTGCGCGCCTTCGAGGACGACCAGAAGTTCGCCGCCCGCACCTCGATCGCGGTCAGCCCCGGCGGGATGGACCCGTGCGAGCTGCGCCTGGCCGAGGGCGACGACGCGGTCCGCAACCTGATCGAACAACCGGTCCCGCTCTTCGAGTTCGCCATCAAGGCGGCCGTCGCCAGCCACAACCTGGACGCCGCGGAGGGCCGCGCTGCCGCGCTGGACCAGTCCGCGCCGATCGTGGCCCGGATCAAGGACCGCTCCATCCAGCACGAGTACGCGGTCCGGCTGGCCGGTCTGCTGGGCATCCTGGACGAGCAGTTCGTGGTCCGCCGCGTCGGCCAGCTGGCCCGGTGGGAGGCGTCGCGCCGCGAGTCCGGTGGCAACGCGCAGGGCGGCCCGCAGCGTCGGGGTGTCCAGCCCGCGCCCGTCCAGGCCGCGCCGCAGCGCCCGGCGTTCCGGCTGGACCCGCGCAACCCGGTGCAGTTCGTGGAGCGCGAACTGCTCAAGCTGGCCCTGCAGTTCCCCGCGCTGGTCGCCCCGGTGCTGGACCACTTCGGCGTCGACGAGTTCGCCACTCCGCCCTACAGGGCCGTGCGGGAGGCCGTCGTCGTGGGCGGCGGAGTCACCGTCGGCGCGCAGGCTCCCGACGTCTGGGTCGACGTGCTGCGCGAGGTCGCCCCGGACGACGCGGTGCGTGGGCTGATCACCGAGCTCGCCGTCGAGCCGGTGCGCACCCGTCGTGCGCCGGACGCGATCTACGCGGGCGAGTTCCTGGTCAAGCTGCGGCTCCAGGCGGTGGCCCGTCGCGTCGCCGCCTGCCGCGGCCAGCTGCAACGCCTCGGCACCAACGGCGATCCGGAGCAGCTGGCGGCCGTCCAGGGCGAGCTGTGGGCACTCCAGCAGTACGAGGGCGCGCTGCGATCCCGTGGGGTCGCGGCACTCTGACGCCGCGTCGGCTGCGTGCCCGGAACCCGCGGCGCTTCACCCTGGGTGACCGCTTGGCCACAGAAACTCTGCGCACGGGTCTCTGCCCGGAGCCCCGGCCGGGAGCACACTGGTCCTGGTGCCCCACTATTCGCAGTCGCGGCCCGCCGACGACGGTGGTGCCGTGCCCCCGGCGTCCCGGACGGAGGGCGACGAGCCGCCCGACGTTCCGATGCCGCGTGTCCCGAACGCCGCCCCCGAGCAGGCGTCGGCCCCGCCTCCGGGGCCTCCTCCGACGCCGGAAGGGAAGGACGTGGACGTTGCCACGGCCCTCCATCCCACGACCGCGCCGCCCTCCGACCCGGTCCCGGTGACCGTTCCTGTTCCCCGCGCCCCTGTCATAGGGCCGGCCCCCGCACCCGTCCCGGCCACTCACGAGCCCACGGCCGAGCAGTTGCAGGCCGTCGAGGACGAGCCGGCCCCGGCACTGGACGACACCGGGGGCCCGTCGGCGGACCTCTTCCGCCAGTACCTGCGCGAGATCGGCCGGATCCCGCTGCTGACCGCGGCCGACGAGGTGGAGCTGGCCCGCAGGGTCGAGGCCGGGCTCTTCGCCGAGGAGTATCTGACGCTCCATCACGACACCGTCGACGTCCACGTCGCCGACGAACTCGACCAGCTGATCGTGCGCGGCCGGATGGCCAAGCGCCGCCTGATCGAGGCCAACCTGCGCCTGGTCGTCTCGGTGGCCAAACGCTACATCGGACGCGGCCTCACTATGCTGGACCTGGTCCAGGAGGGCAACCTGGGCCTGATCCGCGCGGTGGAGAAGTTCGACTACGCCCGCGGCTACAAGTTCTCGACGTACGCGACCTGGTGGATCCGCCAGGCGATGAGCCGCGCGCTCGCGGACCAGGCCCGCACGATCCGCGTCCCGGTCCACGTGGTCGAGCTGATCAACCGTGTGGTCCGGGTCCAGCGGAGACTCCTCCAGGAGAAGGGCTCCGAACCGAGCACGGCGGACGTCGCCGCGGTCCTGGAGCTGTCGCCGGAACGCGTCATCGAGGTCCTGCGCCTGGCCCAGGAACCGGTCTCCCTGCACGCCCCTGTCGGGGAGGAGGACGACGTCGCCCTGGGGGACCTCATCGAGGACGGGGACGCGGCGTCCCCGGTGGAGACAGCGGCGTTCATGCTCCTCCGCGAGCACTTGGAGGCGGTGCTCAGCACGCTCGGGGAGCGTGAACGCAAGGTGGTCCAACTCCGCTACGGCTTGGCGGACGGCCGTCCGCGCACGCTGGAGGAGATCGGTCGACTCTTCGGCGTGACGCGGGAACGGATCCGCCAGATCGAGTCCAAGACGCTGAACAAACTGCGCGACCACGCGTTCGCGGACCAGTTGCGGGGCTATCTCGACTGAGGGACGTCAGCGGTTCAGTTCGGGGTGCGTCTGCTTCAGCACGGCCTCGTACTGCGCCCGCACCGCCCCGCCCACCGCGGTCTCGTCGGACGGGTCCAGGACGGTCGCGGGCGCGGGGCGCTCCCAGGTGGGGGGTTCCGCGGTGCCCGCCAGGGCCCACGCGGCCTGGCGGGCAGCGCCGATCGCCGCGTACTCGGCCTGGGCCGGGACGACGACGGGGACGCCGAAGATGCCCGGCGCCGCGGCCTGGACCGCGGCCAGCCGGCCGGCCAGGCCGGTGAGGAAGACCCGGTGGACCGGGACCCCGGCCGTGCGCAGCACGTCCAGCGCGTCGGCGAGGCCGCACAGCATGCCCTCCACTGCCGCGCGGGCCAAGTGCTCCGGCTTCATCGAGTCGACCCGCAGCCCGGCCAGCGTCCCGGCGGCGTGCGGCAGCGGCGGGGTGCGCTCACCCTCCAGGAAGGGGAGCAGGACCAGACCGTAGGAGCCTGGGGTGGAGCGCAGCGCCAGCTCGCTGAGGCCCTGGAGGTCGGTGCCCAGCATCAATGCCGCCGCGCGCAGGACGCGGGCCGCGTTGAGGGTGACCACCTGGACGAGGAAGCGTCCGGTGCCGTCGGCGTAGGTGGCGACGGCGGGGTCCTGCAGGGCCTCGGTGTGCACGCCGTGGAGCGTGCCGTTGCTGCCGAGGGAGATCATCACGTCGCCCGGGCCGAGGTCGAGGCCGAGCGCGGTGGCCATGGTCGTGCCCGTGCCGGCCGAGATCAGCAGGCCCTCGGGGCTCTGCCCGGCGGCCTCTGCGGGGCCGAGGACCTGCGGGAACTGGTGCAGTTCGTGGCCGAGCGCCAGCGCGGCCAGGTCCGGACGCCAACGCTCCTCGACGGTGGACCAGTAGCCCGTGCCGGAGGCGTCGCCGCGGTCGGTGGTGCGCCGGGCGGACTGGCCGAGGAGCTGCCAGACCAGCCAGTCGTGCGGGAGCAGCACCTCCGCGATCCGCTTGGCCGCGGCGGACTCGTTCTCCGCGAGCCAGCGGAGCTTGGCGACGGTCGACGAGGCAGGTGGGACGGCGCCGACCGCCTGGGCCCAGGCGGCGGGACCGCCGAGCTCGTCGACCAGGGCGAGGGCGGCGGTGGCCGGGCGCGGGTCGTTGCGCAGCATCGCGGGACGGACCAGCACGCCGCCCGCGTCCAGGCCGATCAGGCCCTGCTGCTGAGCGGAGACGCCGATGGCCGAGATGCCCTCCAGCAGACCGCCTTCGGCGGCGGCGCCGAGCGAGCGGAGCCACGCCTGGGGGTCGATCTCGGTGGGGGTGGAACCGGCGGGGACGCCGGGGTGCGGTGCACGGTTCTCCCGCAGCACCGCACCCGTGTCGGTGTCGCAGACCACGATCTTGGTGAACTGGGTGGAGCAGTCGATTCCCGCGGCGATGGCCATGTCGAGATCATGCCTCATCGGGTCGTCGCCACGCGGTAGTTCATGCCCTGCGAGTGTCCCAGTCGTCGAGCGTGGCGTTGTGGTTGTGCAGGTAGGGGATCCGGTCCGCCACCAGCGTGGGGATCCGGTCGCCGAACCGGTCCGCGACGGCCTGCCCGGCCTTGTTCGCCGCGTTGTTCGCGGCGAGCTTGGCGTTGCGCCCGGCGGTCTGGACCGCCTGCGTCTGGGAGAGGTCCCGCGCCGTCTTGCGCATCTGCTCGTAACGCTCCCGCCCCGCGCGGGTGCCCAGCACGTAGCCGACGGCCAACCCCGCGATGAAAGTGAGCTTGCGCATACCCTCCGCCCTCCTTGCAGCTGACTGCTGCGCTCTCCGGCCTGTGCCTGCGCCGGTCCCCATGGAGCCTAGGCGGGGGCGGTCGGGGCCGCCCGTTCGGCACGCCGCCGACGCCCGGCGAGAGCCCCGTCACAGGCGACTACCCGTGGTCAGCGGCCCTGAACCGCAATGGATTGGCGGAGCACCCCCCCACGTGCGCTAATGTATGACCCGCAGCAAGCGCAGCGGCCGGTCTCCGGGAGCGGCGCGGGCGCGACGAACGATCCCCCATAGCTCAATTGGCAGAGCAGCCGACTGTTAATCGGCAGGTTATTGGTTCGAGTCCAATTGGGGGAGCGCAACCACAGCGGTTTCCGCGGTGGTGCCGCGTTCAGCGGCATTGCATGGCAGTCCCCCATAGCTCAATTGGCAGAGCAGCCGACTGTTAATCGGCAGGTTATTGGTTCGAGTCCAATTGGGGGAGCCTCTCCTCTTCGACCGGCGCTCTGCCGGTTCGTCTCGCCGCGCGGAGCGCGGCGGTTGCTCGGACCATGGTCGGCATGGACCAATCTTCAGACCCCCTGTCGGGGGACATCCTCCCCGGGCCTTTGCAGCAGCTGGCCCGCATCGCGTGGCAGGCCGTGATGGTGCTGGGCGTGCTGACGCTGGCGCTGGGCATCGTCGTACTGGTCTGGCCCAAGGAGTCGCTGAGGGTCGTCGGCGTGATCTTCGGGCTCTATCTGCTGCTGGCCGGTGTGCTCCAGCTGATCGCGGCGTTCGGCACGCACGTCTCGACGGCACTGCGGGTGATGGCCTTCGTCAGCGGCGCGCTATCGATTCTGCTGGGACTCTTCTGTTTCCGCGGCGCGCTGGAGTCGATCCTGCTGCTGGCGCTCTGGATCGGCATCGGCTGGCTGTTCCGGGGGATCACCCACATCATGGCGGCGGCCTCCGACCCGTCCATGCCGGCCCGGGGCTGGCAGATCTTCATGGGCGTGCTGACCACGCTCGGCGGTGTGGTGGTGCTGGTCGCGCCGTTCGGGTCGATCGCGGTGCTGACCGCCTTCGCCGGAGCCTGGCTGCTGGTCATGGGTGTGATGGAGATCGTCACCGGCTTCCAGGTGCGCAGCAGGGCCAAGTCGATCCCGCACGGCGTGTGAGGCAGCACGGCATGTGAGGCGGCGGGGCTTGTGTGAGGCGGCAGCTGAGGCAGCGTCACCATCCCGGTACCGGGTGGGATCAGTACCCGGATAACCCCTGGGGGCCGCAGCTCCGGCGGCCTACTGTCGAACCATGGTCACCAAGCAACGCATCGACATCCCGGTCCCCGACGGTCCGCCGATGGGCGGTTACCTGGCCCGCCCGGACGGGCAGGGCGACCACCCCGGCGTCGTCGTCGCGATGGAGCTGTTCGGGGTGGACGCCCATGTCCGGGACGTCTGCGACGAGCTCGCGGCGCGTGGGTTCACCGCGCTGGCCCCGGACTTCTACCACCGGATCGAGCCCGGCGTGGAGTGCCCGCGCGACGAGGCCGGCCGGGCCCACGGGTTCGAGCTGCTGCCGCAGCTGACCCGCGACGGCGTGCTGACGGACGCCGGAGCGGCGCTGGACCACCTCCGTGCGCTCGGCGCGGAGCCGGTCGGCATGGTCGGGCTGAGCCTCGGCGGTCACCTCGCCTACCTCGCGGCGACCGGGCACGACATCCCGGTCACCGTGGTCTTCTACGGCGGCTGGCTGACCGGTACGGAGATCGCGGTGAGCCGGCCCGAGCCGACGCTCGCGCTGACGCCGAAGATCGCCGGTCGTCTGGTCTACATCGTCGGCGAGAACGACCACGTGGTCACCCCCGCGCACCGCGAGGAGATCGCTGCGGCGCTGGCCGGGGCTGGGGACCGTCACCGGTTCGTCGTCCAGCCGGGAGAGGGCCACAGCTTCCTCGGCAGTTCGCCGGAGGCGGCGGAGCAGGCGCTGGGGCTCGTCGAGTCGCTGTTCCGTCAGGAGCTCGACTCCTGACGGCGTGAAGGACGGCGGAGTGACAGGACGGCGGAGTAACAGGACGAATGGCAGGTACGCGCCCGTTCGGGTGAAAAAAGGCTCCCCGGTGCATGCACCGGGGAGCCTTTTCGCTAACGTACTGCCAGGTCAGCGCTTGCGCCTGACAGCGCTTCTCCTGGAGAAGCTGAAGAAGTGGGGCCGGTGGGACTCGAACCCACGACCAAGGGATTATGAGTCCCCTGCTCTAACCGGCTGAGCTACAGCCCCATCACCGCATCCGTGCCGCTGCCGTATGCCACCCTCGTGTGTGACTGTCGTACATCAGCACGAGCGGCCCTGTATTTGGGCCGCTCGCCGCAGCATAGCTGGTGAGACGCTGCCCGTGCGCGCGGGGTTCCATCCTTCAGGAGTGGGATCAGTCCTGACGCTGTGCCCCGGCCAGCATCCGCTGCAGCAGATCCCGGAGCTGGAGTCGCTCCTCGGGCGTGAGTGCGGCCAGCGGCTCGCGGGCGAAGTTGAGCGAGGCGCGGAGCTCGGCCGCGGCGGCGGCGCCGGGCTCGGTCACGGCGACGCGCTTGACCCGGCGGTCCTCCGGATCTGCCTGCCGCGCGACCAGTCCGCGGGCCTCCAGCCGGTCGACGATGCCGGTGATGTTGGACGGCTCGCAGCTGAGCGTCTGCGCGATCTGCCGCATCGGCATCGGCCCCCGGCGCAGCAGGGCCAGCACCTTGGCCTGGGCGCCCGTGAGCGAACGCGCGGAGGCGGCCTCCTCGTACTCCTTGTGGAAGACGCCCACCAGGGCGGCCATCAGGTCGACGACCTCGGGGGTCAGCGGGTCGGCCGGGATGCTCTCGTGGGGGTGCATGCCTCCAGGTTACCTGAAGGGTCTGAATATTTGACTTCCTTAACCTTTTGACCAAGCATTGCTTGAGATGGTCAATATTTCAGCTGTTCCAGCCGGTCCAGCTGTCCCCGCCGATGTGAAAGGCGTATCCATGGCCGAGCAGACCTTTCCCGCCGTCGCCCGCGAGTGGCAGCTGGCCGCCCGCCCCAAGGGCTGGCCGACGCCCGCCGACTTCGCCCTGGTGGAGGCCCCGGTCACCGCCCCCGCACCCGGCCGGATCCTGGTTCGCAACGAGTACCTCTCCGTCGACCCCTATATGCGCGGCCGGATGAACGACGTGAAGTCCTACGCCCCGCCGTTCCAGCTGGGCAAGGCCATGGACGGCGGCGCCGTCGGCCGGGTGGTGGCCTCGGCGGCCGAGGGCTTCGAAGTCGGCGACGCCGTCCTGCACGGCCTCGGCTGGCGAGAGTACGCCGACGTCCCGGCCGAGCACGCGGTCAAGGTCGACTCCAAGGCCGCGCCGATCGAGTCCTACCTCGGTGTGCTGGGCATGCCGGGCCTGACGGCCTACGCGGGACTGCTGCGGGTCGGCCACTTCAAGGAGGGCGACGCGGTCTTCGTCTCCGGCGCGGCCGGCGCGGTCGGCAGCATCGTCGGCCAGGTGGCGCGGCTCCGTGGCGCCTCGCGTGTGGTCGGCAGCGCGGGCTCGGACGAGAAGGTGCGCCGCCTCGTCGAGGACTTCGGCTTCGACGCCGCCTTCAACTACAAGAACGGCCCGGTTGCCGAGCAGCTGGCGGAGGTCGCTCCGGAGGGCATCGACGTCTACTTCGACAACGTCGGCGGCGAGCACCTGGAGGCCGCGATCGGCGCGCTCCACGTCCACGGCCGGGCCGTGCTGTGCGGGGCGATCGCGCAGTACAACGACACCACTCCGCCGGCGGCGCCGCGCAACCTCGTGCAGACGATCGGCAAGCGGCTGAGCCTCACCGGCATGCTGGTCGGCGACCACGCCGACCTCCAGCCCGAGTTCGTCGCCGAGGTCGGTGGCTGGCTCCGTGAGGGCCGCCTGCGCTTCGACGAGACGGTGGTCGAGGGCTTCGACCACGCGGTGGACGCGTTCCTCGGCCTGCTGCGCGGGGAGAACACCGGGAAGATGTTGGTGCGCATCTGACGTTCCCAGAGTGAGCGTGACGAGATCATCTGATGATCCGTCACCCTCCGTGCGACCACTCGGGCGGGATACGCGTGCCGTCCGGGTGGTTCCGCTGGACTGCGGCCCGCAGGGCATGCTTCGGCGGTACCGTCTCTATCTGGTCCCGTGTTTGCAGCCACCCGATATCTGGGTACTCGTCAGGCCAGAAACGGATCAAGCGGAACAACCGGACATTCCGGCAGGACGTGGCACGAGACCGCTGGGGAAGGCGCCCCTCGCACCACATTGGAGGTCCGGTGACGACACGTGGAGTTCTCTATCTGCACTCCGCGCCGCGCGCACTCTGCCCGCACGTCGAGTGGGCCGTGGCGGGTGTGCTCGGGCAGCGGGTGGGGTTGGACTGGATCAGGCAGCCCGCCGCGCCCGGTACCTGGCGTGCCGAGTTCTCCTGGCAGGGCGAGCCCGACACCGCCTCCCGGCTGGCGTCCGCGCTGCGCGGCTGGCACCTGCTGCGGTTCGAGGTGACCGCCGAGCCGATCACGGGGGCCGAGGGTGAACGGTTCAGCAGCACGCCGGACCTGGGCATCTTCCATGCCGTCATCGGCGTGCACGGCGACATCATGATCCCCGAGGACCGGCTCCGCGCCGCGCTGCTGCGGGCCCGGCTGGGGGAGAGCGAGCTGGAGCCGGAGATCTCCCGGCTGCTGGGCAGGCCCTGGGACGACGAGCTGGAACCGTTCCGTCATGCGGGTGAGGGCGCCCCGGTGCGCTGGCTGCACCAGGTGGTGTGAAGCTGACGGCGTGGAGCTGACGTGGTGAAGCTGACGGTCTGACAGGTGTCGCGCTACGGGCGTAGCGTCGCCGTGTCCGAAAAATCCAGCCGGTCGGGGGCCCCCGGGTGGGGGGAGTGCGACCGTCGGGCTGCGCCGTGCAACTGCGCGTGATCCCACGCGCGTCATGGTCGGTCGAATGTCTGGGTATGCCCTGGATGTCGCAGGCCCTTGGCGCGGGCTGACCTCGAAACTGTCCGGAATCCGGTCCGTCGTGCGCTTTTGTCGGACGGTCAGTCCACCATTCGTCGGCCGGTCGCCGAATCCTCATCTGCACCCCCTTGTCGTGGTGTCATTCCGCGAATCTCCCCTGCCTGGACTCTTGCGTCCCAAAACGCGGCCCGTGTAGACAACCTCACGGAGTCGTGTCGAACATGTGCGCCTCCATCGATTCCTCTGACGGACCTTCACCCTGGAGTCGTCATCACCCAGAACCAGAGCTCCCGTGCCAGCCGCGCCCGGATAGCCACCATCGCAGCCGCCTCCCTGGCGCTGGCCTCCGGCTCGCTGGCTCTGGCCGCGCCGTCGCAGGCTCAGGCGCCGCGCCCGGCCGCCAAGGCCATCGCCGGCAGCCACCCGCAGTGGGCCACCGGCAAGGCCGACCGCGGCGCCGAAGCGGCGTCCGCCCAGTTCACCGGCACGGTCTACCTGCAGGGCCAGGACCCGGCCGGAGCGGCCGCCTACGCCGCGGCCGTGTCCAACCAGAACGACCCGAACTACCGTCACTTCCTCAGCCCGGACGCGTTCCGTGCCCGCTTCGGCGTCACCGACGCCCAGCTGGGCGCGGTCCAGTCGTGGCTGAAGGGGTCGGGGCTGACCGTGCTGAGCACCACCCAGCACGAGGTCACCTTCCGCGGTGACAACGCCGCCGTCACCAAGGCGTTCGGCACCTCCGTGCACAGCTACGCCGTCGCCGGACAGAGCGTCCACGCGCCGGCGGCCGGGCTGACCGTCCCGGCAGCGGTGGCGAACACGGTCCTCGGTGTCGCCGGGCTCAGCTCCGAGCTGGGCACGGTCGCCAAGCCGCAGTCGGTCAAGGTCAGCGACTCGGTCGCGGGCACCGGCAGCAAGCCGGGCGACGGTCTGCCGACCGTCTCGACCTGCTCCGACTACTGGGGCCAGAAGACGGCCACCGGTGCTCCGGCCGGCTACGTCAAGGGCGCGGTCCCGTTCGACCAGTGCTCCTTCCAGCCGAGCCAGCTGCGCAAGGCCTACGGCATCACCGCCTCCGGCCTGACCGGCAAGGGCGCCACCGTGGCCATCGTCGACGCCTACGCGTCCTCGACGATGCTGCAGGACGCGAACACCTTCTCGGCCGCGCACGGCGACAAGCCGTTCAAGTCCGGCCAGTACACCGAGGTGGTCACCCCCTCGCAGTGGAACTCGCAGGCCGCCTGCGGCGGTCCGGCCGGATGGCAGGGCGAGGAGTCGCTGGACGTCGAGATGGTCCACGGCCTGGCCCCCGACGCCAAGGTCGTCTACGTCGGCGCGAACTCCTGCAACGACAACGACCTGATCGCGGCTCTGAGCAACATCGTCGACAACCACCTGGCGGATGTCGTCTCCAACTCCTGGAGCGAGATCATGCACACCACCGACCAGGGCGACATGACGCAGGCCACCATCCAGGCCTACGAGCAGGTCTTCGAGCAGGGCGCGATCGAGGGCATGGGCTTTGACTTCTCCGCGGGCGACTGCGGCGACCAGTCGCCCACCGCCGCCGCGACCGGGGTCAACTGCCAGACCGACACGCCTCGTGCGCAGGTCGGCTTCCCGTCCTCGGACCCGTGGGTCACCGACGTCGGCGGCACCGCCCTCGGCCTGGCCAGCAAGAGCGGCAAGTACGGCTTCGAGACCTCGATGGGCACCCTGCGCTCGGCGCTCTCGGCCGACGGCACCTCGTGGACGCCGCTCCCGGGCGCGTTCTACTTCGGCGGTGGCGGCGGCACCAGCGAGGACTTCGCCCAGCCGTGGTACCAGCGCGGCACCGTCCCCAACTCGCTGTCGCACACGCTGATGACCGGCGCCCACAGCGCCACCGCGCAGCGCGTCACCCCGGACGTCGCCATGAACGGTGACCTGTACACCTCCGTCCTGGTCGGCATGACCTCCGGCGGAACGTACAGCGAGGGCGGCTACGGCGGCACCAGCGTCTCGGCGCCGGAGTTCTCCGCGGTCCAGGCGGACGCGATCCAGGCCCAGGGCGGCGCGATCGGCTTCGCCAACCCGGAGATCTACGCCCGGTCGAGCATGGGCCTCTTCCGTGACGTGGTGAACCGCGCGGCCGCGGAGCACAAGGCTCCGCTGAGCAACGTGGTCGACTTCGGCATGATCGGCGGCTCGCTGAAGGTCCGTCTGGTCGCCTTCGGTGAGGACACCAGCCTGCAGGCCACCCGCGGCTACGACGACGCCACCGGCGTCGGCTCGCCGACCCAGGCCTACCTGGACTCGTTCCTCTGGGGCCGGATGCGCTGACGCATCAACACAGCTGATGTATGAACACAGCTGACGTGTGAACACGGCTGAGGGGCGTGGGGACCTGGTCCCCACGCCCCTCAGTGCGTGCCTGTGGAACGTCAGATCGTGCGGAAGGCCAGCACCACGTTGTGGCCGCCGAAGCCGAACGAGTTGTTCAGCGCGGCGATCCGGCCCTCGGGCAGGGCGCGGGCCTCGGTGACGATGTCGGCGTCGATCTCCGGGTCCAGGTCGTCGACGTTGATGGTCGGCGGGGCCGTGCGGTGGTACAGCGCCAGGACGGTGGCGACGGTCTCGATACCGCCCGCGCCGCCCAGCAGGTGACCGGTCATCGACTTGGTCGCCGAGATGGCGATGTGGTCCAGGTGGTCGCCCAGGACCCGGCGCAGCGCCTTGACCTCCGCGGTGTCGCCCTGCGGGGTGGACGTCGCGTGGGCGTTGACGTGGACGATCTCGGCCGGGTCGAGTTCGTTCTGCTCCAGCAGGTGGCCGATGGCACGGGCCACGCCCGCGCCCGTCGGCTCCGGCTGGGCGATGTGGTGGGCGTCGGAGGAGAGGCCCTGGCCGATCGCCTCGCAGTAGACCCGGGCACCGCGCTTGGCGGCGTGCTCGGCGGACTCCAGCACCACGATGCCGGCGCCCTCGCCGAGGACGAAGCCGTCACGGGCCTTGTCGTAGGGGCGGGAGGCCTGCTGCGGGTGGTCGTTGTTCTTGGACATCGCCATCATGTTGGCGAAGGCGACGATCGGCAGCGGGTGGATCGCGGCCTCGGTGCCGCCGGCGATGACGACGTCGGCACGGCCGGTGCGGATCATCTCGATCGCGTAGCCGATGGCCTCGGCGCCGGAGGCGCAGGCGCTGACGGGGGTGTGCACGCCCGCGCGGGCGCCGACCTCGAGGCCGACGTTGGCGGCGGGGCTGTTCGGCATCAGCATCGGCACGGTGTGCGGGGAGACGCGGCGGACGCCCTTCTCCTTGAGCACGTCGTACTGGTCGAGCAGGGTGGTCACGCCGCCGATGCCGGACGCGACGACCGCACCCAGACGCTCGGGGTCGATCGGCGAACCCTCCTCGACGGCCGAGGTGGTGAAGCCGGCGTCGGCCCAGGCCTCGCGTGCGGCGATGATGGCGAACTGCGCCGAGCGGTCCAGCTTGCGGGCCAGCGGGCGGGGCAGGACCTCGCCGGGGTCGACGGCGGTGCGGGCGGCGATGCGGACCGGAAGGTCGGCGGCCCACTCGTCCTCGATGAGCGAGACACCGGAACGGCCCGCCACGAGGCCCTCCCAGGTGGACGCGGCGTCGGCGCCGAGCGGCGTGAAGGCGCCGATCCCGGTGACGACCACGGTGCGGCTGTCGGTGGTCACTGCTCTGTCTCCTGGAAGGGGAAGTCCGGTGGTTCAAGACCGGGTGGTTCAGACCCCGGGATGCTGGGCCCGGGAAAGGCGAAGGGTGCCGCCGCCAGCGGCGGCACCCCCCAAGTGAGCGGGAATGCTCAGGAGTTGGCGTTGGCGATGATGTAGTTCACCGCGTCGCCGACCGTCTTCAGGTTCTTGACCTCGTCGTCCGGGATCTTGACGTCGAAGCGCTCCTCGGCGGCGACGACGACCTCGACCATGGAGAGCGAGTCGACGTCCAGGTCGTCGGTGAACGACTTGTCCAACTGCACGTCCTCGGCCGGGATCCCGGCGATCTCGTTGACGATCTCTGCGAGACCGGAGAGGACCTCGTCCTGCGTGGCCATGATGGCTCCTTCGTGATGGTGTTTCTGGAGGTGGTGCTTACGGGAGAGTAACGACTGCGGCCGCGTAGACGAGACCCGCCCCGAACCCGATGATCAGGGCCAGGTCACCGCTCTTGGCTTCGCCGGACTGGAGCATGCGCTCCATGGCCAGCGGGATCGAGGCAGCCGAGGTGTTGCCGGTCTCCGCGATGTCGCGGGCCACCGGAACCGACTCGGGCAGCTTCAGGGCCTTGATCATCGCATCGATGATCCGCATGTTGGCCTGGTGGGGGATGAACGCGCCGAGCTGGTCTGCGGTGATCCCCGCGGCGTCCAGGGCCTGCTGGGCGGCCTTGGCCATGTCCCAGACGGCCCAGCGGAAGACCGTCTGGCCCTCCATGCGCAGGGCCGGCCACTTGGTCTCCTCGCCGGCGCCGTTGACCGCGTCGGGCTTGCCGAAGGCGGTGTCCCAGGCGGCGGTCTGGCTGATCACGTCGGCCTGCGAACCGTCCGAGCCCCAGACCACCTTGCCGATGCCGGGGATGTCGGACGGGCCGACCACGACCGCGCCCGCGCCGTCGCCGAAGATGAAGGCGGTGGAGCGGTCGTGGATGTCGGTGAGGTCGGAGAGGCGCTCGACGCCGATCACGACCACGTACTCTGCGTTGCCGCCGCGCACCAGGCCGTCGGCCAGCGAGAGGCCGTAGCCGAAGCCGGCGCAGGCGGCCGAGATGTCGAAGGCGGGCGTGGTGCCGCAGCCCAGCCGGTCGGCGATCTCGGTGGCGATGGCCGGGGTCTGCTTGAGGTGCGAGACGGTGGCGACGATGACGCTGCCGACCTGGTCCGGGCTGATCCCGGCCATGGCGATCGCCTTGCTGGCGGCCTGGACCGACATCTCGGCGACGGACTCCTCCGGACCGGCCCAGCGGCGCTCGGTGATGCCGCTGCGGGTGCGGATCCACTCGTCCGAGGACTCGATCCAGTTCAGGACCTCGGAGTTGGGGATCACCCGGGTCGGGCGGTAGCCGCCGACGCCGTGGATGCGGGAGTACTGCGCGCCGGTCACCGGCTTGATCTGCGCTGTCATGCGTTCTGCTCCCCGGCCCCGTGCTCGGCCACGAGCGCGAGGGCCTTGTCGAGGTCGGCTGGGGTCTTCAGGGCCAGCGTCGCGACACCCTTGACGTTGCGCTTGACCAGGTTGGTGAGGGTTCCGGCGGGGGAGAGCTCGATCACCGCGGTCGCGCCGAGCTGCGCCAGGGTCTCCATGCACAGGTCCCAGCGGACCGGGTTGGAGACCTGGGAGACCAGGCGGGAGAGCACCTCGGCGCCGGAGCTGACGACCTCGCCGTCCCGGTTGGAGACGTAGGTGATCGTCGGGTCGGCCGCGGTCAGGGTCGGCGCGAGCTTCTCCAGCCGCACCACGCCCGGGGCCATGTGGTCGGTGTGGAAGGCGCCGGCGACCTTGAGCGGGATCAGCCGGGCCTTGGCCGGCGCGTCGTCCTTGAGGGCCGCCAGCTGCTCCAGCGTGCCCGCGGCGACGATCTGGCCGCCGCCGTTGTTGTTGGCCGCGGTGACGCCGTGGGCGGCCAGCTTCGCGGCCACCTCCTCCGGGTCGCCGCCGAGGACCGCGGTCATCCCGGTCGCGGTCGCGGCGGCTGCCTCGGCCATGCCCAGGCTGCGCTCGCGGACGAAGGCCAGGCCGTCCTCCGCGCTCAGCACGTCGGCGGCGACGGCGGCGGTGATCTCACCCACGCTGTGCCCGGCGACGGCGCCGACCCGACGGGAGAGGTTCTCGTGGTCCCCGCCGAACAGCGCGGCACAGGTCACCAGGCCCGCGGCGACCAGCAGCGGCTGGGCGACGGCGGTGTCCTTGATCTCCTCCTCGGACGCCTCGGTCCCGGCGCGCACCAGGTCCAGGCCGGCGACCTCCGACCAACGGCCGAGCCGGTCGGCGACGCCGGGTACCTCCAGCCAGGGGGCGAGGAATCCTGGCGACTGGGCGCCTTGTCCGGGAGCAACGAGTACGAGCACGTCATCAACCTTCTCTTGTCCGGCCGGTGCTACGCGGGTGAGGACCGCGACGAAGAACCACCCACCGAGTTGTGGATTCCCTACAGCCGTGCATCATCCCAGGTCATGACTGTTGGAGTCGGCCCAGGGCAAGGGCGATCCGCAGGGTGAACGCGGAGCGCACGTCGGAGGGCGCGTAGCCCGTGACGTCGGTCACACGGCGTAGGCGGTAGCGAACCGTGTTGGGGTGCACGAACAGCATTCTGGCCGCGCCCTCCAGCGAGGACGCCTGCTCAAGATAGACGGAGAGGGTGTCCAGCAGTGCCGAACCGGCCTCGTCCAGTGGGGCGTAGATCTCCTCCACCAGCTGGCGGCGGGCCTGCTGGTCCCCGGCCAGGGCGCGCTCGGGCAGCAGGTCGTCGGCCTGCACCGGACGCGGCGCGTCGGGCCAGGCCGAGCAGGCACGCAGTCCCGCCGCGGCGGCCTGGGCGGAGCGGGTGGCGGAGAGCAGGTCGGAGACGGTCGGGCCGATCACCACCGGGCCGTCCGCGAACTGCCCGATCAGCGAGCGCGCGGCGACCACCGGGTCCCACAGCCGGTCGCCGCTGCGCGGCTTCTTCTCGCCGACCACCACGACCAGCCGCGCCCCCAGTACGCCGGTCAGCACGTGCAGCTTGGCGTGCCGGGCGGCCCGGCGGATGGCCTCGACCACCAGCTCGCTGTCTCCGGCGGGGGCGCTGCCCATGACCACCATGACCCGGTCCGGGGCGCCCCAGCCCAGCGCGGCGGCGCGGGAGAGCACCCCCTCGTCGGCGTCGCCGGACAGGAGCGAGTTGACGACCAGGGCCTCCAGCCGCGCGTCCCAGGCGCCGCGCGCCTCGGCGGCCTGGGCGTAGACCTGGGCGGTGGCGAAGGCGATCTCGCGGGCGTAGACCAGCACCGCCTCGCGTAGCGCGTCCTCCGCGCCGGGGGCGGCGACCTCGTCGATGGCCTCCTCGACCACCTCGATGGTGGTCCGGATCATCTCCACGGTCTGACGCAGCGTCACCGCACGGGTCAGCTCGCGGGGCGCGGTGCCGAACACGTCGGTGCTGATCGCCTGCGGCGCGTCGGGGTGGCGGAACCACTCGGTGAACGCGGCGATACCGGCCTGGGCGACCAGCCCGATCCACGAGCGGTGCTCGGGGGGCATGTTCCGGTACCAGGAGAGGTTGTCGTCCATCCGCGCGATGGCGGCGGTGGCCATCTTCCCGGCGGCACGCTCCAGGTTGCGCAGCGTCGCGGCGTGCATGTCGTGCGTCGCGGCCACGGTGCGGCGCTCGAAGGCGGTCCCGCGGGTCGAGCCGCGGCGCGAGGCGTCGTCGGTTTTCGCGGGGGCCTTCTCCGGCGAGGCGGAGGGCTGGTTCTCGGACTTCTTCGCGGCTGGGACTGGCACGTCTCAAGCCTGCACCATGCCCGGGGGCTTTTGCGCAACCCGGGTACCCATGGACGCGTGGTGCGGGTCACAGGGCCCGTCTGCCGAGGCCTCGTCCGGCGGGCCGGGGAAGACCGGCCGGACGGGCCTAAAGTGGGCACATGCCGCTGAGGATCCACCGTGCCGGGCACCGCTACCGCTCCGAGCCGGAGCCGGGGATCGTGACCGCACACGCGTTCTCGTTCTCCGGGCACTACGACCCGGCCAACACCAGCTTCGGCGCGCTGCTCGCGTGCAACGAGGAGAGTCTGGATCCCGGCGCGGGCTTCGGCCCGCACAAGCACCGGGACACCGAGATCCTCACCTGGGTGCTGGAGGGCGCGTTGCAGCACGCCGACGACCACGGCCACCGGTCCGTGGTCCGTCCCGGGCAGTTGCAGTACCTGGGCGCGGGCGATGGCGTCATCCACAGCGAGGGCACGGTGGCGGCGGCCGCCGGGGACGATGCTGCGCAGCCGGTGCGGTTCCTGCAGTTCTGGCTGCAGCCCGGCAGCTTCGGGACGGAGCCCGCCTACGCCCTCGCCGACCCGATCGACCCAGGGGCCGAGCACGTGCTGCTCACCCCGCCAGGCCTGCTGCGGCGCGAGGACGCGTCGCTGCACCTGCTGCGCGCCCAGCCGTACTGCCCGCTGCCCGAACTGCCGCGCGCCGCGTACGTGTACGCGCACCTCGCCCGGGGCGGCGTCGGCTTCCGCGAGCGCGGCGGCCCGCGCGGACGCGGACGCGAGCTGGCCGCAGGGGACGCGCTGCGGATCGGCGAGGGCGACGCACCGGTCGACCCCACCGCCGGCCCCGACGGCGCGGAGCTGCTGGTCTGGGCGATGGAGTCGCCGGTCTCCTACGGCTGAGTCCCCCACGGCTGAGTCTCCCTGAGCTCTTCGAGCACGGCGTCGGTGAACGGCGTCCAGACCTCGGCGGCCCACGGGCCGAAGTCGCGGTCGGTCAGCGTGACGCAGGCCGCGCCCGCCTCCGGGTCGATCCAGAGGAAAGTGCCGGACTGGCCGAAGTGGCCGAAGGTCGCGGGTGAGCTGGTCAGGCCGGTCCAGTGTGGGGACTTGTGGTCGCGGATGTCGAAGCCGAGCCCCCAGTCGTTCGGCTTCTGGTGGCCGTAGCCGGGCAGCACCCCGTTCAGGCCGGGGAAGGCGACCCGGGTCGCCTCGGCCAGGGTCTCCGGGTGCAGCACGCGCGGCGCCTGGAGCTCCGCGGCGAAGCGGGCCAGGTCGGCGGCGGTGGAGACGCCGCCCGCCCCGGCCGGGCTCTTGCTCGTCGCGTCCAGCCAGGTCGAGGTCATGCCGAGCGGCGTGAAGACCGCCTCCGCCGCGTACTGCGGGAACGGCATGCCGGTCGCCTTGGCGACGACCTCGGCCAGCACGTCGAAACCGGCGTTGGAGTAGAGACGGCGGGTACCGGGCGCGGCCATCGCCTTGTGCTCGTCGAAGGCCAGCCCGGACGTGTGGGCGAGCAGGTGCCGTACGGTCGACCCCTCCGGGCCCGCCGGGTCGTCCAGCTCCAGCGCGCCCTCCTCGACCGCTACCAGGGCGGCGTAGGCGCTCAGCGGCTTGGTCACCGAGGCCAGCTTGAACGGGTGCTGCTGGGGCCCGTGGCTCCCGGCGATGCTGCCGTCGCGGCGGACCACGACGGTCGCGGCGGTGGTGATGGGCCACTGTTCGACGATGCGCAGGCTGTCCAGGGTCATGGGGTGGAGTCTATGAGCCGGGCCGAGTGGACCGTGTCGGGGGCGTGTCCGCTTGCTTGGAGTGCACTCTAGGTAAGTAGCGTCGTCCACGAAAGATCGGAAGGGGGCGCGGATGTCCGAAGCAACCGCGATGACTGCGGAGTTGGTGCCTCGGTACACCATCGGCGAGGTCGTCGAGCGGACCGGCCTGAGCGCTCACACGCTGCGCTGGTACGAGCGGATCGGCCTGCTCGACCACCCGGCCCGCTCCCACCACGGCCAGCGCCGCTTCTGCGACGCGGACCTGGGCTGGCTCGCCTTCCTCGGCAACCTGCGCGCCACCGGCATGCCGGTCGCCGGGATGCTGCGCTACGCGGAACTCGTCCGCGCCGGCGCGGGGACCGAGGCCGAGCGACGGGAACTGCTGGTCGAGCACCGCGAAGAGGTGCTCGCGCGGATCCGCGACCTGCAGGCGAACCTTCTGGTGCTTGACTACAAGATCGACTTGTACGGGGAGAGGCAGGACTGCACATGACCACCAACCCGACCGGCTCGACCGGTTCCGGTATGCCGACCACGACGCTCGGTGCGCACGGCCCCCAGGTGAGCGTCCAGGGCCTCGGCTGCATGGGGATGAGCGACTTCTACAGTGACCAGTTCGGCGACACCGGGGCCGAGGAGTCCCGCGCCACGCTGGAGCGCGCGCTGGAGCTCGGCGTCACCCTGTTCGACACCGCCGACATGTACGGCTTCGGCCGCAACGAGGAGCTGGTCGGCCCGTTCGTCCGGGCGCACCGCGACGAGGTGCTGTTGGCGACCAAGTTCGCCATCGAGCGCCGCGAGGACGACCCGACCCAGCGGGCCGTCCGCAACGACCCCGCGTACATCCGTCAGGCCGTCGACGCGAGCCTGCGCCGCCTGGGCTTGGACCACATCGACCTGTACTACATGCACCGGCGCAACCCGGAGGTCCCGCTGGCCGAGTCGGTCGGCGCGATGGCCGAGCTGGTCGCCGCGGGCAAGGTGCGCCACCTGGGCCTGTCCGAGGTCAGCGGCGCGGAGCTGCGCGAGGCGTACGCGGTCCACCCGATCGCCGCGCTGCAGTCCGAGTGGTCGCTGTTCTCGCGGGACGTGGAGCGCACGGCCGTCCCGGCGGCGGCGGAGCTGGGTGTGGCGCTGGTGGCGTACTCGCCGCTCGGCCGCGGCTTCCTGACCGGCTCCTTCAGCAACGCCAACGAGCTTGCGGCGGACGACTTCCGCAACCACCAGCCGCGCTTCACCGGCGACAACGCCGCGCACAACGCCGCACTGCTGGCCCCGGTCCACAAGATCGCCGCGGAGCGCGGCGTGACGGTGGGCCAGGTGGCCCTGGCCTGGGTCCAGCAGCGCGCCCAGGTGCACGGCCTGCCGGTGATCCCGATCCCGGGCACGCGCAAGCGCAGCCGCCTGGAGGAGAACGCGGCGGCGGCTTCTCTGATTCTGACCCCGGAGGAGCTGGGGGAGTTGGAGCCGATCGCCGCTCAGGTCGCGGGGGACCGCTACGCGGACATGCGCAGCATCTCAAGCTGAGTGATCTGAGGTAGTTGCACTACCCAGGGGCGCGAGAAACCACCGATGAGCGGATGGCTCTGCTCGTTCAGGGACTCACCAAACAGGGTGGTTTCTCGCGCAGTTCCCCGCGCCCCCAGACAGTGCAACGTCCCGGCTGCAGAAGGTTGGCCCCCGACAACTCAGTTCGTGACGTCGCCGTAGTCGCCGACCGCGATGTCGGCGAAGTTGCGCAGGCTCGTCGTCCCGTCGGTGAAGTAGCCCTCGTGGCCTACCGCTCCCGTCGAGGCGATCACGTGGCCGCCGAAGGACGTGCCCGTCGGGTCTGCGCCGTGGCCGAGGCCGCCGACCTCGAGGAAGGGGACGTTGCCGATCCAGTCGTTGGGGTTCCGGGTGGTGGCCCAGAGCTGCACCCCGCCGCCGAGCGCCGCGGCGTCGTCGACGTCCATGCCGGGGCTGCCGAGGACGACCATGTCCGTCACCCCGTCCGCCGCGTGGATCGACGGGGCCGCGTTGCCGCAGAGGACCGAGCCGTAGGAGTGGCAGAAGAGGCTCGGCGGCGTGGACGACTCCGTCGTCACCGCGAGGCCCGCCAGCAGGCGGACCAGGCGCGGGGCGCCGGCCTCCGCCAGACGGGAGGTCGCGGCGTCGGCGCCGAGGCCGACGGGGGTCACGTAGTCGGACCACGCTATGGCCGCCGTCGTGGTGCCGGGGGAGACCAGGGCCTCCTCGGAGCGGAGGTTCTGGGCCGCCTGCTCGGCCTGGGAGAAGTGGGACAGGTCCATGTCCGAACCGGGGACGTAGACGGAGACCCGCTGGGCCGTGGCGAGGTCGCCGAAGACCTCGGCGACGAGGCCGCGGCTGCGCGGGTCGAAGGCGAGCACCTGGTGGCCGGGCTGCAGCAGCTGGGTCAGCATGGCGATCTGGCCGGTGGTCGTCGGGTCCTTGACGGCCTGGGCCGTGAGGCCGTCCAGCTCGGCCCGCATGGCGACCCGGTTGGCCTGGTAGCGCAGCGCCAGCGGCGCGCCGTCGAGGTTGCCGACGACCAGCGGGTAGGCAGCGACCAGCCGCTGCTGCTGCGCGGCGGTGAGCCCGCCGAAGAACGTGGCGACGTCGGCCGCGCTCGCGGTGGCCGGGTCGGGGAGCTGGACGCCGTAGGAGTGGTCCTGGACCCAGGCGGAGCTGCCTGCGGGCGGGGTGGTGACGGCCAACTGCTCGTCCGAGACGGCCGCGCCTGCGGCGGCCGCGCCGGTACCGGCAAGACAGGTGACCGAGACCAGTGCCGCCACCAGGGTGCGCTTGAACCGCATGCAGGTGTCTCCTCGGGCTGCCGTCAACCATCGAACGGGCCGTCGCGCCCGGAGGTCTTGCGGATGCTCACAAGCGTTCGCGCGAAGCAGCGGGTGACCGCGATGCGAGACGCTCTGCGCAACCTTACGGGCACCACCTGGCTGCGTACGCCGTACGGGCCAGGGGGAAACTGGGACAACCATCACAATGGCCGTCAATCGCCGGGCATTCGGCGTCGATTCTTACGAGGCGTTCACGAAACGATGAGGGGGTGACGCCATGGGCGTCACCCCCTGTTGTCGTGCGGTGGCTACGCGCTGAACCTCGTGGGTCAGCCATGGATCAGCCGTGGGTCGGCCGGTGGATCAGCCGTGGGTCGGCCGGTGGATCAGCTGTGCTTCCAGGTGACCGAGAAACCCTCGCCGCCGGAGAGCGCGGAGGTGGACGCCTTGGTGGTCGAGCCGGAGACCATGTTGATCACCGTCGGGCTGTAGCTGCCCAGCGCCTTGCCGTTGGCCAGGGCGCCGGTGAAGTTCACTGTGCCGAAGTCGGCCAGCGGCAGCACTCCGGTGGAGCTGGACGGGGCCTCGGCGATCACCTCGACCGAGTAGCGCTTGGCCGGGGAGTAGGACTTGGTCACCGAGCGGCTCCAGCCCGCCGTGGTGTCGCTCAGCTTCATGGTGAACTTGCCCGAGCCGAGGAACGTCACTGAGCCGGTGAAGTGGTCGCCCGGCCGTACGGCGTTGCTGAAGTTCACCGGGTACGCCGGATACATCTCGTACCAGGAGTAGTACTGCGGTGAACCGCCCGAGCAGTCCACCTCGGAGCCGGTCTGCTCGACGCTGTTGCTGCCGTCGCCGTCGATGCCGACCCAGAAGCTGGAGTAGCTGGTCGCGCTGCCGCACTTGCCGGTCGGCTCGACCCAACTGGCCGAGATGGAGGTGAAACCTCCTCCGGTGGCGGCGTAGCCGGACCAGTTGGAGCTGGAGGCGTTGCGCAGGTGGACGTGCAGGTTGTGCGCGGTGCTGTTGGCGAGCGCCGGGGCGATGGCGGGTGCCGCGGTCGCCACCGCGGGGCCGGCGGACGCGAGAACCGCCAGCAGGGCTGCGGACAGAGCGGTGGTGCGACGGATCGTTCGCATGGTGCTCCTCTCGCACGGGACGCCGACGGCTTGTCGGCGTGCCGCCAAAGTAGAGGAGTGCCACCACGGCGGGGAGTGCTTTACCGGAATCCACAGAAAAGCGGACCGGGACCCTGACGATGCGTCAGGGTCCCGGTCCGGTCGATCAGTTGGTGAGAGCTACGCTCAGGCGTCGCCGCCCGCGGCGCCCGGGTGGGCGGCCTTCACGTCGAGCAGCTGGTAGCGGTCGATGGCCGCCTTCAGCGCGGTGCGGTCGACCTTGCCCTGCTTGGCCAGCTCGGTCAGCACGCTCAGCACGATCGACTGCGCGTCGATGTGGAAGAAGCGGCGCGCCGCGCCACGGGTGTCGGCGAAGCCGAAGCCGTCGGCGCCCAGCGACTGGTACTGCCCCGGGATCCAGCGCGCGATCTGGTCCGGCACCGCGCGCATCCAGTCGGAGACGGCCACGAACGGGCCCTCCGCGCCGGAGAGCTTGCGCTGCACGTACGGGTAGCGCTGCTCCTCGTCCGGGTGGAGCAGGTTGAACTCCTCGGTCTCCACCGCGTCGCGGCGCAGCTCGTTCCAGGAGGTCACCGACCAGACGTCGGCCTTGACGTTCCAGTCGTCGGCGAGGATCTTCTGGGCTTCCAGCGCCCACGGCACCGACACGCCCGAGGCGAGGATCTGCGCCGGGATCTGGCCCGCCTGACCGACCGACAGCTTGTGGACGCCCTTGAGGATGCCCTCGACGTCCACGTTGTCCGGCTCGGCCGGCATCTGGATCGGCTCGTTGTAGACGGTGAGGTAGTAGAAGATGTCCTCGCCGTGCGGTTGCTCCGCGCTGCTGCCGTACATGCGGCGCAGACCGTCCTGCACGATGTGGGCGATCTCGTAGCCGTAGGCCGGGTCGTAGGCGACGACGGCCGGGTTGGTCGAGGCCAGCAGCTGGCTGTGGCCGTCGGCGTGCTGTAGGCCCTCACCGGTCAGCGTGGTGCGGCCGGCGGTCGCGCCGAGCACGAAGCCGCGCGCCAGCTGGTCGGCCATCTGCCAGAACTGGTCACCCGTCCGCTGGAACCCGAACATCGAGTAGAAGACGTAGACCGGGATCAGCGGCTCGCCGTGGGTGGCGTAGGACGAACCCGCGGCGATCAGCGAGGCGGTGGAACCGGCCTCGGTGATGCCGTCCTGGATCATCTGGCCCTGCGGGGACGTCTTGTACGCCAGCAGCAGGTCGCGGTCGACCGACTCGTACTGCTGCCCCATCGGGTCGTAGATCTTCGCCGACGGGAAGAGCGAGTCCATGCCGAAGGTGCGGTACTCGTCCGGCGCGATGGTGACGAAGCGCTTGCCGATGTTCTTGTCCCGCATCAGGTCCTTGAGCAGGCGGACGAACGCCATCGTGGTGGCGATCGACTGCTGGCCGGAGCCCTTCTTCAGCACCTTGTAGGCGTCGTCGCCGGGGAGCTCCAGCTTGCGCGGGCGCACCTTGCGGGTCGGCATGTAACCGCCGAGCTCCGCACGGCGGTCGTGCATGTACTGGATCTCCTCCGAGTCCTTGCCCGGGTGGTAGTAGGGCGGGTAGCCCTCGTCCAGCTGCTTGTCGGTGATCGGCAGGTGCAGCCGGTCACGGAAGCGCTTGAGGTCCTCGACCGTCAGCTTCTTCATCTGGTGGGTCGCGTTGCGGCCCTCGAAGTTCGGGCCCAGCGTCCAGCCCTTGACGGTCTGGGCCAGGATGACGGTCGGCTGGCCCTTGTGCTCGGTCGCGGCCTTGAACGCGGCGTAGACCTTCTTGTGGTCGTGGCCGCCGCGGCCCAGGTGCTGGATCTGCTCGTCCGTCATGCCCTCGACCATCGCGCGCAGGCGCAGGTCGCCGCCGAAGAAGTGCTCGCGGATGTAGGAGCCGGACTCGGTGGCATAGGTCTGGAACTGGCCGTCGGGCGTGCTGTTCATCTTGTTGACCAGCGCACCGTCGCGGTCCTGGGCCAGCAGCGGGTCCCAGCTGCGGTCCCAGATGAGCTTGATCACGTTCCAGCCGTTGCCGCGGAAGATCGACTCCAGCTCCTGGATGATCTTGCCGTTGCCGCGGACCGGGCCGTCGAGGCGCTGCAGGTTGCAGTTGACCACGAAGGTCAGGTTGTCCAGGCCCTCGCGCGCGGCGATGGACAGCTGGCCCAGCGACTCGACCTCGTCCATCTCGCCGTCGCCGAGGAAGGCCCAGACGCGGGAGTCGGTGGTGTCCTTGATGCCGTGGTTCAGCAGGTAGCGGTTCATCCGGGCCTGGTAGATCGCGCCCAGCGGGCCGAGGCCCATGGACACGGTCGGGAACTCCCAGAAGTCCGGCATGTTGCGCGGGTGCGGGTAGCTCGACAGGCCGTGCGGGGCTCCCGAGTGCTCCTGGCGGAAGCCGTCGAGCTGCTGCTCACTCAGTCGGTCCAGCAGGTAGGCACGGGCGTAGATGCCCGGGGAGGCGTGGCCCTGGAAGTAGATCTGGTCCCCGGACGCGCCGTCGGCGTCCTTGCCCTTGAAGAAGTAGTTGAAGCCCACGTCGTACAGCGAGGCCGAGGAGGCGAAGGTGGCGATGTGACCGCCGACCCCGATGCCCGGGCGCTGGGCGCGGGAGACCATCACCGCGGCGTTCCAGCGGGTCGCGTTGAGGACCTTGCGCTCGATCTCCTCGTTGCCGGGGAAGAACGGCTCGTCCTTGGTGGCGATGGTGTTGACGTAGTCCGTGCTACGCATCTCCGGCACGGCGACACGCTTCTCGCGGGCGCGCTCGATCAGCCGCAGCATGAGGTAGCGGGCGCGCTCACGGCCCCGCTCGTCGATGGCGGCGTCAAGGGAGTCCAGCCACTCGCTGGTCTCCTCGGGATCGAAGTCCGGGACCTGACTGGGCAGGCCGCCAATGATGATCGGGTTGCGATCGGATCCGGAAGCCACGCTGTTCCTTCACTGTCGGTCGTTCTGGAGGTGTGTCGCGCCGCCTCCATCGTGGACCGCAGGGGGAGAAAACGTCATCTCTACCCATGAGTAACCGATTCGCGCCCATTTGGGAGTGGTCCCTTGGGGGCATTTCGTCCCGGTTCTCGTCCTAATCGCGGTGGCAACGACGAGGTGGCCCGACCTTCCCCACAACGGTGTGGAGTGGGCAGGCTGGGGAGGGCCAAAGAGAGACTCTACGCCGGGTCAACGAGTGCTCGGTCACACGGTCGAAGGGTGAGACGGATTCGCCTACGAGGAGTGAGCGTCGCCTACGGCGGGTAAGTGGAACGGCAATCAGCTGCGCGCAATATTGGTTGCCGGTGATACTGGGGCAAATGGGAGTGATCTGTGTCACTCACGACGGCGTGTCGCGCCGCGACGCACCGTAGCCAGGGCCTGATCGGCGGCCGGGTACTTGCGCTCCGCGCCCCGCCCGTGTGGACTACCGGCACAGCCCTGGTACCAGGAGACAGGGTCGGCTATAGGAGGCAATACCCGTGAGCGCGACCGCGGACCCCGCGGAGGACAGGACCAACCCGGCTCGTCGGTTGGGTCTTGAGACCGGACAGGTGGTCCAGGAGCTCGGTTTCGACAGCGACGTCGACCAGGAGCTGCGTGAGGCCGTCGAGGAGATCACCGGCACCGAACTCGTCGACGAGGACTACGACGACGTCGCCGACGTCGTGCTGATGTGGTTCCGCGAGGACAGCGAAGACGGAGATCTCACCGACTCCCTCGTCGATGCCCAGGAGTACCTGGTGGAGGGCGGCCTGATCTGGCTGCTGACTCCGAAGACCGGGCGCGACGGCCACGTTGAGGCCCACGACATCGCGGACGCCGCGCAGACGGCGGGTCTCTCGCAGACCAGCACCGCCGCGGTGAGCAAGGAGTGGTCGGCCGTCCGGCTGGCCACGCCGAAGGCGGCCAAGGCCGGCAAGCGCTGAGCGCGCGCCGCTGAGGCGCACCCGACCAGAGACTGCCGCCGCTGAGGCGTGAGGACGTCCGGGGCCCGGACGGAGCATGCTCCGTCCGGGCCCCGCGGTTTTGCGCTGTGGGCGAAATGCGCAGGCGGCAGCCGGACGCCGCGAGTGACCGGCGCGAGTGACCACCGGGGTGGTCGGCGCGCTGGTCGGGAGTGCCCGGCGGCAGAATGGCGGCATGGCAGATGATCAGTCCGCCTCCGAGGACTCCGAAGTCTCCGAGAACGCCGAGAACTCCGGGGACTCCGAGGGCGGGGAGGCAGCTCCGGTACCGCACGCGCCGCAGTTGCACGGGCCGCGCGGGATCGCCGAGGAGTCGCCGGAGGCCGTCCGCGCCCGGATCCTGGGCGGCTGGGACGCGCTCCTGACCCTTGCGGACGCCGGGGAGGGCGATCTGCGCGCCTTCGCTGCGCTGGGTTCCTGGCCGGGACGCCCCGTCCTCGGCGCGCTCATGGCGGCGGCGCGCGGCGAGACGCCGACCCCCAGGCGGCCCAAGCCCTTCGACCCCTCCCGCGACGAGGTCCTCGCGGCGCTCGCCGAGGGCAGGGAGCGGGTCGCCGCGGCGCTCGACGAGGTCCTGCCGGTCCCGGAGCTGGGCCGCAGGCTGGTCGACTCCCCGCTCGGCCCGCTGCCGGTGCTGACGCAGATCCACGCGATGGGCCATGAGCTGGCTCAGGCCTGCGCGGGCGCGGAGATCCCCCGTCCGCTGGCCGACGCGGGCCTTGCGGCGATGGTCGACGTCGTCGGCGCGCTCGCATGGCGGCAGCGGCTGCCGTCCTCGGCGGGGCTGTGGGAACCTCAGGGCCCCGCCCAGGGGGGCGAGGGTGTCGGCTGGGTCTTCACGGCGGACGCGGACGGGTGGCGTACGCGCCCGCGGACCGCTGAGGACGACGTTCCGGGGGTGGAGGGCGCGGCGGAGCATCTGCTGGTGAGCTCGGGCTCGCTGCCGTCGATGATCGCCAAGGGCGAGATCCGGCTCCGTCGGGTGGGAGGCCTGCTGGCACTGGCCCCGCTGGTCGACCAGGTCCCGAACCTGCCCGGCGGAACGTTGCTCCGCAGGGCGGTGAGCGCGGTGAGCGTGCTGAGCCGCCTGCCGGGCTTCAAGTGAGCTTGGGGTGGAGCCGCAGTTACCGGCGACGAGGAAGTTGCACCATCCAGGGGCGCGGGGAACTGCGCGACAAGCCACTCACCCACGTGGTGGGCCGAGCGTGCAGGGCAATCCGCGCAGGGTGGTTTCTCGCGCAGTTCCCCGCGCCCCTGGATGGTGCAACCCCTGCGGCGGCAGGCAGCAGTTCCCCGCGCCCCTGGACACTGCATGGTCACCCGCCTGCCTCATGGCAGGATTGTCACCGGCACGGCCCACGACGATGAGGGGTTTTTCGCATGGCAATCGAGGTCGGTTCCAAGGCTCCCGAGTTCGAGCTCAAGAACCAGCACGGCGAGGCGGTCAAGCTCTCCGACTTCCGTGGCGAGAAGAACGTTGTCCTGGTGTTCTACCCGTTCGCCTTCACCGGTGTCTGCACCGGCGAGCTCTGCAGCCTGGAGCGTGAGCTGCCGTCGTTCCAGAACGACGACGTGCAGATCCTCGCCGTCTCCAACGACACGCTGCCGTCGCTGCGCGTCTTCGCCGAGCAGGAGGGTCTGGCGTACCCGCTGCTCTCGGACTTCTGGCCGCACGGTGAGGTCTCCCGCGCCTACGGCGTGTTCGACGAGGAGAAGGGCTGCGCCGTGCGCGGCACCTTCGTCATCGACAAGGAGGGCGTCGTCCGCTGGACCGTCGTCAACGGTCTCCCGGACGCGCGTGACCAGCAGGAGTACCTGAAGGCGCTCCAGGCGATCTGAGCCCTTTCGTCCCGGAACGCGAGGGGACTGCGACGTTGTCGTAACCGTTGGTGCGCTGCGGCTGCGCCGGGCGGGAACCCGCCACTACGATCGAGCCGTTGGCTTGTCAAGTGACCGCAACCGCACCAACGGGGACACGGCATGTCCCCTGAACTTCTGGAGGACTCGTGGGTGTCAGCCTCAGCAAGGGTGGCAATGTCTCGCTCACCAAGGAGGCGCCGGGTCTGACCGCCGTCCTCGTCGCGCTCGGGTGGGACGTTCGCACCACCACGGGAGCCGACTTCGACCTCGACGCCAGCGCGCTGCTGCTCTCGTCGAGCGGCAAGGTCGCCTCCGACAAGGACTTCGTCTTCTACAACAACCTCAAGAGCCAGGACGGCTCGGTGGAGCACACCGGCGACAACCTGACCGGTGAGGGCGAGGGCGACGACGAGATCGTCAAGGTCAACCTCACGGCCGTGCCAGCGAACATCGAGAAGATCGTCTTCCCGGTCTCCATCTACGACGCCGAGAACCGCCAGCAGAACTTCGGCCAGGTGCGCAACGCGTACATCCGCGTGGTGAACCAGAACGGCGGCGGCGAGATCGCCCGTTACGACCTCTCCGAGGACGCCTCGACCGAGACCGCGATGGTCTTCGGCGAGCTCTACCGCAGCGGCGCCGAGTGGAAGTTCCGTGCCATCGGCCAGGGTTACGCCTCCGGCCTGCGCGGCATCGCCCAGGACTACGGCGTCAACGTCTGATCGAGGGGCGGGAACACGTTATGGGCGTCAGTCTGGCCAAGGGCGGCAACGTCTCGCTGTCCAAGGCGGCACCGAACCTGACGGCCGTGCAGATCGGACTGGGCTGGCAGGCCAGAGCCACCACCGGGGCCGCCTTCGACCTGGACGCCAGCGCGCTGTTGTGCGCGGGGGGACGCGTGCTCGGCGACGAGTACTTCGTCTTCTACAACAACCTCAAGAGCCCTGACGGTTCGGTGGAGCACATGGGCGACGAGCTCGTGGGCGGCACCGGCGCGGAGGACGACGAGGTGATCAAGGTCAACCTGGCGCTGGTCCCGGCGCAGGTCGACAAGATTGTCTTCCCGGTCTCGATCTACGACGCCGACAGCCGCCTGCAGAGCTTCGGCCAGGTGCGCAACGCGTTCATCCGCGTGGTCAACCAGGCCGACGGCGGCGAGCTGGCGCGGTACGACCTCTCCGAGGACGCCTCGGGAGAGACCGCGATGATCTTCGGGGAGCTCTACCGCTACCAGGGTGAGTGGAAGTTCCGTGCGGTTGGCCAGGGATACGCGTCCGGACTGCGCGGGATCGCTCTAGACTTCGGGGTGAACGTTTCGTAAGAAGAAGTCATGAGCTGAGGGGCGGGCGGGCGTTCACCGGTACGGGTGAGGTACCCGCCCGCCCTTCGCTCGTCCGGACGTGAAAGGTTGGGACACGTGTTCCTCCGCACCTTCCGTTGGTCTTTCGGGATCACGTTGCTCGGTCTGGCCGCCGCCGCGTACCTATGGGGGGCGAACGGGTTCGGCGTCGTCCTGATCCTGTCGGTCCTGGAGATCTCGCTCTCCTTCGACAACGCGGTGATCAACGCGACGGTGCTGAAGCGGATGACCCCGTTCTGGCAGCGGATCTTCCTGACGGTGGGTGTGCTGATCGCCGTCTTCGGCATGCGCCTCATCTTCCCGCTGCTGGTTGTCGCGCTGACCGCGCACATCGGCCCGCAGACCGTGGTCTCGCTGGCGCTGGACTCGTCGAAGACCTACAACGGCCTCACCTATGCGCAGCACCTGGACGCCGCCCACCCGGCGATCGCCGCCTTCGGCGGAACGTTCCTGCTGATGATCTTCCTCGACTTCGTCTTCGGCGAGAAGGAGATCCGCTGGCTCGGCCCGCTGGAGCGGGGGCTGGAGCGTATCGGCAAGCTGGACCAGCTGTCGGTGATCGTCGCCCTGGTCGTACTGATGCTGTCCGCGCGGTTCTTCGCGGGCGCACAGGCGGAGACCGTGCTGCTGGCGGGAGTCGCCGGACTGGTCTCGTACCTGGTGGTCGGCGGGCTGTCCAACCTGTTCGAGAGCGCGGGTGAGGACGAGGCGGACGACGACGCGGCGGGCGAGGTCGGCGAGGGTGAGGCGGCTTCCGGGAGGTCCGGGAAGTCGACGCTGCTCGTCGCCGGGAAGGCGGCGTTCTTCCTCTTCCTCTACCTGGAGGTCCTGGACGCGTCGTTCTCGTTCGACGGCGTGGTGGGCGCGTTCGCGATCAGCCAGAACATCTTCCAGATCGCGCTGGGCCTGGGCATCGGCGCGGTGTACATCCGTTCGCTGACCGTCTACCTGGTCCGCCAGGGCACGCTGGACGACTACGTCTACCTGGAGCACGGCGCGCACTACGCGATCGGCGCGCTGGCGATGATCCTGATGGTCTCCATCAAGTACACGATCCCCGAGGTCGTCACCGGCCTGATCGGCGTCGCGTTCATCGGCCTCGCCCTGCTCAGCTCGATGGTCCGCAACCGCCGTGAGGGCGACGGGGACGGCGAGGACGCCGAACTGTCCGCGCCCGCGCACACGGCGCGGCTGTAGGAGTGCGCCGGTAGCGCACTACGGTCTGCGGTGGGTGGCGTGGAAGCGTGCGGCCAGGATCTGCTCCAGCGCCTCGTGCGTCGCCAGCGCGACCGCGCCGGTCAGCACCGCGGCGTGACCGAGCGCGGAGACCTCCACACGCGGCGGGTACGGCACGCGTCGGGCCAGGCGGGCGGCGACGCGGTCGAGGAGCAGGTCGCCGTTGAGCCCGATGCCGCCGCCGAGGATGGCGAGTTCGACGTCGACGACCGCCGCGACCGGTGCCAGGTAGCCCGCGATCCGGCGGGCCTCCTCGTCGATCGCCGCCACCGCGTGCGCGTCCCCGGCGCGGGCCAGGGAGAAGAGCTCCTCCGCTCCGGTGGGCGCGGCCCCGGCCGGGAAGAGCGTCTCCGCGTAGCGCAGGATCTCCGCCGCGCAGGGGTCGTTGGACTCGATCTCGGCTTCGTCGAAGACGCTGTCCAACTCGCCTGCCGCTCCCGCGAAACCGCGGTGGAGCTCGCCGCGCAGCACCAGGCCCGCGCCGACACCGGTGCCCACGGACAGGAAGCAGAAGTTGTCCACATCCGCGCCACGTCCGCAGCGGCGCTCGCCGAGCGCGGCCAGGTGGATGTCGTTCTCCAGCGTCACCGGCATCCCGCCGAGCGCCTCGGTGAACGCCTTCTGCGCCGGATAGCCGTCCAGTGCAGGGACGTTCAGGGCCTGCCAGATGCGGCCCTCCTTGAGGTCCACGACGCCGGGGACGCCCACGGCGGCGTGCTGGAGGCTGCTCGGGGGAAGGCCTGCGGCGTTCGCGACCGTGGCCATCAGCGAGGCTGCCGTCGCGACGATCTGCGGTGCGTCCTGCCCGGCCACCTCGACGTCCGCGCGGGCCAGGATCTCGCCCTCCAGGTTGGCCACCGCGCCGCGCAGATGGCGCGCGCCGACGTCGAGCGCCAGCACGTGCGCCGCCTCCGGGCGCGGGGCGAAGAAGAGCGCGCCGTAGGTGGGGCCGAGCTCCTGACGGTCGGCGCCACCGGACTCGGCGACCAGCCCCAGGTCGAGCAGGTCCTGGAGCAGCGCGGAGACGGTCGGCTTGGAGATCCCGGTGACCCGGGCCACCTCCGCCCGGGAGATGGGAGCCCGCGCACGGATGACGTCGAAGACGGTGCGGAGGTTGATCTCCCGGAGCGTGGCGGAGGTCGCCGGCTTGGCAATCATGGTCAACACTCTAGATGTATTGATCCGCAGCGTTGTTGACTCGGCTGATGGGGGTTTGGCCTCCGAGTGCGGTGTGACAGCGATGGTAGTTGTAGCGGTGGAGGAAGCCG